>JBFGCT010000020.1:0-34564 GCA_041581055.1 Ilumatobacteraceae bacterium | reverse complement strand
CTCGCGGAGGCGAGCAACGACGCGTCCTCATTGAGGACCACTGCCCCCACCTCCTCGGTGTGCCCGCGCAGCACCTTCGGCACGAAGCCCGGATCAGACGGGACCCAGAGCTTGATGAGCTGGTCCTTGCTCGCCGAGGCCAACAGCTCGGTCCCGAACGCGACCCCGCGCACCCTTCCGTGATGGTGAAAGTCGCTGAAGGCGACGGGGTCGGTCAACTCGTCGGACACGATCTCGAGCGTCCGCACGTTCCCGCCGTCGTCGCCGACGGCGATCCGCCCATCCCCGGCGAACGCGACGGCGTTGAGCCGGATCGCCTCGTCGGCGGCTTTCAGGACCGCCGTCGAATCGACCTCGACCCGCCGCGCGATGTCGAACAGCCGAACGACGCCATCGTCACCGGCCGAGACCGCCCACGTCCCCGACGGATCGATGGCGACGGCGCGCACGGCCAGATTCTCCGCCACCGCCACGTCCCCCGACGCTCCCGACGGCGCCGGCTCGAACTGCAGCGTCGTCAACCCGCGCGAACCGTCGGTGGCGTCCCACAACCAGACACGACCGTGCCCGCCCGCCACCAGCACCTGCTCGGAAGGACCGAACGCGACGGCGTACATCCGGTTCCCGTTGACGTGATCGAGCAGGTCGTCGTCGCCTGGACGGAGCTCCCCGCCGATCGGTTCGCCAGTGCGCGGGTCCCACCGCCGGATGATTCCGTCGAACCCGGCCGACGCCAGCGTCGACCCATCACCGCTGATGGCGACCGCCGTGGCGAAGCACGCGTTCGCCGCGGCGTCGGCGTCGCCGCAGTCGTGATGGACCACCTCCCGCGACAGCCATCGCGAATCATCGGAGTCGGTGGCCGCAAGCTCGCCGCCCCCGGTCGCGGCGGCCTGCCCGTTCGCCGCGGGCAGCGCCCATCGGCGCACGGTGTGATCTCCGCTGCTCGAGACGAACTCCCCGCCGTCGTTCGTGAAGGCGACGCCCGAAACCCATTCGTCGTGCTGCGTCAGCGGTTCGCCGAGCTGCGTCCAATCGCCGTACGGCGGATCCGGCGACGACCACAGCTTGATCGTCCGGTCGGTGCTCGCTGACGCGAGCACCTCGCCCGTCGGGTCGAACGCCAGCCCCCGTACGGCTCGCTCATGGCCGATGACACGGTGGGCGGTCGGGGGGGCGTCGCCCGGCTGCGGGTCCGAGTTCGGGCTCCACCAGAACCAGATCGTGCCGTCCGCGTGCCCCGCGACGAGGATGTCGGTCTGGAAGTCCTGACTCCCTGGTTCCCGGTCGAACACCGGGTGGAACGCGACCACATAGGCGGCCGACCGCACCGGGGTAGCCCCGACGTCGGGCGCCACCAGGCGCTTGATCGCCTGGCCTGTCGAGACATCCCACAACACGATCTGGCCGCCGTCGTCGTCATCTCGCCGGTCGCCGTCCACCTTGGCGTCGCCCTCGGCCGAGGCGAGGATCGATCCGTCACCGCGGAACGCCACGGCGAACACGTCACCCGGGTTCTGGCCGTCCGCGCCGAAGGGCCCACGCTCGAGCACGCGGCCCGCCGGTGGGTCAACGGTCAGATCCCACAACCACACCCGGCCCCGGTCGTCACCGGACGCGAGCCACTCCGACGACGACGAGAACGCGACCGAGTGAACAAGGTCAGCGGTCACGCCGTCGGCCGAGTGTTCGAGCACGTGACCCATCTCGAACGACGACCCGCGCCGTTCCCAGAGCACGAGCTCGCCCATCGACGCGGCCGATGCCAACCACCGGCCATCACCGCTGAAGGCAGTGTCCTGTATCGACCCCTCGTGTCCTTCGAGGGCCGCCACGCCCGCACCTGCCCCCGGTTCGTACAGCCACAGCGTCCGGTTGCCGCCGACGGCGACGAGCCGGTCGTCGGCGCTGACCGACACGCCGGTGACGCCCGGGTCCTCGAACCGCTGGGGCGCACCGAGCGGCGACGGCCTCTCGTTCAGCGCGACCCGTGCGCTGACCACGGCCCGAATCGTGTCCGGTCTCGACGGGTTCGTCACCGCCGTGCTCTCGGCGGCGACGGCGAGCGCCAGCGCGGGATCCTCCGCCTGCAGCTCTCGAGACCTCCCCGCCAGCTCCGACGCCCGCGCCTGATCGGCGGCCGCGAGCGCCTTGGCTTCTTCCTCCTTGGCCTTCTCGGCGGCAGCGACCGCCTTGGCTTCTTCCTCCTTGGCCTTCTCGGCGGCGGTGAGCGCCCTGCCTTCTGCCGCGCTCGCCTCCTCGGCGGCGGTGAGCGCCTCGCCTTCGGCGTCTCGTGCGTCGTTCCACGCGTTGAACGCGATGACCACCCCGACCATGGCGACGACCAGCAGACCGAACGCGACGACGGCCAGCACCAGGTTGCGGCGCGAGCTGCGCTTGAGCGCCTTCGCCGCCGACTCGCGCTGGTGGCACGTCTCCAGGTACTCCCGCTCCGCGTCGAGCAGTTGGCCGGGGTGGTCGGTGGCCCAGTCGTCGGCCTCGGCGAGCACGTTTCCGCCGATGAGCAGGCCATCGGATCGGTCGTGCGCGAGCCACTCCTGCGCCTTGTTCTGGAGTGGCGACAAGTTCGCCGCCCGCCAGTCGGCGTTCGAGGCTCGGATGGGCGCGACGAGGCGGTCGTGGGAGAGCTCGTACCACTCGGCGCCGCGGCGCGACTCGGTGCGGATCAGATGCGCGTCGACGAGCCTGCCGAGCACCTCGGGCGCGGCCGCGCCGGTCCCCGCGAGCGACTGGGTGCGGAAGCCGTGCTCGCTGATCAGGTTGTCCTCGATCCAGTGCCGGATCTCGCGTTCGGCGACCCCGGTCGCCTCCGCGACCTCCGCCGTCTGGCGCTCGTAGAACCCGGCGAGGGCGTCGTCGACGTTGCCCAGATTCGCGACGTCGTCGAGTTCGATCGACGGGCCGGCGACCGCCGCGACATGCCCGTCGGCCAGCGGGACGAGTTGGTCGGTCACAGCGCCATCTCGGTCCACAACCGGCGGCAGACGACCTGCAGCTGCACCGGCTCGACGTAGGGTCCTGGCACCTCGATCGGCACACCGCCGCGCGCGAGGCGGACTCGACAGAGGTCCCCGACGAGGTGGCTGGCGGCCTCCTCGGAGAACCGCACGCCCTCGTGTCTCGCCGCGAGGATCGCCGCCTGCTTGGCTTCCCTCACGCGCAGCAGGTCGAGCCGGTATCGGTTGCGGAATCCGCTCGGCATGAGCTTCAGGTACGGGTCGAGCCGCGCGACGAAGTCTTCCCGCATCGAGATCAACGCCCACCAACCCCGATTGCGCAACGCCGTACCGAGATGGTCTCTGACGAACTCGAGCTTGGAGTCCTCGTCGGTTGGGTCGAGCGTGAACAGCTCCTCGAACTGGTCGAAGACGAGGCATGGATCGCGTGCGTCGTCGATCTCCCCGGCGATCACGCCGAGATAGTCCTCGAGGCCCATCCGGGACAGATCGGCCAGATCGCAACGGCGCTCGACCGGCCGGCCCTCCTCGAGCGAGAGCAGCGTGCTCAACAGATACCGATTGACCGGCCCGAGGTCGCCGCCCGCGACGGCGGCGTCGAGGCCGACGCGGATGGTCGGCAACACCGAGAAGTCTCTGCGCTGCAACTCCGGACGAAGGCCCGCGTTGATCAGCGACGTCTTGCCGGCGCCGGACGGCGAGTACATGAGCACGATCCGTTCGGCGATCAACAGGTCGCGCAGCTCGCCGATCTCGCGATCGCGCCCGTAGATGCGCTCGCCGAACCGGATCGACCGCGGGCCGACGAACGGGTTGCTCCGGCGCGGGCCGTTCGATGGACGCGGCGGTGGCGGCGGTGGCGGTGGTGGCGGCGGCGGCGGGCTGGTCACGGCGCCGGTCCGATCAACTCGGCGAGGCCGGCGGCGAACTCGTCGACGGTTCCCCAGAAGATGTCGATCGACGGGTCGCAATACTTGCCGAAATAGCGCTCGAGGTATCGCTGCTCCCGGGTCGGCCCGTCCTGTCCGGGTCGGAAGTCGGATTGTGCGCCGACGTGGGAGTATCGGCTGCGCTTGCTGCCGCCCTCCTGGCGGATGAGCCCGCGCAGCAGGACCCGGATGTCCATCTCCTCCAAGCTGAATCCGAGCAGCAGCAACGCGGAGTCTGCGAGCGACGACGCGACCGGCTTGGGAATCAGCAATCGGTCGGCGGTGACACCGATCAGGAAGTCGAGATAATCGTCGGCGCTGAGCACGAGCGAGTCGGGCACTTCGACCGTCCCGAAGACGTGGTAGACGAGCGGGTGCTCGACACTCGGCTCGTAGTCCGGGTCACGCTCGAACACCGACTCGGGCCAGTCGTAGACATCGGGCCGCCACGGGCAGATCTCGGCCTCGGGTTCCTTTCCCGCGTCCCGCAACGCCTCGGCCATCAACGTCCACGGGTTGGCCGTGACGTAGATCCGGCACGGGAGCCCGGCGAGCACCTGGTATGGGTCGTAATCGACGTCCGCCCGACGCCTGCGCCACGCGTCGCTCACCAACCGGTTCAGGTCACCCGGTGTCTCGCCGCCGTTCTGCGCGCCGTTGGTCGCCACGATGCGGTCCCGCAGGTCGTGAATCAGGGCGTTGCGGAGCGTGTCGACGTTGTTCATCACCTCGACGAACTGGGCGGCAACGGGCAGATCGGTCCGACGACGCAGCTGGGTCGGCGAGCGGAAGTCGCGGGCCCATTCCGGGGCGAGGCGCCGCAGCGGTCCGAGCAACGAGTTGGTCATGCCACGCCCGATGATCGGCGTGAAATGGGAATTCCGGATGTGGGGGAGCAGCTTGCGCAGCATGTCGACGGTGTCCGGATCCAGCTCGGACAGCGTCCGCCGGCGTCGGGTGTCGGCGGGATCCCTCATGGTCGAAACCGGCAGCTTCAGGATCAGGGCCTCCAGGTCCTTCTTGGCCGACACCGTGAGGTCCTCGCGGGCCAAGAATTGCTCGGCCAGGGAACGCGTCGCCTCGGCTTGGTCCGGGTTGCGCGCCTGCACCCTGAGGTCGACGAGCACCGCCGCCTGCTCGTCGAAGCTGAGGTGCGGAGCGGCGAGGCGTTGCCTGACCGGCTCGAGGTCGATGATCGGCGCCGGTGGCGGGGTGGGAAGCGGGTCGGGAGGCGGTCGGGTCTCGGTCCGCTTCTGCAAGACGGCCACCACCAGCGCCGTCGCCGTCTCGGCGCTGCGTCGTTCGTAGGACACCACCTGCGTCCTGACGATCGCCTCCGGCGCGAGCTGGATGTTGGTGTCGCGCACCTTGACCGGGAGGATCGGCAGTCCGAGATCCAGCGCATAGGAGAGCTCAGAACGGCACGCATTCGAGCGCACCGAGTCCGGGCTCAGCACGAACACGAAGACCTCCGCGGCGCGGACCTTCGCGAGGATCACGTTCCACCACTCCTGCCCACCCTGCGATCGGAGTTCTTGATCGAACCAGACGTCGCGACTGACCAACCCGAGGTCCTTGGCCAGGTTGCCGACGGCGTCGGCGTCCGGCCGCGCGTAGCTGATGAACAACGCGGGTCCGTCATCGCGTGGCCCCTCGCGTTTCGCCGCCCGCCCGGGAGCGGCCAATGCCGTCGACGAGACCGCGGCCGGCAGCCCCGTGCCGGGCGCCGGCGGAACGGGCGTGCTCGCCGCGGGATTCGTCGGCGCACCGGGCGCCGGGGGAGGCCGAATCGTCCCCGGCCCCGAAGGAGGCCCTGACATCCCTCGCGCCGGGGCAGCCGCTGCCGGCGGGGTGTCCGGGAAACCGAGTGGAGCGCCCATGCTGTACCTCGCTGCGGGTTCGGACCGCAAGCGCCTCAGCACTGAGAGTAGCGCGTCCGCCCGTTCCCGCGTTCCGCGCGGGCGTGGATTCGCCACCGAGCGTCGTCGGCGCCCCGCCTGCGCCGACGACGCGCTTGACGCGGTCGGCTCGGACGCGCAAAGTCTCTCCTGATGTCCACGAGATCGGCGACGACGACCGCGGACGCCCCCGAGTCGGCTGTCGACGGGACGGCGCCGCAGGAGGTGTCGGGGTGACGACGACCGGCATCCCGCTCGCCGAGTTGGTCGACCTCGTCCGTTACCCGCTGGGCGATCACCATGATCCGACGCTGGCCGACGCGATCGAACGGGCCCGCGACGAGCTGCGCGCCGACGGCTGCGCGGTGGTCCGCGGCCTCGTGCGCGACGAGGCGGTGGCCCTGCTCGACGCCGAGATCGTCGCACGGAAGCACACGACGCACTACTCGACGCAGGTGATGAACCCGTACTTCCACACGACCGCCGACCCCGACTCTCCGGACCGCCACCCGGTCAACACGTTCATCGAACGGTCGAGCGGGTTCATCCCCGGCGACTCCTGGGACGCCGGCGGGCCGATGGACACGCTGTTCCGCGCGCCGGCGCTCACCGCGTTCATCGCCGCCTGCCTCGAGGTGCCCGAGTTGCACTGCTACGCCGACCCGCTCGCCGGGCTGACCGCCAACATCCTCGACCCCGGTCAGCAGTTCACCTGGCACTTCGACACCAACGACGTGGCGGTCACCGTGCTCGTCGCGGCGGCCGACGGGGGCGGTTCGTTCGAGTACGTCCCCGCCATCCGCTCGGCCGACGACGAGCGCTTCGACGCGGTCCAGCGGGTGCTCGAAGGCGGGCGCGACGGCGTCCGGACCCTCGACCTGCGGCCCGGCGACCTCCAGATCTTCCGCGGCCGCCACTCGCTGCATCGCGTCACGCGGGTCGCCGCCGACTCCCGCCCCCGCCACGCGGCGATCTTCGCCTACACCTCCGAGCCGGGTGTCATCGGCCGCGTCGAGCGCACGACGCAGCTCTTCGGCCGGGTGCTGCCCGCGCACGTCGAAGCCGAGGCCCGTCGGGTCCGCAGCGACGCCCTGCTCGACTGACAGGGCCCCGGGCTGGTCGACACGGCCGGAGCGGCGGGCGCCTCGACTCGGTCAGACGCCGTCGAGGCGATCCCAGAGCACAGCCAACGCGTCGGCGGCCGAACCGCGGCGATCGCGAACCGCGACCAGGTCGGCGTCGTCGACGAGCCGTGCGGCGAGCGCCGCGCCGATCCCGAAGTTGCCGCCGCACCACGACGCCCACGCCTCCCCGAACGCGAGTTGCCACGGCTCGCTCAGCGCGGCCCACGCGGCGTCCGGGGCGGCGGCCGAATCGACGTGACGCTCAGCCACCCGTGAACGCGAGGATCGCGGCGTCGACGGTCTCCTGCGCGATGCCGCAGTCGATCGCCGCCTGGCTGACCGGCGCCACCGACTCCGGCGTCGCCTCGGCCAGACCGAGCCCGAGCAGCGTGGGCTCGTCGAACCGCTCGAGGAGTGTCGTGATCGCGCAGTTGGCGACGTTCGGCTCGACGCCCTGGTCGGTCAGCAGGCCGAACAGGATCGGCGCGACGATGCCCTCGGTCGGCGGCTCGGTCGGGAAGCCGCTCGGGTCGATCAGCGGGCCCGCGGGCTCGGTGCTCGGTGGCGGCTCTTGGCCGGCGACCGTGGTCGTCGGCGGCAGCGTGGTCGTTGTCGTGGTCGTCGTGGTGGTCGTCGGGAGCGGCACCGCGGCGTACGCGAGGTCACTCGCCTGGCCACTCGAGGTGTCAGCGGTGGCGTACACGCCGATCGCGCCGGCGAGCATCGCCACGCCGCCGACGGCCGCCCCGACGGTCTGGCTGCCGGGTAACGGCGCGGCGAGCGCGACCGCGGCTTCCCTCGGCCGGTCCTGCTCGCCCGTGCCGAGCCATCCCCTGGCGTCGACCCACACCGACAACGGCGGCATCACGACCAGGGCGGCGAGCAGGGCGATCGCCACGTTGAGCGTGACGATGATGCCGAAGTCGCGGAGCAGCGGGAGCGCCGATCCGATCAGCACGGCGAAGCCGCCGATCGTGGTCAGGGCCGACGTGAAGAACGCCCGGCCGGTGCGGCCGGCCGCCTTGGCGGAGGCCGCTCGGGGGTCGAGCCCGCGCTGGCGCTCCTCCAGATAGCGCCCGAGGATCAGCACGGAGAACTCGGCGCACGTGGCGACGACGAGCGGGCCGCTGACCGTCGTGAGCGGGCTGAGCTGGATGCCAGAGAGCCCGACGACGAGCGACGACACGCCGACCGCCAGCAGCACCGGCACGAGCGCCAGCACCGAGCGGGTCAGGCTGCGGAAACGGAGCACGAGGAAGATGCCGACGACGAACAGCGAGAGGTAGGTCAGATTCGCCCGGTTCGCCGAGAGGTTCTCGAGCAGCCCGATCCCGACCGTCGCCAGCCCGGCGGGAGTGGCCCGGACGGCGTCCTGGCCGGGTTGGAGGTCGACGAGCAGGATGCTGTCGTCGGGGAGTTCGAGGGCGGCGACCTTGGCGGCCAGGTCGGCCTCCAGCCCCGCCACGATGTCGGCGCGCTCGGCGAGGCTCGCCGGCGCCAGCCGCAGGTTGACCTGGGTGGCCGTCTGCGCCTCGCCGTTGACGAGCACCCGCGCGATGTCGGGCGGCATGACGGCGTCGGCGGCGACGATGTCGTCGCTGGTCGGCGCGATCGGCGTGGCGCCGTCGACGGCGATGATCTTGCCCATCGTGTTGACCAGGCTGGAACTGGAGACCACCGAACCCTCCGCCTCGGCCTCGAGCGTGAAGTCCCAGACCAGATCGATGACGTCCTGGTCGTAGACGTTGTTGGCGTTGACCAGGATCCCGAGCGTCGTCGAGAAGCCGGTCTCGTCCTCCAGCCGGTTGATGTCGGCGACGACCTCGCTGTCCTGGTCGATCCACTTGACCGGGTCGGACTGGATCTCGGCGCTGCCCTCGGCGAGCACGCCGCCGACGAAGATCACCGTCGCCAGGGCGATCAGGATCGGGCCGGCCGCGGTCGGCAGGCCGCCGAGCCAGACGACGACGCGCTCCACGACCGACTCGCCTCGCTGCTTGGTCGGGGTCTTGAACTCCCGGAGCCCGAGCACCATCCCGGGGATCACGATTCCGGTGATCACGAGCACGGCGACGCCGATCGACAGCAGGACGCCGAAATCCCGGATCATCGGCACCTTGGAGATCTGGAGGGCGAGGAAGGCGAGGATCGCGGCGATCGTGGCGACGATGAGCGGCGGGGCGACGTTGGACAGCGTCTCGGCGATCGGATGCTCGTCGTGGTCGAGGACGACCTCCTCCTCGACCCGGTTGTGGATCTGGATCGCGAAGTCGATGCCCAGCCCGATCAGGATCGGCAGGCCGGAGATCGTGACGAGCGACAGGTCGATGCCGACGATGCCGACGATGGCGAACGCCCACGTCACGCCGAACAGCACGGCGAGCAGCGGGAGCAGGCGCCAGCGGACCCGGAAGATGAGCGCGAGGATGACGGCCATCACGGCGAGGGCCGCGGCGCCGAGCGTGACCATGCCGCCCTTGAGGTAGTCGTTGATCACCTTGAGGTAGACCGGCGAGCCGGTCACCGTGAGGTCGAAGCCGTCGAACGACGCGGTGTCGAGGATCTCGAGGACGGCGACGGTCGCCGCCGACTGCTCGTCGAGTGAGGCGTTGCCGTCGAGGATGATCCCGCCGACCGCGGTCTGGTTCGGCTTGGCCGGGTCGGGGTTCGGGAACGTCGACGCGAGCGACAGCCGGATCTCGCGCTCGGCGGCGGGCGGCGCCACCGGCTCGCCGTCGACGACCGTGTAGCCGTCGTTGCCGAAGATCAGCAACTCGTTGTACGACGGGTTGCCGACCGTCTGGTCCCCGGCCGCGCCCAACCGGGCCAGGGAGATCGCGATGTCGGCGTTGCGCGCCTCGGCGCCGGCTTCGTCGCGGCCCGCCGCGGCGAGCAGCGCGTTGGTGCCGATGCCCTGCGACAGGAGCTGGTGGCTGAACTCGATCGAGGTGCGCGGCGTGATCACGGCATAGACGCCCTCGGTGTCGACCAGCTCTGCCAGTTCGCCGTTGAGCCGCTCCAACTCGGCCAGGTTGTCGCCGACGTAGAGATCGCTCACATCGACGCCGTCCTCGTTCGCCGTGAAGAGCAGGATCACCGTCTCGCCGCCGAAGTCGGATTGGAACTTGACGTTGTCGATCGCGATCTGCGAGTCCGGGTTCAGGTAGCTGTCCTGACCGGTGGCGAACTTCAGGTTCGGGATGCCGAGCGCGACCAGCAGCACCGTGATCACCACCAGTGCGGCCGTGACGATCTTCCACTGCTTGCCGAGTGCGACGCCGGTGCGCCGCCAGAACTGTTCCACGATGTCTCCCCTATATGGTTTGGCGGCAGGAGCGTACGCCGACATCGGCGCGATGGCGACCGCGTCGGCCGGAGCCTCGATCACCTGGCAAGCTCGGATCGATGACCGGTCCGTCGATCGCCGCGTTTCGATCGATCGTCGGGCGCGACCACGTGCTGGTCGACGACGACGTCCGGGCCGGATACGAGACCGACTGGACCGGGCGGTACGGGGGTCGCGCCCTCGCCGTCGTCCGCCCTGGCACGACCGCCGAGGTCTCGGCGATCCTGCGGCGCTGCGACGCGGACCGGACCGCCGTCATCGCGCAGGGCGGCAACACGGGGTTGGTCGGCGGCGGGGTGCCCCGCCGCGGCGACAGCGGACCACGGGCGATCGTGCTGTCGATGCGGCGTTTCACCGCCGTCGGGCCGGTCGACGCCACGGCGCAACAGGTGACCGCCGGCGCCGGGGTCACGCTCGCCGTCTGGCGGGACCGCGCCCGTGCGGCCGGGCTCGACACGCCGATCGATTTCGCCTCGCGCGAGTCGGCGACGGTCGGCGGCGCGATCGCCACCAACGCCGGCGGATCGCGCGTCCTGCGCTTCGGCACGATGCGCCGCCAGGTTGTCGGTGTCGAAGCGGTGCTCGCCGGCGGCGCCGTGGTCGGCTCGCTCGCCGGGCTCCCGAAAGAGAGCGCCGGCGTCCACTGGCCGTCACTCCTCGCCGGGTCGGAGGGCACGCTGGCCGTCGTCACCCAGGCCCGGCTGCGACTCGTGCCGCGCTACGCGCACACGATCACGGCCATGGTGTCGACACGCTCGGTCGAGGAGGCCGTCGCCCTCCTGGCCCGGCTGCGCGCCGGCGTCACGTCGCTCGACGCGGTCGAGGTCGTGATGCCGACCGCGCTCGAGCTCGTCGAGGAGCACATCGGCGCGTCCGCGCCGGTCGATGCCGGCGGGTGCGTCCTGGTGATCGACTGCGCCGATCACCACGACCCCGCCGACGAGCTGCTGGGCGTGCTGGCCGCGGCGCCGCAGGTGCTGGCGTCGGCCGTGACGGCCGACCCGGTGCGGCGCGACCGCCTCCTGCGGTTCCGCGACCGGATTCCCGAGGCGATCGCCGCGGCGGCCTCGGCCGGTGGCGGGACACCGTTCAAGCTCGACGTCGCCGTCCCGGTCGGGTCGGTCGCCCGGCTGCTGGAGGTGGCGGAGACCGCGGCCGGCGCCGACGGGGCGCGGCTGGTCCCGTTCGGACACCTGGCCGAGGGAAACCTGCACCTCAACCTCATCGGCGCCGCCAACCCGGCGCGCCTCGCGGACACCGTGCTCTCCGCCGTCGCCGAGCTCGGCGGGACGATCTCGGCCGAGCACGGGATCGGGGTGGCGAAGACGCGCTGGATGGCGTTGATCCGCTCCGCCGACGAGCTCGCGGCACAACGCGCGCTGGCCCGCGCGCTGGACCCCAACGGCATCCTCAACCCCGGCGTCCTCCACCCCGGCGTCCTCCACCCCGGCATCCTCCACCCCGACGGCCCGGCGACCGGCGCCGACTCGACGGGCGCCGATCAGGTTCCGTAGTCGAAGCCGAGGTCGGGGGCGGTGAGCAACGGCCGGAACTCGATGCCGCGTTCGGCGGCCATCGCCGCGCACGTGCCGCCGCGGTCGACGATCACGGTCATCCAGACGGGCCGGGCCCCGAACTCGAGGATCTGGTCGGCCGCCTCGATCAGCGACGTGCCCCTCGTCGTCGTGTCCTCGGTGACGAGCACCCGGTCATCGGCCTGGAGCGCGCCGGCGATGCGCCCGGTGATCCCGCCGGTCTTGACTTCCTTGCGCACGCTGAAACTGCGCAGCGCGTGGCCGCGGGTCGCGGCGACGGCGGCGACCCCGAACGCCACCGGATCCCCACCCATCGTCAGCCCCCCGATCGAGTCGATGTCGGCGAACACGTCGGCGAACACCTCGATCAGCGCGTCGGCCACGGCGACGATGCCGTCGGCCCGGCACGCGGTCTGCTTGGTGTCGAGAAACCACGAGCTCCGCGCGCCGGACTTCAACGTGAACTCGCCGTGCTTGACGGAGTGCTCGAGCACGTGGTCTCGGAGTCGATCCCGAGCTGGCGAGAGCGGGGCGAGCGCGCCGGAGGTCATCGGGCCGACGCTACTGCCGTGGCCGTGAACGCCATCCCCGCATCAAATCAAAGCCGTACCTCCCGGTCGGCGGTGCGGCCGTGTCGACCACCGTCATTTGAATTCGGTCGGCGGCCCGGCTGGTCTGCCCACGTTTTCGGAGGCGGCGCCGAGATGGAGTGGGTTCGAGCGCCGAATCTTTTTCGGCAAAGTATTGAATGAGTGTGAGTTTTTCCTAGACTTGAGTTCCATGGCAAAGAAGCGTGGTCCAAAATCCCCGATGACCGATGAGCACAAGGCGGCCCTTGCAACGGGCCGAGCCGAGGGCCGGGTCGTCCGCGATTACCTCGAAGGCTTGCGTGCGACCAAGCCGAAGCGGGGGCGCAAGCGCACCCCTGAGACGATCAACAAGCGACTCGCGGCAATCGACGCCGAACTCGACTCCGCGACGCCGGTCGACGAGCTGATGCTCGTCCAGCAACGCCGGGATCTGCTCGCCGAGCTGGAGGCGATGTCCAACACGATCGACATGCAGGCCCGCGAGGATGCGTTCGTCGACGTGGCGAAGAGCTACAGCGAGAGCAAGAAGATCTCGTATGCGTCATGGCGCGACGTTGGGGTGGCACCGAGCGTGCTCAAACGTGCCGGTATCGGACGCGGTGACTGACGATTCAGTCACCGACCGTGCCGAAACCACAGCCGGTGTATCGCTGAATACGCAACGCATTATTGATCGGAAGTAGCGCCGACGTCGGCCAGTTGCTGGAAGACCCGATCAAGGTTGCGGAGTGACCGGGAAAGGTTGAAGGCGTCGTCGAGCAGGGTGCCTTCGACCTCCGGGTCGGCCTCCAGGAGCCCTCTGAAGTCGACGCTCTCCTCCCAGGCACGCATCGCATTCCGTTGGACGATCCGGTAGGCGGCGGCGCGCGACATCCCGTTGCGGACGAGCGCCAGCAACACCGGCTGGGAGAAGACCAGCCCGTGGCTGGCGTCCAGGTTGGCGAGCATCCGCTCGGGCCGCACGACCAGGCCGTCGAGCAGGCGGCGGAGCCGGCGCAGCACGTAGAAGGCGAGCTGGGACGAGTCGGGCAGGATCACCCGCTCGACCGACGAGTGGGAGATGTCCCGCTCGTGCCAGAGCGCAACGTCCTGCAGGCCGGCGAGCAGGTTCGAGCGCACGACGCGGGCGAGTCCGGAGATCGTCTCGGCCGAGATCGGGTTGCGCTTGTGCGGCATCGCCGACGAGCCCTTCTGCCCCGGTTTGAACCCCTCCTCCACCTCGCGCACCTCGGTGCGCTGGAGGTGGCGCAGCTCGACGGCGACCAGCTCGCACGTCGCGCCGACCGACGCGCAGGCGTACAGGAACTCGGCGTGGCGGTCGCGGGCGATGACCTGCGTCGCCGGGACGGGCGTGAGCCCCAGGCGCCGGCCGACGTGCGCCTCGACCTCGGGGGGGATGTTCGAATAGGTGCCGACCGCGCCGCTCAGCTTCATGACCGAGATCGACCGCCGCGCCGCCCGCAGCCGGGCCCGGTCGCGGTCGAGCTGCAGGGCCCACAGCGCAACCTTCGCCCCGAACGTCGTCGGCTCGGCGTGGACGCCGTGGGTTCGGCCGATCATCACCGTGTCTCGGTGTTCACCGGCCAGCCGAGCCATCGTGTCGAACAGCTCGTCGGCCGCGGTGAGCAAGAGGTCGGTGGCGTCCCGCAGGGCCCAGCACAGTGCGGTGTCGACGACGTCGGACGACGTGAGGCCGAAGTGGATCCACGAGCCGGCCGGCGCGCCGATCGCGTCCTGCACGACGTCGACGAACGCCGCGACGTCGTGGTCGGTGACCGCCTCCCGCGCCAGGACTCGGGCGACGAACGCCTCGTCGGTCGCCGGCGCGCCGGCGCGACACTCGGCGGCGGCATCCGCGGGCACCAGGCCGAGCTCGGCGTGACCGTCGGTCGCCAGCAGCTCGACCTCGAGCCAGCGGGCGAAGCGCGCGGTGTCGGACCACACCGCGTCCATCTCGGGGGTCGAGTAGCGGGGGATCATCGCGCCGCCTCCATCGCGTCGCCCACGATCACGACACCCAGACGAGGTAGTCGTCGCGCTCGGCGCCGACGCCGACCACGCGGACGGGAATCCCGACCTCGCGCTCGACGATCTCGATGAACCGTCGCGCCTGGGCCGGCAGCTGATCGGGCTCGCGGGCCTCGCTCAGCGCGCTCCCCCACCCGTCGAGCTCCTCGTAGACCGGCTCGATCTCGGCGAGCACGTCGGACCGGTCGGGGTAGCCCTCGAGCGGTCGCCCCCGCAGGCGATACCCGGTGCAGATCTTGACGGTCTCGAACCCGTCGAGGATGTCGATCTTGGTCAGCGCCAGCTCGGTGAGCGAGTTGAGCCGCACCGCGTGTCGCAGCATCACGCAGTCGAGCCAGCCCGCCCGGCGACGGCGGCCGGTGACCGTGCCGAACTCGCGGCCGACGTCGACGAGCGTGTCGCCGTCGGCGTCGACCAGCTCGGTGGGGAACGGCCCGGCGCCGACGCGGGTCGTGTACGCCTTGGTGATCCCGACGACGCGGTCGATGTCGCGCGGGCCGAGGCCGGAGCCGGCGCACGCCCCGCCGGCGGTCGGGTTCGACGACGTCACGTACGGGTAGGTGCCGTGGTCGAGGTCGAGGAACGTCGCCTGCGCCCCTTCGAGCAGCACGTGCGCGCCCCGCGCGAGCGCGTCGTGCAGCAGGCCGACCGTGTCGCTCACGAACGGCGCGAGGCGGGCGCCGAGGGCGACGAACCGGCCGACGATCTCCTCGACGTCGAGCGGCTCGCCGCCCGCCTGCTCGATCAGGGTGTTCTCGGCGACGCCCCGCTCGCGGACGAGGGCGGCGAAGCGGACCGGATCGAGCACGTCACCGGCGCGGATGCCGACCCGGCGCGCCTTGTCGGCGTACGCCGGCCCGATTCCCTTGAGCGTCGTGCCGATCTTGTCGTCGCCGCGCATCGCCTCGGCGATCGCGTCGTGGGCCTGGTGCCACGGGAAGATCAAGTGAGCGCGGCTGGAGACCTTCAGCTCCGAGCACGAGATCCCCCGGTCCTCGAGCCCGTCGATCTCGGCGAACAGCGTCGGCAGGTCGACGACGACGCCGTTGGCGATCACAGGGACGACGTGTTCGTACAGGATGCCGGAGGGGACGAGCTGCAGGGCGTACCGCTCGCCGTCGACCACCACCGTGTGGCCGGCGTTGTGGCCGCCCTGATAGCGCACGACGAACGTGTGCTCTTTGGAGAGGAGATCGATGACCTTGGCTTTGCCCTCGTCGCCCCACTGGGCTCCGACGACGACGGTGACGGGCATGCACGCTCCCCGATTGGCGACTGGAACGTGACGAGATGCTACTGCGCGCGACCGTCCGAGCCGTGCCCGCGCCCCTCGCGGCTCGGCCGCCCGTGGTGGTCGGCGCCCGGCGCGGCCGGCGGCGAGTCGCCGGACGGGGGTGCGACGGCGGCGAACCGGCCGTCACGATCGAGCACGGTGAACACCATGACCGGGAGTTGGAGCGCGGCGGCCCAGCCGAGTCCGCGGAGCACGCCGGCAAGGACCGGCGGCCGGCGGAACCACGCCATCGCCATCGAGAGCGCGTTTGCGCCGACGTAGACGCCGACCACGACGAGGCCGTACTCGTCGCCGGCGGCGAGCGCGGCGAGCGCGACGCTCGTCAGCACCCAGAGCGGCAGCCACCAGCCCACGAGCCGATGGTACCCACGCCCCCCACCCGTCCGGTTCGGGAGCCTTGCGCTCGGCGCGACCAGTCAGACGAGGAGGGGGTCGGTGACGGCCTCGACGAGGGCGGGACCGTCGTGGGCGAGCGCGCCGGCCAGCGCGTCGTCGAGCTCGGCGGCCGACTCGACCCGCACGCCGTGCGCGCCGCACAGCTTGGCGAAGTCGGCGAAGGACGGGTTGTGCACGCTGGTCTGCCAGACGTCGAGGTTGGCCGCCCGCTGCTCTTTGCTGATCTTGCCGAGCTGGGAGTTGTTCATCACCACGTGGGTGATGTTCATCCCGTACTTCACGGCGGTGGTCAGTTCCATCGCGTACTGCCCGAACCCGGCGTCACCGGAGACCCCGATCACCTGGCGCCGATCGCCGACCGCCGCCCACGCCCCCATCGCCGCCGGGAAGCCGAACCCGATCGAGCCGAGATAGCCGGACATCAGCACCGACTGCCGGTCGACCTCGAAATAGCGGCCGAAGCTGTAGGTGTTGTTGCCGACGTCGACGCACAGCACGGCGTCCGGGTCGGCGTGGCGACCGAGCGAGTCGAACAGCGCCGCCGCGTTCAACCCGCCGCCTCGATCGTCGGCGCGGCGGCTCGCCTTCTCCTCCCGCCAGATCGCCCACCGCTCGGCGACCTCGGGCCGGTGGTCGGCACACTCGTGGTCGGCGCCGATCGACTCGGCGAGCAGGCGGGCGGTCACCGCGCCGTGACCGAGCAGCGGCACGTCGACGGCGTGGAAGCGGCCGAGCGCCATCGCGTCGTAGTCGACCTGGACGATCGGCTTGTACGTGGCGATTCCCGTGTGGTTGGAGAACGACGCGCCGAACACGACGAGCAGGTCGCACTCGTTCATGAACCAGCTGGCGATCGGCGTGCCGCTGCGGCCGAGCACCCCGCACCCGAGCGGGTGCTGGTCGGAGATCGCGCCCTTGCCCTTGAACGTCGTCGCCACCGGCGCTCCGATCTGCTCGGCGAGCGCCGTGATCTCGGCCATGTCGCCGCGGGCGCCGTGGCCGACGATGAACACGGGGCGCGCCGCGGCGCCGATCATCTCCGCCGCCGCGGCGAGCGTGTCGGCCGGCGGCGAGATCCGTCGGCTCGGCACGCGGCCCAGGGGCCCGCCCGGCTCGGCGTCGCACGGCTGGACCTGGACCTCGTCGGGCAGGACGAGGTGGGCCACGTCCCGCTCGACGACGGCGGTCTTACACGCCATGTTCATCAGCTCGGCGTGGTCGGAGCCGGCCTGGACGGTCTCGGAGTAGCGGGCGACGGCGGCGAACGCGCCCTCCAGATCGACGTCCTGGAACGCCCCGCGGCCCTTGACCTTCGACGGCACCTGGCCGGACAACGCCAGGACCGGGGCGCGGTCGACCTGCGCGTCGTAGAGGCCGGTCAGCAGGTTGGTCGAGCCGGGCCCGGCGATCGCGAAGCAGGCGGCGAGGTCGTTGGTCAGCTTGCCGTACGCGCCGGCGGCGAACGACGCCGCGCCCTCGTGACGGATCCCGAAGAACCGCAGGTCGCCGCGCCCCTCGGCCTCGCGCATCGCGTCGGCGAACCCGAGGTTGGAGTGACCGACCATCCCGAACACGGCGGAGACACCCCAGTTGACCATCGTCTCGACCAGGACGTCGCTCACCGTGCGGACGCGCTCGGGGTCCGGCGGCACCGCGACGTAGACGCCGTCGTCGCGGGTGTCGACGGCGAAGGCCTGCACGGTGTCGTCGGAGCCCTCCGGCGGTCGCCCGTTGCAGGGCGAGTAGTCGTAGCCGTGCCACGGGCAGCGCAGCCAGCCCTTCTCGATCGACCCTTCGCCGAGCGGTCCGCCCTGGTGCGGGCACTTGTTGTCGATCGCCCCGTAACCGCCGGCGTAGTGCGACACGGCCAGCGACCGGCGGCCGACGGCGACGGTCGTGACCCGCCCCTCGGGCAGCTCGTCCGGCGCCAGGACGCGATGCCATTCGAACGGGCCGTCGGGAACCGGCGCGGGGTCCAGTGAGGGTTCGCTCATCCCCAAACAGTACGGCACGGTCACGGCAAGGGCGTCGGCCGGTCGGGAACCGATCGCGTCATGGCCGGCCGCGGTGAGCGTCGGCCCGGCCCCGACCCGATCGCGTCATGGCCGGCCGCGGTTAGCGTTGGCCGTCGTGAGCGTGTTGCGTCGACTCGTGTGGACCGAGATGGACCGAGCTGCCCGAACACGCCTGTGCGAGCGGGGCCTCGCCGACATCTTCGACCCCGGCCTGCGAGCGTCGATCGCCGAGCTGATCGAGGATGTGCGGACGCGTGGCGACGCCGCCGTGTGCGACGCGCTCGCGCGGTTCGACGGAATGCGGATCGACGCCGACGGGCTGGCGGTCACCGAGGCGGAGTTGGCCGGCGCCGCCGTCCAGCCGGCGGTCGACGCGGCGATCGACGACGCGATCGCCCACCTGCGGGCGTTCAACGAGGCGCAGCTCGCGCACACGACCGGCTGGACGATCGAGGCCGAGCCCGGTCTGACCGTCGGCGAGAAGATCACCCCGATCGCGTCGGCGGGGCTCTTCGTCCCGTCGGGCAAGGCGTCCTACCCGAGTGTCGCCTACCAGTTGGCGGTGCCCGCCGCGGTGGCCGGTGTGCCCGAGATCGCGCTCGTCGTCCCGCCGGTCCCGGGGGGATCGGGGGCGATCGACCCGGCGGTGTTGGTCGTCTGCCGCAAGCTGGGAGTCGAGCGGGTGTTCCGCGTCAACGGCCCGGCCGGCGTCGCCGCGCTGGGGTTCGGCACCGAGTCGATCCCCAGGGTCCGCAAGGTGGTCGGGCCGGGCTCGCCGGCGGTGACGATCGCCCAGGTCGAGATGCAGCGCCACGGCGTCGCCACGATGATGCTCCTCGGCCCGACCGAGGCGATGGTCGTCGCCGACGACACCGCCGACCCCCTCCGGCTCGCCGCCGACCTGCTGATCGAGGCCGAGCACGGCGCCGACTCGACCGTCGTGCTGGTCACGACGTCGGCCGACACCGCCGACGCCGCCGACGCCGAGCTCGAACGCCAGCTCGCGGCGCTCCCGACCCACCGCGCCGAGGCGGCTCGGGCGTCGCTCGGCGTGAACGGCGGCTGCGTGCTCGTCCCCACCCTCGACGACGCCGTGGAGGTCGCCAACGAGTTCGCGCCCGAGCACCTCCAGGTCGCGGTCGCCGGAGCGGCGGTCGACCGGGTCGTCGACCGGATCGTGAACGCGGGCGAGATCCTCGTCGGCCAGCACACGCCGTTCAGCGCGGCGAACTTCGTGGTCGGCTGCCCGGCCGCGCTGCCGACGAGCGGATTCGCGCACGTGTCGTCGGGGATCACCGCCGACACGTTCCTCAAGCGAACGGCCGTCGCCCGGGCCGACGAGCGGGCGTTGACCCGCATGGCCCCGTCGGTGATCGCGCTCGCCGACCACGAGGGCTTCCCGGCCCACGCCGCGGCGCTCCGCGTGCGCGGGGCGTGAAACGCGGCGCTGGGGCCGCGGTCGCCATGCGGACGTCGCGCCGGCATGCCAGCGGGCCGCGAGCGCGTCGACCTACGCTCGGTGGACGATGACGACGGTGTTGCTGGTCGAGGACGACGAGCGGATCAGCGAACCGCTGATCCGCGTCCTGAGGGCAGAGGACTTCGCCGTCGTGCACGTCGCCGCGGGCGGGCCGGCGCTGGCCGCGGTCACCGACGACCGCCCGGACCTGGTGCTCCTCGACCTGACGCTTCCGGACGTCGACGGACTCGATGTCTGCCGCAAGATCCGCGCCGTCCACGCGGACCTGCCGATCATCATGCTCACGGCGCGCGCCGAGGAGATGGACGTCATCGTCGGGCTCAACGCGGGCGCCGACGACTACGTCGCCAAGCCGTTTCGTCTGGCGGAGCTCGTCGCCCGGATTCGCGCCCGGTTGCGGATCACCGAGACCGCCGGCGTCAACGGTTCCGGCGGACCGCTGCGGGGCGCCGGCCTCGAGCTGGACGAGGGCGCCAGACGGTGTTTCCTCGACGCCGGCGACGGCGGGCGCGCCGAGGTGGAGCTGACGAGCAAGGAGTTCGACCTCCTCTCGCTCCTGATGCGCAACCCCGGCGTCACGATCAAGCGCGAGGAGATCATGAGCCAGGTGTGGGACGAGCATTGGTGGGGCTCGACCCGCACGCTCGACACGCACACCTCGACGCTGCGCCGCAAGATTCTCGACGACACCGACCCGCCCTCGAAGATCGTCACCGTGCGCGGCGTCGGGTTCCGCTTCGAGCCGGGGAGCTGACCTGCCACCATGCGCCGCCGGCTCGTGCTGTCGACGATCGCGGTGGTCATGGTCGTGCTCGTCGTGCTGCTCGCGCCGGTGATCCTCATCGTCAACGACGCGACCGGCGGCGGCGCAACAGACGGCTCGTTGATCCGGCTGGCGGTCATCGCCGTCTGCGCGCTGATCGCGGCCGCGGTGCTGGCGGCGATTCAGGCCCGTCAGCTGGCCCGACCACTCGAGCGGCTGGCGAGGAGCGCGGGCCGGGTCGGCGACGGCGACTTCAGCGCGCCGCCGACCGCGTCGGGGATCGACGAGATCGACGCGATCTCGCGCTCGCTGCGGCTGAGCGCCAACCGCGTCGACCGGATGCTCGAGGCCGAGCGCTCCTTCACCGCCGACGCCACCCACCAGTTGCGCACCGGGCTGACCGGGATCGCGATGCGCCTCGAGCTCCTCGAGCGCAACGACCAGCCCGACGTCGCCGCCGAGGCGCGGGCCGCGCTCGAGCAGGCGCACGAGCTGAACCGGACCCTCGACGAGCTGCTCGTCGTCGCCCGACGCGGCAGCAGCGGCGAGCGGACCGACCTGGACCTGACCGTGCTGATCGACCATCACGTCACCGATTGGCAGGACCGATTCGCCGCCGAGCGCCGCCAGATCGTCGTGACGACGGCGCCGGTGCACCCCGTCACCGCCACGCCGGGGCTCGTCGGCCAGATCATCAACGTGCTCTTCGACAACGCGCTGCGCCATGGCGGGGGCACCTTGGCCGTCCTGGTCAGCGGTCAGAGCGTCACGATCGAGGACGAGGGAACGGGAATCGACCCGGCGACGGTCCGCGCCCTCTTCGACCGACCCGGCGACCACCACGCCAAGCACGGACGCGGGCTCCCGCTGGCCCGCCGACTCGCCGAATCCGACGGCGGCCGCCTCGAGCTGCTGCGGCCACGACCGGCGCAGTTCCGGCTGACGCTGGTCCGCGCCGCGGCGAAGGCGCCGCCGCCGACCCACCCGGCCGGCGCGACGAACGCCGCCGGCGAGCGCTGAGCCGGCGTTGGCGAACGCACACCGGCGAGCCCTGAGCCGGCGTTGGCGAACGCACGGCAGCGGTTGAGGCGACCGAGCCGGAGTCGAACCGCGGCGAGGCGACCGAGCCGGAGTCGAACCGCGGCGGGCGACCGGGCAGCCGCGGGGTCGGGCCGGTCCCTCCACCACGCAGCGCGTCGGCCGACCGGCCGACGCGTCGAAATCCGGCCCGATCGGCGTGTCAGGGTTTCGTCAAGGCAGGCCATTCACGCAGGGGTTCTACGCCAGAGGGCGCGAGCGTCGCCACGCGACGCGGCCGTTGGGTGTGCTTTATCTCAAGATCACGCCGCACTCCTTTTCGACGCGCCGAACGTCGGTGAGAATGGCTGAATCCCCGTGGGCGCGGAACCGCGGGGAGTCACCCACGGCGGAGGTGCGCACAGATGACCGATACCCACATGCGGCGGGCAGGGGCGACCGATTTTCGGTCTCCGGTGCGCGAGGAGCGGCGCAAGCCTCGGCGCGCCGGGCCGGGCGAACCGTGGACGTACGTGCTCAACGGCGTGACGCGCCGGGTCGCCGTCACGATCATCATCCCGGCGCGCAACGAGGCCCCGAACCTCGCCGCGCTCTTCGCCTCGCTCCCCACGGTGTACGAGGTGATCCTCGTCGACGGCAACTCGGTCGACGGCACGATCGACGTGGCGCTGCAACTGATGCCGGACGTGCGCGTGCTGCGCCAGACCGGCCGCGGCAAGGGCAACGCGATGATCGAGGGTCTGGCGGCGGCCAACGGGGACGTCGCCGTGTTCATCGACGCCGACGGATCGAACGAACCGGGCGAGGTCGAGCGGTTCGTCCTGGCCCTCGTCAACGGCGCCGACCTGGCGAAGGGCTCGCGTTTCCTCGAACGGGGCGGCAGCACCGACATCACCGGGATCCGACGGTTCGGCAACGGCGCCATCCGAACCTTCGTCAACCGCGTCTACGGCACCCGGTTCACCGACCTGGCGTACGGGTTCAACGCGATCTGGACGAAACACCGCGACGCCTTGGACCTCGACTGCAACGGGTTCGAGATCGAAACCCTGCTGCACGTCCGGGCGGCGCGCCTGGGCTTCGTGATCGAGGAGGTGCCGAGCTTCGAGCGCGAGCGCAGCGCGGGGAGCTCGAACCTCCACGCGTTCCGGGACGGGCTGCGAATCGCGGCCGTGCTGACCCGGGAGTTGACCGACCAGTACGTCAACCGCCGCCCGGCGGCTCACACGGCGAGGCCATGACCGCGGGCGCCGGCCAACGGGCGCCGACCTGCGCGGTGATCGTGTGCACCTACAGCTTCGAACGGCTGGACGACCTCGAGGCCTGCCTCGACGCGCTCGACCGGCAGGTGCGGCCGCCCGACGAGACCATCGTCGTCGTCGACCACAACCCAGAGCTGGAGGCCCACCTGCGGCCGCGCGTCGACGTGATCCCGAACGGCGGCGCGCGCGGGTTGTCGTCGGCGCGCAACACCGGTGTCGCGGCAACCTCGGCCGACGTCGTCGTGTTCATCGACGACGACGCGGTCGCCGAGCCCGGCTGGCTCGCCGCGCTGCTGGCGCCGTTCGACGATCCGACGGTGGCCGCGGTCGGCGGCCGCATCGAGCCGAACTGGCCGTCGACGCGACCCCGCTGGTTCCCCCCGCATCTCGACTGGGCGGTCGGGTGCACCAACCCGGACCGGCCCGACGACATCGCCCCGATCCGCAACGTGTTCGGCGCGAGCGCCGCGTTCCGCCGCCGGGCACTCGAACGGGTCGGCGGGTTCCCGGTCGAGCTCGGCCGCGTCGGCGCCGATGTCGCCGGCTGCGAGGAGACCCAGGTCTGCATCCGGATCCGCCAGACCGCGTGCGGCGACCAGGTCGTCTTCGCGCCGCGGTCGGTGGTGCACCACCGGGTGACGCCGGGGCGCGCCCGGGTGCGCTATGTCCTCCGGCGGTGCCTCGGCGAGGGGCGTTCGAAGGCGCGGCTGGCGACCACCGTCGGCGGCGCCGACGCGACGCGCGAGGAGCGCTCGTACGCGCTCGGGATCGCGCGCGCGGTCGCCAGCGACACGCTCGGCGGGCTGCGCGAGCCGCGCCGGCTCGGCCGGGCCGCGGTGTTGACGGCCGGTCTGGCGTGCGCCTCGTTCGGGTACGCGACCGAACGCGTGCTGATCGGCGGGCGGCGTCGATGGGGCTGACCCTGGAACCCCGCGTCTCCATCGCGTCGGCCCCGTCGGCCGACGGGGCGCGGGCGCTCGACCCAGTGTTCTGGCTGGCCGCGATCGGATCCCTGCTGCTGGCGCGCGGCGTCGACGGCCCACTGACCGCCGCCGTGCTCGGCGCGGCCATCGTCGTCCACCCCGGCGCGCTCGTCGTCGGGGCGCTGCGGCCGGCGGACGGCGTCGAGCGCGCCGTCGCCACCGTGGCGTTGAGCGTCGTCACCTGGATGGTCGTCGCGCACTTGATGTTGACGTTTCACTGGTGGCGCCCGGGCGGCGGGGCGGCGGTCGTGCTGGGCCTGTGCGCGGCGATCCGGCTGGTGCGGCCACGGCCCGCGTCGAGACCGATCGACTGGCGGGGGCTCGCACCGCCGCAGGTCGGGTGGACCCTGCTGGCGCTGGCCCTGTGGTGGTCGTCGATGTCCAGGCTCGACGTCTCCGACATCGGGCTGCTCGGCCTCGTCGGCGAGCTGCCGCTGACGTGGTTCGTCGGATTCGGCCTCGCCGTCGTCGGCGCCGCCCACGCCGCCACCGCGCCGCGCACGACGAGCTCCCGCCTCGTCACCGCCGTCGGCCCGCTGCTGGTCATCGTCTACGGGACGATCGCGCTCAGCACGAGCACGATCCGCTATCCGTGGGCGTACAAGCACGTCGGTGTCGCCCGCCTGTTGGACGAGACCGGGCGGCTGCATCCCGACTTCGACATCTACAACAACTTCTCCGGGTTCTTCGGCGTGGTCGCGCTCGTCCGCGGCGCCACCGGCGTCGACCCGACGTCGTATGCCGCGTGGGCGCAGTTGGTCGGCGAAGGGTTCGTGCTGCTGGCCGTCGGCTACCTCGTGCACCGGGTGACCCGCAGCGTGCGTGTGGCGTACCTCGCCGTCGTCATCTACGTGCTGACCAACTGGGTCGGGCAGAACTACTTCGCCGCCCAGACGCTGGCCTCGTTCCTCGCGCTGGTCGCCCTCGGGATGATCTGGAGCTGGTTCCGGCGCGAGCGGCCGACGCCCGCCGGCGACGGGCACACCGGCGGGGCCGGGGGCCGCGCCCGGACCGACGCGGCGTTGACCGCGCGGCGGCGGGTCGCCGTCTCCGCCGTCCTCCTCGGGCTGCTGATGGCCCACCCGTTGACGCCGATCGTCGTCATCGGCGCGGTGGTCGTCGCCGTCACCGTCGGCTGGGTCCGCGACCGGTGGCTGCTGCTCGGATTGTCGACCGTCGTGCTCGTCTGGGTCGCCCGCTCGTTCAGCTACTTCGCCGCCCAGGACTTCGACCTCGGGTTCGGCGGTTCTCCCGCCGCCAATGCGGCGGGGAACACCGACCTCAGCCTGGCGCCCGCCGAGGCGGCGCTGATCAGCGAGGTGACCAGGTACTACTCGGCCGCGGTCTGGTTGCTGGCGGCCCTCGGGGGGCTGGTGGCGTGCTGGGCCAAGCGGCGCATCGGGTTGCTCGTCGTCCTCGCGATGATCCCGTTCGGAATCCCGCTGGTGCAGTCCTACGGCGGCGAGGCGATCTACCGCGTCTACCTCTACTCGCTCCCGCTGATGGCGGCGCTGATCGCCTGGGGGGTCGTCAGCAGCGCGCCGGTCGTCCGCCGCGACCGGCTGCCGCAGCCGACGGTCCTGGCCTCGGCGCTGTGTCTTTGTCTCGCGGCCGGCTTCGTCGTCGTCCACTACGGCCGCGAGCGCGTCAACCAGGTCGATCCGTCGGAGGTGGCGATGGACGCCTACGTCGGCGAGACGATCGCCGGCCCGGCGATCCTGGCGCAGTTCAGGGCGGGCTACCCGGCCCAGAGCGTCGCCCGCTACGCGGAGTTCCAGGTCACCGACACCTACACGCCGTACATCACCGAGATGCTCGGCCCGCACACGGCCCTGCCGCCCCCGTCGGCGCTCGACGACGTCGCCGACGACCTCGTCGAGCTGACGCCGGGAACGGCGTACGTCGTCGTCAGCCCGGGGATGATCGACGAGATCGCCGTCGTGGGGACGTTCCCGGTCGCCTCCACCGCTGAGGCGAGCCGCTTCCTGCTGTCCAACCCGCGCTTCAAGTTGGTGGCCCGGATTGACGACACGTACCTGTTCGAGGTGCTGCGGTGACCGAGCCGCGGCCGCTCCAGCCAACCCCCGACCGGAGGCCCCATGTACCCCACAGCAACTGACGGCCGCGGCGTCACGCTCGGCGTCGATCGCGGCCCGCTCGCGGTCGGCACGCTCGACATCGAAAGCGGCGACTTCAGCCTGCGCCCGCCGAGCGACCCCTCCGCGGCGAGCACCCACGCCTTCACCCTGTTGCGCAGCCGCGGTTGGCCGATCGGCGTCGATGTGCTGCCGCTGCTCGACGATGGAACCGTCGGGCACGTCGGACGACAACTCGCCGCGGAGATGCCGTCCAGCCCGGCGCACGGCGTCCCTCCGGCGGGGCCGATCTCGGTCGTCGTGTGCACCCGCAACCGGGCCGAGTCGCTGCAGCGCACGCTGCGTCGGCTGGTGGACGTCGTCGGGCCGGAGCACGAGTTGATCGTCGTCGACAACGCCCCCCGAGACGACGAGACCGCCCGTGTTGTCGCCGGCTTCGCCGACCGCGCCCGCCATGTGGTCGAGCGGACCCCGGGGCTGGCCCGCGCCCGCAACTGCGGCCTCGACGCGGCCACCCACCGGTTCGTGCTGTTCACCGACGACGACATCGAGCCCGAACCGTCCTGGCTCGACGTGGTCGGAGCGACGTTCGCCGCCCACCCGGGAGCGGTCTGCGTCAGCGGGGCGGTGCTGCCGACGTCGCTCAGCACGACGGCCGAGCTGCGCTTCCAGGAGTTCGGCGGCTACGTCGCCGACTTCTGCGAAACCGAGTACCACCTCGCCATGGATCCACCGCCGTCGGACCTCTTCCCGTTCCATCCCCGGCTGCTCGGGACCGGGGCGAACATGGCGTTCCGGGCCGAGGCGCTGCGCTCGATCGGCGGATTCGACGAGGCGCTCGGCGCCGGCACGATCGCCCGCGGGGGCGAGGACATCGATGTGGCGGTCCGGCTGCTGTTGGCCGGCCACCTGATCGTGCGCCAGCCGGCGGCGGTGGTGTGGCACGCGTCCCTGACGAGCGACGACGAGCTCCTCGCCCAGATCGAGAGCTACGGGTGCGGCCTCGCCGCGGCGTTCTCCAAGTTCCTGTCGCAGCGGGCGACGATGGGGGCGGTGCTGCGGCGGCTGCCGGTCGGCGTCTGGACCGCGCTGTCCGACGACTCGGTGAAGAACGACCGGCGGTCGGACACCTACCCCGCAGAGCTCCGCCGGGCGGAGCTGCGCGGCATGACCAAGGGCTTCTTCGCGTACCACACGTCGCGGCGCCGGCTGCGGGCGAGCCGGAAGGCCGAGGCCGCGTGACGCCGATCCCGATCCTGCTGTACCACTCGGTCGGCCACACGCGGGCGCCCGCGTACCGCCGGTGGTGCGTCGAGCCGTCGCTGTTCGAGGGCCACCTCGACGCCATCGCCGACGAGGGCTACGAGTGCCTCACCGTCAGCGCCCTGAGCGACGCGCTCGACGCGGGCGAGATGCCGGCGCGCCCGCTCCTGATCACGTTCGACGACGGGCGGGCCGACTTCGTCGAGCACGCCGTGCCGGCGCTCGATCGGCGGGCGATGGCGTCGACGATGTACGTGGTCACGGGGCACGTCGGCGGCACATCGGCGTGGCTCGACATCCCCGGCGAGGACGGTCAACCGATGATGTCCTGGTCCGACCTGGAGGCGATCACCGCCTCCGGCCACGAGGTCGGCGCCCACTCCCGGACCCACCCCGAGCTCGACGTGCTCGCCATCGACGCCTCCGTCGCCGAGATCGTCGGCTCGCGCCGCGAGCTGGAACAGGGGCTCGGCCGCCCGGTTCGCTCGTTCGCCTACCCCCACGGCTATCACTCGCGCAAGGTCGTCGCCGCGACCGAGGCCGCCGGATTCGACTCGGCGTGCGCGGTCAACGACCGCTGGAGCTGGCCCGGCGAGGCGCGCCACGCGCGCTCGCGCCTGATCGTCGACGGCGGGACCACCCCCGAGCAGCTGATCGGACGGCTGGCCGATCCCCCCGCCGCACCCGAGCGCTCCCGGCCCGTGCGGCGCGCGGCCTGGCGCGCCGCACGCTGGACCCGCCACCGCCGACCGTCGAGGGCCGCGTGAAGACCGCCGCCGCCCCGCTGCTGTCGCTCGTCCTGGCGGCCTGCACGACGACCTCGGCCAACCCCGCGGTGACCGACCGCGACGGCGCCAGGCCGCCCGATGTCGCCGCGGTCCCGAGCGGCGACGGCGCGACCGGTCAGCCGCCCACGCCGACCGAACCACCGTCGGGCGCGGACACGACGCCGGCCCCGACCGAACCGCCGTCGGGCGCGGACACGACGCCGGCCCCGACCGAGGCCCCGACGACGTCCGCGCCCACGCCGTCGCTCGCCGTGCCGGACGGCGACGAGTGGCGAATCGTCTTCGTGGACGACTTCAACCGCGACGAGCTGGGCGAGGTCTGGAACACCTGCTACTGGTGGCAGACCGACGGCGGATGCACGATCGCGTCGAACGACGAGCAGCAGTGGTACCGCCCCGAGGGGGTGTCGCTCGGGGAGGGCGACCTCCGTCTCCGGGCGACCGCCGACCCGCAGCGCACCACCGACGGCGACGAGCTTCCGTTCCGCTCCGGCATGGTCACGACGGGGCCGGCGAGTGACGCCGATGAGGCGTCGTCGTTCTCGTTCACCTACGGCGAGGTCTCCGTGCGGGCGATGGTCCCGGCCGGGGAGGGCGCGTGGCCGGCGGTCTGGCTGCTGTCCGCCGACAAGACCAGCCTGCCCGAGATCGACATCTTCGAGTGGTACGGCAGCCGGCCGGACACCCTGACGTCGCACGTCCACAACCGGGTCGACGACGAGCGCCGGAAGCAGCGCGTCGAGACGGCCGTGGCCGACTTCGCCGGCGAGTGGCACGTCTTCACCGTCACCTGGCTGCCCGACCGCGTCGTGTTCGCCCTCGACGGGGTGGAGACGGGGCGCGTCACCGATCCCGCCCTCGTGCCGTCGACACCGATGTACCTGATCGCCAACCTGGCGATGGGCGGAGAGGCCGGCCGGGTCGACCCCGACGCCCTCCCACTCACGCTCCGGATCGATGAGATCGTGGTCAGCCAATGGGTGGGGTCATGAGCCTCGGCGTCGCCACGTCGGACACCGTGCCCGCGCCGATCGTCACGGGGGCCGCGCGCGAGGCGTGGGCCGCGGTCGTCGGCTCGGACCCGGCAGCCCTCCCCGAGCAGACGCCCGAGTGGGTCGACGCGATCTGCGACGGCTCGCGGTTCACCGACGTCAGCCGTTCGTATCTCTTCGCCGACGGGCGACGATTCGTCCTGCCGCTCGTCACGAGGCGCGGCACGCCCCGCGCGGCCGCTCAGCTGTGGTCGTTCCCGAACGCGTGGGGCATCGGCGGGCCGGTCGGCGCCGGGCTCGACCGGAACGTGGTCGACCACATCATCAACGACCTGCGCGGCCTCGGCGCGGCGCGGGTGTCGATCCGGGTCGACCCGCTGGACGACCACCACTGGCGGCACCTCGCGGCCGACGGCGGCGTCCTCGTCATCCCGCGGACGACGCACGTCGCCGAGCTGCGAGATGGCCCGGAGGCCCATCTCGCGTCGCTCTCGAAGCAGACCCGGTTCAACATCCGCAAGGCGGGCCGGCGCGGCGTCCGGATCGAAGTCGGGGGCGGAGGGGCGCTCCTCGACGACCATTACCGGCTGTTCCTGTCCTCGGTCGATCGATGGGCGGGGCGCCAGCACGAGCCGCTCGCGCTCGCCCGCTGGCGCGCCGCGCGCCGCGACCCGCTCGTCAAGCTGCGGAACATCGGCGCCCACCTCGGCGACCGCTTCCGCGTGATCGTCGGCTACGTCGACGACCGGCCGGCGGCGTCGGCGATCATCCTGCTCGGCGACACGACCCGGTACACGCGGGGCGCGATCGACGCCGAGCTGATCCGCGGCACGAACGCCAACGACGCCGTCCACTGGCGGGCGCTGGAGCTGGCGTACGAACACGGCGCACGGCGATACAACATGGGCGAGACCGGCTCGGCCGCGGGCCTGGCGCGGTTCAAGGAGCGGTTCGGCGCGGCGGCGGTGCACTCGGGCGAGTACCGGCTGGAGCGCCTTCCGCTCACCAACACGGACCAGGCGGCGCGCCGGCTGGTCAAACGGGTCGTGGGGTTCAAGGACTGATGGCCGACCACGACGCCGACCGGATGAACCGGAACGCGACCGCCCTGGTGGCGAGCTCGGTGATCACCGCCGCGCTCGGGCTGTTGTTCTGGATCGTCGCGGCCCGCGTCCTGCCGACCGCCGAAGTCGGAACCGGCACCGCGATCGTCACGTCGATCGTGCTGCTCGGCAACCTGGCCACGCTCGGGTTGCGCAACGGCCTCATCCGGTTCATCGCCGCCGCCGGCGTCGGCGCCGGACGGTTCATCGCGACGAGCTACGCGCTGTGCGCGACGGTGGCGGTCGCCGTGGCCGCTGGCTTCGCCTTCGGCACGCCGTGGTGGGCGCACGAGCTCACGATGCTCCGCCACGACCTGCTGACCGGCGCGGCGTTCGCCGCCGGAACCGCGGTGTGGACCGTCTTCGTGCTCCAGGACAACGTGCTCACCGGACTGCGGCACGCGGTGTGGGTGCCGATCGAGAACGTCGCGTACTCGGTGCTCAAACTCGCCCTGCTGGCCGCCCTCGTCGGCGCCGGCGCCTGGGCGCTCCCATTGGCGTGGTGCGTGCCGGCCCTGGCGATGATCGTCCCGGTCAACGTGCTGATCTTCCGCCGCCTGCTGCCCGGCCATCGGCGGGCGCCGGCCGAGCCGATCTTCTCGCGCCGGGCGATCGCCCGGTTCGCGGCCGGGGACTTCGGGTCCGACCTCGTCCGGATGCTCGGGGCCGAGGTCGTCGTGCTCGTCGTGCTGGGCATGCGCGGCGCCGAGGACACCGCCTACGTGTTCTTCGCGATCACGATCGCCGCGTCGGGACAGCTCGTGTCGAACAACATCGTGACCGCCTTCGTCGCCGAGTCGGCGGCCCGGCCGGCGGCGGCGGCCGACCTCGCACGGCGGGCCGGCCTCAACATCGGCCGGCTGATCGTCCCCGGGGCGCTGATCGGCGCCGTCGCCGCGCCGCTCGTCCTCGGGGCGCTCGGAAGCGCCTACGTCGACAACGGCACGACGCTGTTGCGGTTGCTGCTGCTCGACTCGATCCCGCTCGCCGTCGCCGCGCTCGCCACCGGGTGGGCGCGCTACGAGCGGGCGGCCGGCGCGATGGTGCGGATCTCGCTCGGCGTCGCGACCACCCCGCTCGTCGGCGCGGCGATCCTCGCACCGAGATTCGGGCTGGACGCGATCGGCTGGTCGGCGCTGGTCGGACACACGCTGCTCGCCGCGTTCCTGCTGAGCACCATCCTGCGCCCGATCTGGATGGGCGGTGACGGCGGCGGTGTCGTCGGTTGGTTGATCGCCCGGCGGCGGGCGGTCCGGCAGCGGAGGCGGGAGCGTGTCGTCGCCGCGGTGCTCGACGAGCTCGACGCCACGCGTCATGACCAACCGAGCCTCGAGCCGCGCTGGCTGGTGCCGAGCGACAACGACACCGCGATCGTGAGGGTCGAGCACCACGAGTCGGCGCGGGTCGTGAAGATCGCGCTGTCCGCGGACGCGGCCGGTGGCCTGCGGCGGCACGCCGCGGCGGTCTCCGAGATGCACCGGGTCGCCGCCGGCACGGGGACCGCCGAGCGGCTGCCGACCGTCGTCGAGATCGCCGAGTGCGCCGGGCATCAGCTCGTCATCGAGACCGCCTGCCGCGGCGCCCGCCCGCTCGCCGCGGACCACGACACGCTCGCCGCCATCGCCGGGGCGATCGGCGACGCCCATGGGCTCACCCGCACGAGCCTCGACATCGGCGACCGGTTGATCGCCGACCTGGTGACCGAGCCGATCAACGTGCTGTCGGCCGACCGGCGGCTGTGGCCGTTCCTCGGCGAGATCAACGCGCTGTGGTCGCTGCTCGCCGGCGAGCTCGGCGGGCAGCGTCTCGTGATGGCCCGCACGCACGGCGACTGCTGGATCGGCAACACCCTCACCGAGCGCGGTCCCGACGGCGTCGAGGTGACCGGCCTGGTCGACTGGGAGGACAGCCGCCCGCTCGGACTGCCAGACGCCGACCTCGCGCACCTCTGGCTCACCGCCCAGGGCGAGCACATCGGGCGCACCGTGGTCGACGTGCTCACCGCCGGCCGGCCGATCACGCTGTTCTCCGAGCTGGCCGTCGACGCGCCGAACCCGACGCTGCGCGCCGAGGTCAGCGTGCTGCTGGCGTGGCTCGAACACGTCGCAGCCGGCCTCGGGCGCTCCAGCCGCTTCGCCCTCGGACGGCTGTGGTTGGCGAACAACGTCGAGCCGGTGCTGCGCGCCCTCGGCGCGCTCGACTCTGGGACGGGGGGCGATCGGCCGCGCGGTGAGCCGGTCGGCCCGATGGTGAGGATGGTGGCCGATGGGCGCTGAACCGAGCCGGTCGCGCCGCGAGTTCCCGATCGTGCGCCGCGGGTACGACGCGCACCGGGTCGACGCGTTCCTCGGCGTCCTGACCGCAGAGCTCGATCGGCTGGCGGCCGACAACCGGATGCTGCATCGCAAGTTGGCGGACGCGACCGCGGAGCGCGACGGGATCACCGCCCCGGTGCGCGCCGAGCTCGAGGCCGCACGCGCCGAGCTCGACCGGCTCGTGCGCGAGGCGCGGGCCGAACGTGACCGGGCCAGCGCCGATGTCGAGGCGGCGCGGGCCGAGCTCGACCGCCTTGCCCAGCTCGACCGCGACCGCGCCTTCGTCGACGTCCAGGCGGCCCGCGCCGAGGCCGAGGCCCTCGTCGACGCCGCGCACGCCGAACGCGATCGCGCCCGGGCCGACGTCGAGGCGGCGCGCGCCGAGCTCGACCGGCTGGTCAGGGCCCGCATCGAGGTGCACCGCGAGCTGTCGGCGCTCGGCGAGGCACTTCGCCGGTGGATGAGCTCGTCGGCGACGACCGACGACGGGCAGTTCCTACCGCCGCCGTCCCGCGCGCTGCCGTCGTCGCGCAAGACCGGCCCCGCGGCCGGCCCGAAGCGGCGCTGACGGCCGTCGCTCGCCGCCCCGTTCTGTTCGCCGACATCGCGGCAGCCGCGGCCTCCCCGCGGGATCGTCGGGGGTCAGGCGGGGCGGGCGGTGACGGTCAGCGCGGTCCCTTCGCCCTCGCCGGAGCGGACGACGATCGTGTCGCCGTCGCCGGCCAAGCCGTTGAGGATCAGCACCGCGGACGGATCGGCGATCTCGCGCTGGATGATGCGCTTGAGCGGCCGGGCGCCGAACGCCGGGTCGTAGCCCTCCCGGGCCAGCTGGGCCATCGCCGCGTCGTCGATGTCGAGGTCGATCCGCCTGGCGGCCAACCGCTCGCGCAGCAGCCGGAGCTGGATCGCGACGATCCGCTCGAGGTCGGCCTCGGTGAGGGCGCGGAAGCGGATGATGTCGTCGACCCGGTTGATGAACTCCGGCTTGAAGAAGTCGGACGGGTCGCCGGGCAGGTTGCTCGTCATGATCAGCACGACGTTGGTGAAATCGACCGTCCGGCCCTGGCCGTCGGTCAACCGGCCGTCGTCGAGGAGTTGCAGCAACGTGTTGAACACGTCCGGGTGGGCCTTTTCGATCTCGTCCATCAGGACGACCGAGTAGGGCCGGCGCCGCACCGCCTCGGTGAGCTGGCCGCCCTCGTCGTAGCCGACGTAGCCCGGCGGCGCGCCGATCAGGCGGGAGACCGAGAACTTCTCCATGTACTCGCTCATGTCGATGCGCACCATCGCCCGCTCGTCGTCGAAGAGGAACTGGGCGAGCGCCCGCGCCAGCTCGGTCTTGCCGACGCCGGTCGGGCCGAGGAACATGAACGACCCGATCGGCCGGTTGGGGTCGGACAGCCCGGCGCGGCTGCGGCGGATCGCGTTGGCGACCGAGATCACCGCGTCGTCCTGGCCGATCACCCGCTCGTGGAGGTGCTCCTCGAGGTGCACCAGCTTGGCGGTCTCGGACTCCATCAACCGGGAGACGGGGATGCCGGTCGCCTTGGCGACCACCTCGGCGATGTCCTCGGCGTCGACCTCCTCCTTGAGCATCGCGTCCTTCTCCTGCAGCTCGTCGAGGTGGGCGGTCGCTTCCTCGACGCGCCGTTCCAGCTCGGGGATCCGGCCGTAGCGGATCTCGGCGGCGACTTCGAGGTCGGTCTCCCGCTCGACCTGGGTGCGCAGCTGTTCCAACTCCTCCTTCAGGGCCCGGATCGCGTCGATCGCCTGCTTCTCCTGCTCCCAGTGCTCTTTCATCTTGGCGACCTGGGCGTTGAGCGCGGCGAGCTCGTCGTGCAGCGCCTCGAGCCGCTCCTTGGACAGGTCGTCGCTCTCCTTCTCGAGCGCGACCTGCTCGATCTCGAGCTGGAAGATGCGCCGCTGGACGACGTCGATCTCGGTCGGCAGTGAGTCGATCTCGATGCGCAGCTTCGACGCCGCCTCGTCGATGAGGTCGATCGCCTTGTCGGGCAGGAACCGGCTCGTGATGTAGCGGTCGGAGAGCACCGCCGCGCTGACGAGCGCCGAGTCCTGGATGCGCACGCCGTGGTGCACCTCGTACCGCTCCCTGAGCCCGCGCAGGATGCCGACGGTGTCCTCGACCGACGGCTCGCCGACGTAGACCTGCTGGAAACGTCGCTCGAGTGCCGGATCCTTCTCGAGGTGCTTGCGGAACTCGTCGAGGGTGGTCGCGCCGATCATGCGCAGCTCGCCACGCGCCAACATCGGCTTGATCATGTTGCCGGCATCCATGGCACCCTCGGCGCCGCCCGCGCCCACGATCGTGTGGAGCTCGTCGACGAACG
>JBFGCT010000019.1:0-34802 GCA_041581055.1 Ilumatobacteraceae bacterium | reverse complement strand
GACTGCCGTCGGCCGTGCCGGTGACGTCGACGTCGATCGTGCAGGTCGCTCCAGCGGCGACTTCGCCGGACGTCCAGGAGATGGTGGTGCCGCCGTCGGGGGCGGTGATGACGCCGCCGGTGCAGCCGGCGTCGAGGTTGACGTTGGACGGTGTGGCGATCTCCACGCCGGCGGGCAGGTTGTCGGTGAAGTCGACGCTGGTCGCGGCGACGGTGCTGGCGGTGTTGTCGATCGTGAACGTGAGCGTGCTGTTCGTGGTCCGGACGATCGTGTCCGGGGCGAACACCTTGGCGAACACCGGAGGCGGCTCGACGGTCAGCGTGGCGGTCGCCGGGTCGGCGACGGGCACGCCGTTGCTGAACAGTTGGCTCGTCGTGTTGAGGTAGTCGCCGCTGGCGGCGCCTGACGGCACCTCGACGTTGACCTCGAAGACGCACGCGCCCCCGGCGGGCAGGCTGGCGTTGTTGAGGGTGAAGAAGGTGCCGAGCGAGTGGGACGACCCAAGTCCGCATGGCTCAGGGGTCGGGGGCGCGACAACCTGGAGTCCCGTAAGGGCGTCGTTGAGGTCGTCGGAGAAGGCGATCCCGGAGACGCCGTTGACCGTGTCGAGGTTGTCGATGGTGAACGTGAGCTTGCCGGTCGTCCCGGGGTGGATCGGGTTGGTGAAGACCTTGGCGAAGAAGACGGTGTCGACCAGGAGGGTGTCGGTGGCGGGGTCGCCGACGACGTCGAGCGCGCCGACCTTGCCGGTCACCCCGGTGGTGGTGTTCGGGAACGCGTTCCCGGGTACCGGCGACGGCACGTCGACGTTGATCGAGATCGTGCACGACGCGCCGGGCGCGAGTGTGCCCAAGCTGTACTCGAACAACCCCGCCGGGAAGCCGGCGGCCATGCCGCCACAATCGTTCGAGTTCGGGCTCGACGCCTCGAGCCCGCTGAGCGTGGCGTCGAGGTCGTCGTCGAAGGCGATGTCGGTGACCGTCTCGGTCGCGCTGAGGTTCTCGAGCGTGAAGTCGAGCGTGACCGTGTCGCCCGGGAACACCGGGTCGTCGGTGAACTCCTTGGTCAGCGCGAGGAGCACCGAGTCGACTTGCAGGATGTCGACGGCGGGTGGGCCGGTGACGGCGCCGGGCGCGGCGTACGTCAGCCCACTGGTGACGTTGAAGTAGTCGCCGTCGTCCGCCCCGGCGGGAACGAGGACCGTGACGTCGAACGAGCAGAACGTGCCGGCGTCGACGGCGCCGCCGCTGAAGAAGAGGAACGTCCCACCGATCTCGATGAGCGATGAGCCGGCGCCGCACGAGCTGGTGTCCGGAAGCGGCGTCACCACGGTGACGTCGGGCGTCCCGGGCAGGATCGCCGCCAGGTCGTCGAAGAAGGTGATACCGGTGGCGTCGGCGGTGCCGACGTTGTCGAGCGTGAACGTCAGCGTGGTCTCCGCGCCCGGGATCACCGGGTTGTCGAACGCCTTGCTGAACAACACCCCGGTGACGACGAGGTCGTCGCTGGCCGCGGCGTTGGACGTCGGGAGGCCGGCCACGGTCGCCGACACCGGCGACGTGGTGTTCGGGAACGTGCCACCGACACCGGTCGGGACATCGAGCGTGAGCGTGATGGTGCACGCGGCCTCGGGCGCGAGGGTGCCGCCGCTCACGTCGATCAGGGTCGGGTCGGTGGTGATGTCGACGGTCGCCCCGCAGTCGTTGAAGTCCACGGTGGTGGCGGTCAGCCCGGTGAGGAAGGTCAGGTCGTCGGTGAACGCGACTGCGGTCGCCGCGTTGTCGGGGTCGAGGTTCTCGAGGGTGAACGTCAGCTCCACCGTGCCGCCCGGGATCGCCGGGTCGTTCGTGAACTCCTTGGTGAGCTGGGGGGCGGCGACGATCACGATGTCGTCGCTCGCCGCCGGACCCGTGACGATCGGGTCGCCGGCGAGGTCGTCGAGCACCGCCGAGATCTCCTCGGTGGTGTTGGTGTACGTGCCGGCGGCGAGGCCGTCGGGGATGTCGACGGTCACCGTGAACGAGCACGAATCGCCCGGGCTGCCCGCCGCCGCGAGGCTGCCGCCGTCGAGGAAGAGCGCCTGCCGGTCGGTGCCGGCCGAGACGAGCGTCAGCGAGGAGGAACCGCCGCAGGGCGGATCGGGGATCGGCGGGAGCCCGACGGAGACCGGGAAGGGGAGGAAGCCGCTGGTGGGGTCGGGTGGGAAGCCACCGCTGCCGTCGGTGAGCTCGTCGAGGAACTCGATGTCGGTCAGGATCGAGGCGCTCGAGGTGTTGGTGACCGTGAACTCGATCGTTGTCGTGCCGCCCGTGCCGACCGGGTCGACGGTGAACTCCTTGGTCAGGACGGGGAACGCGGCGACGAAGAGCAGGTCGCCGTCGGCGTTGCCGACCGCGGGCGAGCCGCCGACGTCGCCGCTGACCGGGCCGGCGGTGTTCGGGTACGTGCCGGGTGTGGCTCCGGCCGGGACGGACAGCTCGACGCTGAACGCGCAGGCGCCCTCCGGGGGCAGGCTGCCGTCGGTGAGCGTGAGGACGCCCAGGCTGAACGAGAGCGTCGAGCCGGCGCCGCACGGCGGGTCGGGATCGCCGGGCAGCGTCGGGGTGAGGCCGGTCAGCGTCGTCCCGAGGTCGTCGTCGAACGTGATGCCGGTCGCCGCGTCGTCGCGGCTCTTGTTCGTGACGGTGAACTCGAGCGTCGTCGTGCCGCCCGGGGGCACGGGGTCGTCGGTGAACTCCTTGGTCAGCTGGAGCAGGCCGGCGAACCCGGTCACCGTGAGCGCGGCGTTGGCCTTGCCGGCTGACTCGAAGTCGGCGAGGAGCTGCACCGAGTTGACGAGCTTGGCGACCGATCCGCCGATCACGTCGACGGTGACGATGCACGTCGAGTCGTCGGCGACCGCCGGGAAGCCGACGGTCCCGTCGGCGTCGAGCGTGATCGTCGACGACCCGGGTACAGCCGTGAGGGTGGGCGGGATGGTCGCCGTGCCGCACGTCGTCGCCTTGTTCGATGGATTGGCGACGGTCATGCCGGCCGGCAGGTTGTCGATGAAGTCGAGGTTGGGGACGACCGCCGTGTTCGCCGTGTTGTCGATGGTGAACGTCAGCGTGCTGCGGCCGCCGAACTCGACCGTGGACGGCGAGAAGCTCTTGATGAAGCCGGGAAGGGCCGTGTCCACGGTGAGCGTGTCGGTCGCCGTGCCGCTGTTGCCGCCGCTCGACGTCAGGTCGCCGGTCGTGTTCTCGTGCGTCGCGGCGGTGGCCGACGTGACGTCGACCGTGAACGTGCAACTGCCGGACGCCGCAAGCGCTCCGCCGGTGAGGGTGATGGTGCCCCCGCCGTCGGGCGTGTCGAACGTGCCCGGGCACGACTGGGAGGCGTTGGCCGGGGTGGCGATGAGGACGCCCGCCGGAAGCGTGTCGGTGAACGCGAGGTCGGAGCGCGACACGGGGTCCGGGTTGACGATGTCGAACGTCAGCGTGCTGACGCTGCCCGGGCCGATCGTGTCGGGCGCGAAGGTCTTCGACCACGTCGGCACCGCGGCCGATGTGGTCTGGGGCGCGAGGCCGACGAGCACGGTGAACAGCAGCGAGAGCGCGAGCAGGATCCGGGTTCGAACGAAGGATCCGCCGTGAGTGGCTGAGCGCATGAAGACCTCCCCTTTGCGTCGGGTCGGACAGTACACAACTTGCCCGACACGCGCACGAGGCGGCGCGTCAGACGACGACGTTGACCATCCGGCCCGGCACGACGATGACCTTCTTGGGCGTCGCGCCGTCGATCGCCGCGGCGACCTTCTCGTCGGCCAGCGCGGCCGCCTCCAGCGCGTCGCGGTCGGCGTCGGCGGCGACGGTGATGCGGCCGCGCACCTTGCCGTTGACCTGGACCGGGACCTCGATCGTGTCGTCGACGAGCAGCGCCGGGTCGGCGACCGGGAAGGCGACGTAGGCGATCGTCCCGTCGTGGCCCACCGCCCGCCACAGCTCCTCGCCGACGTGCGGCACGAGTGGGGCGAGCATGATCACCATCGGCTCGGCGACCTCCCTGGGGGTCGCGTCCAACTTGGTGACGTGGTTGTTCAGCTCGATCAGCTTGGCGATCGCGGTGTTGAAGCGCAGCGCGTCCATCTCGGTGCGTACGACGTCGATCGTGCGGTGGAGCAGCTTGCGCGTCTCCTCGTCGGCCGGCGCATCGGTCACGGCGCACTCGCCGGTCTGCTCGTCGACCACGTTGCGCCACAGCCGTTGGAGGAAGCGGTACATGCCGACGACGTCGCGGGTCTCCCAGGGGCGGGACGCGTCGAGGGGCCCCATCGACATCTCGTGCAGGCGCAAGGTGTCGGCGCCATACGCGGCGTACATCTCGTCGGGGGAGACGGCGTTCTTCAGGCTCTTGCCCATCTTGCCCCACTCGCGCGTGACCGGCTCGCCGCGGAACGTGTAGCCGGAGTCCTCGTCGCCCACCACCTCGGCGGCCTCGACGTACATCTCCCGCTCGTCGGTGTAGGCGGCGGCCATGATGTAGCCCTGGTTGAACAACCGGGCGTACGGCTCGACCGAGCTGACGTGGCCGAGGTCGTACAGCACCTTGTGCCAGAACCGGGCATAGAGCAGGTGCAGCACGGCGTGCTCGACGCCGCCGACGTACAGGTCGACGCCGCCGGGATGGTCGGGGCGGACGTCGGTGCGCGGCCCCATCCAGTACTCCTCGACCGCCGGGTCGACGAACGCCTGCTCGTTGGTCGGGTCGAGGTAGCGCAGCTCGTACCAGCACGAGCCGGCCCACTGGGGCATCACGTTGGTGTCGCGGCGGTACGTCTTCAGCCCGTCGCCGAGGTCGAGCTCGACGTCGACCCAGTGCTGCAGCCGGTCGAGCGGGCTCTCCGGGTTGGAGAACTCGTCGTCGGGGTCGAACGTGCGCGGCGCGAACGAGTCGGTCTCGGGCAGCTCGACGGGCAGCAGGTGGTCGGGCACGGCGTGGGGGTGGTCGAACTCGTCGTAGACGATCGGGAACGGCTCGCCCCAGTAGCGCTGGCGGCTGAACAGCCAATCCCTCAACTTGTAGTTGACGGTTGCGCTCCCGGCGTCGTGGGCCTCCAACCACGAGTTGGTCAGCGCGATGCCGTCGGCCTTGTTGTCGACGGTGTTCAGGTCGAGGGTGTCGTTGGCGGAGTTGACGTAGGGGGCGTCGCCGACGTAGGCGACCGGCCAGCGCGACGTGTCGAGCGTCGGCTCGACGCCCTGCTCGGCGAACCACTCGTCGGGCGGTCGTTGGATGGCCGGGATCGGGAGGCCGAACTTGGCGGCGAACTCGAAGTCGCGCTGGTCGCCGCACGGCACGGCCATGATCGCCCCGGTGCCGTAGCCCATCAAAACGTAGTCGGCGATCCAGACCGGGATCTGCTCACCGTCGACCGGGTTGGCGGCGTACGAGCCGGTGAACACACCGGTCTTCTCCCGCGTCTCGTCTTGGCGGTCGATGTCCTTCTTCGCCGCCGCCTCCCGGCGGTACGCGGCGATCGCGTCGGCGCGGTCGGCGGTCGTCAGCGTGTCGACGAAGGGGTGCTCGGGGGCGAGCACCATGAACGACGCCCCGAACAGCGTGTCGGGGCGGGTCGTGAAGACCGTGATGTCGCCCGCTGGTGACGGGAAGTGGACGGTCGCGCCGTGGCTGCGGCCGATCCAGTTGCGCTGCATCGTCTTGATCGAGTCGGTCCAGTCGAGGCGGTCGAGATCCTCGATCAGCCGGTCGGCGTAGGCGGTGATCCGCATCATCCACTGCCGCATGCTGCGCTTGAACACCGGGAAGTTGCCACGGTCGCTGCGCCCGTCGGCGGTGACCTCCTCGTTGGCGACGACCGTGCCGAGGCCCGGGCACCAGTTGACCGGCGCCTCGCTCACGTAGGCCAGGCGACGGTCGTCGACGATCGCCGCCCGCTCCTGCGCCGACAGTCCGGCCCACGGCGTCCCGTCGGGTGTCGGCCTGGTGCCGGCCTCGAACTCGGCGATCAGGTCGCTGACGGGGCGCGCCGCGTTCCGCTCGGTGTCGTACCAGGCGTTGAAGATCTGGCTGAAGATCCACTGGGTCCAGCGGTAGTACCGCGGGTCGGCGGTCGACACGCTGCGCCGGCGGTCGTGGCTGAGGCCCAACCGGGCGAGCTGGCGGCGATAGGTGGCGATGTTCGCCTCGGTCGTGATCGCCGGGTGCGTGCCGGTCTGGACGGCGTACTGCTCGGCGGGCAGGCCGAACGCGTCGTACCCCATCGTGTAGAGCACGTTGTGGCCCGTCATCCGCTTGAAGCGGGAATAGACGTCGGTGCCGATGTAGCCGAGCGGATGGCCGACGTGCAGGCCGGTGCCCGAGGGGTACGGGAACATGTCGAGTACGAACAGCTTCTCGCCGCGGGCCGCCGTCGCCTCGGGGTCGGCGAGCGGGCCGGAGGGGTTTGGGGTCTCGAACGTGCCGTGTTCGTCCCAATACGCCTGCCAGCGGAGCTCGATGTCCTGGGCGAGCGCGGCCGAGTACCGGTGAGGGGGCGCCTCGTCGGGCGTCGTGTCCCGGGTCGTGCCGTCGGAGATGGTCGTGTCGCTCATACCGACGCCCCAGCCTACGGGCCGCTCGCGGTCTCGAAGCGGTGGGTTCCGGGTTTGGCCCGCCGCACTCAGCGTGCGAGGGCGAGGCCCCTCCCGTGTGGCGAGGAGCGTGCTGAATCGCACTCTCCCGTCAACTGTGACTCAGGGAACGAGCTTGAGCTTGCCTGTGTAGCGATCATCGATGCCGTCGGTCATGCAAAATGTTCCCGCACCGCCGTCGAAGCGGTACGAGCCGACGAGCTTGCCGTGACCTTTCGCCCCGGTGAACACGCCGGTTCCGTCGATCACCTTCCACGTCCCCGAATCGGTCGAGCTGCATCCGGTCACACTGGCCCGAAACTCGACACTGAACGTGTCACCGCCGCCGCAGTCGATCACCTTCGTCCCCCGGAAGGTGCTCACCGGCCCGGAGTCGGTGCGAGTCGCGCCGATCGTCGCAACCGCCGCCGACGGACATACGGCGATGTCACTGGCGATCATCACGCCGGGCGTCCCCACGGGTAACACTTCCCGGATCGTGAAGTCGACATCGGTCGGCGCGGCTGCCTCGACCGGTGCGGCGAATGCGGATGCTCCGGCAACGATCGCCGCCACGACGATCGAGCGAAGGATGAGCCCTGCAGAACGTACGTTTGGCATACGAACCCCGCTTCCATTTGTGCCGAAACGGCCGAGCGGCCGCCCAGCGAACTGTACCGAACAATCTCACCCAGCTCGACCAAGCTCCGAAGCTTGAACCTAGAGGTCGAGCGGGAGCGGCGGGCGACGCACGGGTCGCCCGCCGATGTCTGCGTCGGCGAGGGCATCGTATGCGGTTCGATGTCCGGCGTCATCGCCGGGGCGATGGCCGTGTAGCGGTCAGACGCCCCCGACGGCGAGCACGACGACGCCGAGTGGGATCTGCAGGACGAAGGCGACCCGGACCGCGAGTTCCCAACGTTCGGGGTGGCGGCCCGGCGCCTGCTCTCGAACCTCGGCGAGAACCATCAACGTACCGAGCAGGTTCAGCACCGCGTACGTGAGGACGAGGATCCACGCGAGGGTCGAGTCGAGCGCGCCGGCGATCACCGCCGCGACGAGCATCCCGGCGGCTATCCACCACCAGCGCAGCAGACCTCGTGCCATGTCGTGTCGAGACTACGCCGTGAGTCCGCCTGACCTGGGCTGGCGCGGCCGGCTGGCGCGTCCCACTCGTATTTCGGTGTTGCAGATCGGTACGTTCCGGTGATGGTCGAGATCCAGGGAACGGTCGATGAGGGCTTTGGCAAGGTTGCCGACGCCTTCCAGCAGAACTTCGCCGATCACGGCGAACTCGGCGCGGCGTTCGCGCTGTATGTCGACGGCGTGCCGCGTGTCGACATCTGGGCCGGGATGGCCGACGCTCGGTCCGGCCGGCCGTGGGACGAGAACACGCTCCAGCTCGTGTTCTCCACGACCAAGGGCGCGGCGGCGATCTGCGTCGCCCGGCTCGTCGAGGCCGGGAAGGTCTCCTACGACGAGCCGGTCGCGACGTACTGGCCCGAGTTCGCCGCCAACGGCAAGGAGGCGGTGACGGTCGGCCAGATGATGAGCCACCAGGCCGCCGTGCCCTACGTCGACGCGCCGCTCACGTTCGACGACATCATCGCCGTCGCCCCGGTTGTCGAGGCACTCGCCGCGCAGGCTCCGGTGTGGGAGCTCGGCACCGCCCACGGGTACCACGCGCTGACCTACGGCTGGCTCGCCGGGGAACTCGTCCGGCGTGTCGACGGGCGGACCCTCGGCCGCTACTTCGCCGACGAGGTCGCCGCTCCGCTCGGCCTCGACTTCTGGATCGGACTCCCCGAGTCGGAGGAGCCGCGGGTCAGCCGGCTCGAGGTCGCCCCGCCGCCGACCGACCCGGAACTGGTGGCGATGATGATGGCCGTGGCCGGGCCGGGCACGATTGGATTCAAGTCGCTGTTCATGAACGGCGTGCTGATGGCCCTCGATCCGCAGAACAGCCCGTTCAACACGCGGGCGGTCCATGCCACCGAGATGCCGGCGGCGAACGGCATCACCAACGCCCGCAGCCTGGCGCGCATGTACGCGGCGACCGTCGGCGAGGTCGATGGGGTCCGCGTGCTCGGCGACGAGACGATGCGGGCGGCCAGCGCCGAGGCGGTCAACGGTCCCGACAAGTCGCTGGTCGTGCCGACGCGGTTCGGCTACGGCTTCATGCTCGACAACGAACTTGTCCAACTGCTCTCGGAGGGCTGCTTCGGTCACGCCGGCGCCGGCGGCTCGCTCGGGTACGCCGACCCCGCGGCCAACGTCGGGTACGGCTACGTGATGAACCAGATGGGCGGCGACATCGCCGGCGACCCGCGCACGATCAACCTCAACACCGCCGTCCGCGCCTCCCTCTGACCGCCCGCGTCGCCAACGCCCGAACCGCGCGCCCCACCCCCGCCACCGGTTTGTGTGACCGAACATCGCGACGTTCGACGTATTCGGTCACACAGATCGGGGGCGGGCGTGTCCTCATCGGTTTGTGTGACCGAATATCGTGAGATTCGACGTATTCGGTCACACAGATCGGGGGCGGGCGTGTCCTCATCGGTTTGTGTGACCGAACATCGCGACGTTCGACGTATTCGGTCACACATACCGGGGGCGGGCGTGGAGACGGAAGTCCGGCGGGGCGGGGCGTAGCCTCCTACGATGGCGTTGGAGATCGTGTGTCCGCGATGTGGGACCGACGACGACGTGCTCGGCGCGCCAACCGGTGACGGCCTGATCGAGCTCACGTGTGCGTCGTGTCGCGTGCGGTGGACGCGCGACCCGCGGCCGCGTTGCCCGACCTGCGGCGGCGACGACCTCTACCACAAGCCGCAGCTGATCGTGGAGAAGTCGCGGGGCACCCAGATGTCGATCCAGGGCGTCCACGTCGAGTACGGCTGCCACGCCTGTGACCCGCCCGACGTCCGCATCCGCGGTGGCCGGACCCATCACCTCCCCGATCGGCTCGACGGCAGCCAGTGAGGGCGTCGCCGCCGGCGCGCGCCCCGGCGCGCTCCCCGGGGGATGGCATCACCGGCCGATCCCACTAGCGTTCGGATGATGACGACCGGCCCGTCGCCGACTTCGACCATCGAGCGACTCGAGCTCGCCGCCGACTCCGGCACCGGCGTTCGCTTCGTCGGCCACAGCGTGATCGGCCCCGACGGGCCCGTCCACGTCAGCTGGCGTCAGGTCCACGACGAGGCCCGTTCGGTCGGCGCCGCGCTCCAGGCCAAGGGACTGCTGCCCGGCGACCATGTGGCGGTGCTCGGGCCGACCAGCCGCGAGTTGATGACCATCGTCCGCGGGTGCTGGCTGGCGGGGATCGCCTCGATGGTCCTCCCGCTCCCGATGCGGATGGGCAGCCTCGACACGTTCATCGAGAGCACCCGATCGCGGATCCGGCACGGCGACGCGAAGCTCGTGCTGATCGACGACCTGCTCGCCGACTTCTACACCGCCGTCGACGGGGACCCGCCGATCGAGCCGATGCGCTCGGTCATGCCAGGCTCGCCCAACGTGCCGGCCGGCGATGCGCTCGAACTCCCCGCACCCGACCCCGAGCGGCTCGTCATCCTGCAGTACACCAGCGGTTCGACCAGCGAGCCGAAGGGCGTCATGATCCCCGACCGGGTCCTGACGGCGAACATCGACGCGTGTTGCGATGCGGCGTCGTTCGTCGGGGGCGACACGCTGGTGTCGTGGCTCCCGCTGTACCACGACATGGGGCTGGTCGGATTCCTCGCCCTGCCGATGACCAAAGGGGTCGATCTCGTCCAGGCCGCGCCGCAGGACTTCCTCGGCCACCCCGGCAACTGGATGCGGTGGATCTCCGACTACGGCGGCACGGCGACGGCGGGCCCGAACTTCTCGTGGGTGCTGGCGACCCGGGCCCTGAAGCGGATGGAGGACCTCGACCTCTCGTCGTTGACGCTCGCGCTGTCCGGCGCCGAGCCGGTCGACCCGAAGGCGGTCGACGCGTTCGTCGCCGAGGCCGGCCGGTTCGGCTTCGACGCCGGCGGCATCTTCCCCGCGTTCGGCATGGCTGAAGTGGCGATCGGCGGCTCGTTCCCGCCGCGGGGACGAGGGCTGCAAACCGACACGGTCGACCGCATCGTCCTGGAGACCGCCCGCGTCGCCAAGCCGATCGAGATCCTCGACCCGGACGACCTCGCCGTGCGGGCGCGGCGGCTGCCGTTGCTCGGCAAGGCGGTGCCCGGGTTGGAGATGAAGGTCGTCGACCCCGACAGCTACGACGAGCTCCCCGAGCGCCACGTCGGCGAGCTGCTCTTGCGCGGCACGTCGGTCACGCCCGGGTACTACAAGCGCCCCGACGCGACGGCGGCGCTGTTCCGGGACGGCTGGCTGTGCACCGGCGACCTGGCCTACCTCCTCGACGGCGAGCTCGTGCTGTGTGGCCGCATCAAGGACGTGATCATCGTCGGCGGCCGCAACGTGTTCCCGGAGGACATCGAGCGGGCGGTCGGCGTGCTCGACGGCGTCCGCGCCGGCAACGTGATCGCGTTCGGGATGGAGGGCTACAAGGGCAAGGAGAGCGTGGTCGTCGTCGCCGAGGTGCGCGTGTCGGACACGTCGGGTGGTCTCGACGTGATCCGTGAAGCGATCCACCACCGCACCCTCGAGGTCAGCGGGTTGCCGCCCCGTGACATCATGCTCGTCACGCCGGGCACGCTGCCCAAGACGAGCAGCGGCAAGCTGCAACGGGCCAAGTGCCGCACCGAGTACCTCGACGAGGAGCTGGCGCTCGTCTGAAGGTCGGCGCGGCGGGGAGTCGCCGCGGCGAGCGTCAGCGGTGCATCGGGTAGTGGGGCTCGATCGGGCGCAGGGCGAGCTCGCTGGGGAGCGCGTAGCTGTCGACCCCTGGCGGGTCGTCGAAGTGGCGGAACGGGCGCCAGGTCGGGCGGCGTGGGTGGCGTGGGTGGCGTGGGCGATCGGCCGGAGCCGACTCGGTCACGGGGAGGGAGGGGGTTGCGCTCATGCGATCATCATCGGGCCTCATCGGTCATGACTCAACCCGGATGTACTTGATTGATTCATGACAATTCGTCATGATCTGGTCCGTGCACCTCGACGTCCCCTCCCTGCGCGCCTACATCGCGGTCCTCGAGTGGGGTGGCATGACCCGCGCCGCCGAGCATCTCGGTCTGACGCAGTCCGCGGTGAGCTGGAAGATCAAGCGGCTCGAGCAGCGGGTCGGGCGGACCTTGTTGATCCGCGACGGCCACACGTTGCGCCCGACGCGGGACGGTCGCATCCTGCTCGCCGAGGCGCGCCAGATCGTCGCCGCACACGACCGCGCCGTCCACCGGCTGGAGAGTCCCGACTTCACCGGCACCGTCAAGGTCGGCTCGAACGAGGAGGTCGGAGCGTCGCGGATGGCGAGCATCCTCGGCCGCTTCAAGCGGATGCACCCCGCAGCGACGATCGAGTTCGTCGTGAACCAGTCACGGCCGCTCGTCTCGCTCCTCGAGCGAGGTGACATCGACGTCGCCGTCATCCAGGTGACGCCTGAGGACGCCCGACCCGACGACATCGTGTTGTGGAGCGACGAGTTGCGCTGGGTGACGCACCGCGACATGCCGTTCGACGACGGGGAGGTGCCGCTGATCACGTTCGGCGAGCACGGCTTCTATCGTCCGGTGAGCGAGCCGATCCTCGAAAAGCACGGGATCCCGTACACCTACACCGTGTCCGCGCCGACGTCGAGCAGTGTGCGGGCGGCGGTGGCGGCCGGGCTCGGTGTGGGGGTGCTCGCCTCGTGGTATCTCGGCGACGACATCGTCGAGTGGGCACGGGCGGCTGAGTTCGAGGCGCTGCCCGACGTGCGCCAGATCGTGCGGACCGTGCCGGGCGAGCAACCCGAGATCGCGGGCCCGCTCGTCGCGGCGATCGTCGACGAGTTCACCGATCGCCCCAGCCGCCACGAACACGACCCGCGCTGAGCGTCGGCGAGCGCCGGCCGGCGCGCTCAGCCGATCAGCGGCGCCAGCGCCTTGCCGAGGAGCTCGACCCGGCCGGGGACGTGGCCGTTGGCGGGCATGTTGATCGTGAACCCGTCGATGCCGGGCCGGAGGAAGCCGGCGAACGCCTCGGCGACCGTGTCCGGATCGCCCCAGACGAAGTTGCTCATCCAGAACTGCTGCTCGTCGTCGGACATCGACTCGACGTCGAGGCCGCGGCCGGCGAAGTAGGCGAACAGGTCGGCCTTCGCCTCTTCCGCGGTCGGCGCGACGCACGCCGTCTTCTGCCATGACACCGTGATCTCGGACCGGTCGCGGCCGAGCGCCGCGCAGTGCCCGGCGAGCGCGTCGAGCTTGCGCTCGATCTCGTCGGGCCCGCAGATGATGTTCGACTCGTCGGCGTACTGGGCGACCATCCGCAGCGTCTTGCGCTCGCCGCCGCCGCCGATCATCACCGGGATGCGGGAGATCGGCGGGGGTTCGTTGATCGCGTTCGAGACGGTGTAGCGCGCGCCGTCGAGCGACGGCCGGTCGCCGCGCAGCATCGGGACGATGACCTGCAGCGCCTCCTCCAGCTTCTCGAAGCGGTCGGTGAACGTGCCGAACTCGATGCCGAACGAGTCGTGCTCCAGCTCGAACCAGCCGGCGCCGATCCCGAGCTGGCCGCGCCCGTTCGACACGATGTCGAGGGTCGTGACGGTCTTGGCCAGCACGGCCGGGTTGCGATACGTGTTGCCGGTGACGAGGGCGGACAGGCGCACGGTGTTCGTCTCCCGCGCCAGCGCCGACAGCAGCGCGTAGCACTCGAGCATGTACTGGTCCGGGTCGCCGAGCATCGGGAGCTGGAAGAAGTGGTCCATCACCAGCAGCGTGTCGAAGCCGGACGTGTCGGCCTCGCGCGCCTGCTGGGCGACGACGTCGAAGAGCCCGTCGGGTCCGACGCCGGGGTAGGTGAAGTTGGGGATCTGGTAGCCGAGGCGGGTCATGGCCGGCAACCCTACGCTGGGCGCGATGCTCGTCGTCTCGTCGGACCGCCACCGGCTACACGCCCCGCGGGCCGAGATCGAGTCGTCAGGGCTCCAACCGCCGTTCGAACACCCAGGGCGCGCCGACGCGATCCGCGATGCGCTCGCCGCCGACGATCGCTTCGAGCTGATCGAGCCGGTCGAGGTCGGGCTCGCACCGATCAGCGCGGTGCACGACGCCGGGCTGGTCGACTTCCTCGGCCGGGCATGGCAGGACTACCAACGGTTGCATCCCGGCACCCACGACGTCGTCCCCGACGTGTTCCAGATGGGCGGCCTCCTCGACGGCATCGGCGGCTTCCGCGAGCCGGCGACGATCGACATCGAGCTCGGCCGCTGGTGTTTCGAGACGACGACGCCGATCACGGCAGGCACGTACGAGGCCGCCCGGTCGGCGGTCGACGTCGCGGTCACGGCGGCCGACCTGGTGCTCGGGGGAGCGCCGTTCGCGTACGGCTTGTGCCGCCCGCCGGGCCACCACGCGCCGCGCGGCATGTACGGCGGGTACTGCTTCTTCAACAACGCGGCGATCGCCGCTCACCACGCCGCCACGTCGACCGGCTCGAAGGTCGCGGTGCTCGACGTCGACTACCACCACGGCAACGGCACCCAGCAGGTCTTCTACGGCCGCGACGACGTGCAGTACGTGTCGCTCCACGGCGACCCGGCCCGCGCCTACCCGTACGTCACCGGGTTCGCCGACGAGACCGGCGCCGGCAGGGGGGCGGGGGCGACGCTCAACCTGCCGCTGCCGGCCGGCGCCGACGACGACCGGTATCTGGCCGGGCTGTCGACCGCCTGTGACGCGATCGCCGCGTTCACACCCGAGCTGATCGTCGTCTCGCTCGGCGTCGACACCTTCTACAACGACCCGATCTCCGACCTCGCCGTGACCGCAGAGGGGTTCGAGCGACAGGGTGCGCTGGTCGCCGAACTCGGTCTTCCGACCGTCGTCGTGCAGGAGGGCGGCTACGACGTCGACGCGCTCGGCGACAACGTGCGCCGCTGGCTGCTGGGGCTGGGCGCCGAGGTCGGCGGCGCGTTCAGGGCGGTGTGAGTGATGCCTTCGGGGAGGGTGGGGCCTGCTACCGTCGACCTTCATCTGGAGAGCGAAAACAACGCGGGCCGAAGTCGATGACCCGTTTTCCGGCGCGCCGACCGTTATGGTCGTCCTGTCGCGGGTGAGTCGCTCTCGGCCACAGCAATGCCCAACCAAGGGGGAGAAACAATGGATTGGAAACGTCTAGATGCGGCGCGCGGGTCCGTCGGACCCGTCGAGCTCGACCTGATCGAGCACTACGCGCAAGGCAAGGTGAGCCGCCGCGACTTCGTGAGGCGCGGCACCATCATCGGCCTGTCGATGCCGTTCATGGGGGCGATCATCGCCGCCTGCGGGAGCGACGACGACACCGGCAGCAGCGGGACCAGCGGTGGCGGCGGCGACACGCAGCCGCCGAGCACGCAGGGTGACGGCGGTGGCGGTGGTGGAGGCACCGGTCCCACGGGCGGCACGCTGGTCGTCGGCATCCAGCAGGGCGACGCGGCATCCGGCCTCGACCCTGTCAACATGCTCGACCTCGGCACCTACAACGTGCTGTCGCAGAGCTTCGAGTACCTGGTCGGCCTCGGCGACGACGGCAACATCGCGGCGACGGCGCTCGCCGAGTCGTGGTCGCCCAACGAGAGCGGCGACGTCTGGACGTTCAACCTGCGACCCGGCGCGATCTGGTCCGACGGCAGCCCGGTCACCTCGGCCGACGTCGCCGCGACGATGGACCGGCTGTCTCTGCAGGGCAACGCCGGCCTGTCCGGCGTCATCGGCGAGGGCTCGACCGACTCGTCCGATCCTGCGGTCGCGGTGATCACGCTCCTCGAGGCGAACGGCAACTTCCCGGTCCTCGTGTCGCTGTTCAACGCGCAGAGCCTGATCACGCCCGCCGACTACACCGACGGCACGACGCTCGACCAGCGGCCCGAAGGCAGCGGGGCGTGGGTCCTCGATGACTGGGACGCCACCACGAACGTCGCCAAGTTCAGCCGTAACCCCAACTGGTGGGGCGGACAGACGCCGCTCGACAGCATCGAGCTGCGCGGCTTCGCCGACATCAGCACTGCGGTCACGGCGATGCAGAGCCGCGACATCGACGTCATCCAGCAGTTCCCGGTGATCGGTGGCGAGGGCCTGCTCAACGACGGCAACTTCGTCGTGCTGTCGCCGCCATCGGCCAACCACCGCCAGGTGTGGTTCAACACCCAGCAGGGCCAGTTCACCGACCCGCTCGTGCGCCAGGCGCTCGCCTGGACGCTCGATCGGCCGCAGATGGTCGACACGCTCTGGTCCGGCCGCGCCGAGATCGGCAACGACCACCCGGTCCTGTCGTCGCTTCCGTTCTACGATCCCGACGCGGTCCCGCAGCGGGTGCGAGACATCGAGCAGGCCAAGGCGCTGCTCGCCGAGGCCGGCGTCGAAGGGATCTCCACTCAATGCGACACGGGCGACATCCAGGAAGTTCCGCAGCTCGCGGCGATCATCCAGCAGAACGCCGCAGAGGCCGGCTTCGACATCGGCGTCGCCACCCAGTCGAACTCGACGTTCTACGGCGCCGCCTGGTGCCCGGGTGCGAGCGCCACCGACCCGACGCTGCCGTGCGACGGATCGGCCGAATTCGGCATCGTCGACTACGGCCATCGCCCGACGCCCGACGTGTACTTCGGTTCGGCGCTCGCCACCGGCGGGGTCTGGAACTCGTCGAACTACGCCAACCCCGACTTCGACGCACAGTTGTCGAACTACCGCACCTCGGTCGACGTCGACGGCCAGAAGGCGGCCGTCGGCGAGATCCAGAAGATCCTCTGGAACGACGTGCCGGCCTGCTACCCGTACTTCTACAACTACCTCTCCGGCCACGACAACAGCGTGTCCGGAGTTCAGGCGACAGCACTCGGACACACGATTCTGAGCGCCGCCACCAAGGGCTGATTTGTCGGCGCCCCCGGGTCGGCTATGGTCGACCCGGGGGCTACCGATCAACATGGGGATGGTGTAAAGGGGAACATGCTTCGATTCGCGGTGAGACGCGCCTTGCTGGCGATCATCACGCTCTTGATCCTGGTGGCCATCATCTTCATGCTCACCCGGGTGTTCCCGAGTGACCCGGCCCGCCAACTCGCCGGCCCGTTCGCCCCGCAGGAGCGAGTCGACGCGATCGCGGCGGCGAACGGCTTCAACGACCCGCTGACCACCCAGTTCGGCCGGCTCCTGAAGTCGGTCGTCACGTTCGACTACGGCGACTCGTTCTCCAGTCCGGGTGAGTCGGTCATCAGTCTGGTCGTACCGGCGCTGAAGAAATCGGCGCAGCTCGTCTTCTTCGCCCTGTTCCTCACCTTGCCGATCGCGATCATCGGCGGCATCATCGCCGCCCGCAAGAAGGACACGTTGCTCGACCGCCTGATCGTCACGCTCGGCCTCGCCAGCGCCTCGATCCCGGAGTTCGTTTCGGGGGTGCTTCTCCAGTACATCCTCGGCGTCCGCCTCGGATGGTTCCCGGCGATCTCCAACGTCCCCGACAACGCCGGCATCCTCACGACGTTGGACTACCTCGTGCTGCCGGCACTGTCGATCCTGATCGTGTACTTCGGGTACATCGCCCGCATCACCCGCGCCGGCACGATCGCCGCCCTCGAGGCCGACTACACCCGCACGGCCTTCATGAAGGGGCTGACCACCAGCCAGGTGATGCGCAAACACGTGCTGCGCAACAGCCTGCAGCCGACCGTCGCGGTGACCGGCACCCAGATCGGCTACCTCTTCGGCGGCCTTGTCGGCCTCGAGATCGTTTTCAACTACCCGGGGCTCGGGCGCCTCACGTTCACCGCCGCGACCAAGCAGGACTTCCCTCTGCTGACCGCGTGCGTCATCACGGTCGCGATCATCTTCATGATCACCACCCTGCTCGCCGACCTCATCATCGCCTGGATGAACCCCCGGGCCCGACTGAATCTGGGGGAATGAGATGTCCGACGGCCATTACTCAGACGGCAAGTACACCGGCGACGAGCCGCGCGACCAGTTCCCCGCCGCCGCAGAGGATTCCATCGTCGGCGCGCCCGGTGAGGCGATCATCGCCGATGAGGTCAGCCCGTTCCACGCGCTGAAGGACGACGACGACATCGATGTCGTCGCCGAGCGCAAGAAGATGCGCTCCGAGCGGCGGCGGTTGCTTTGGCGTAGCCCCGGCTTCCTCATCGGACTCTTCATCGTCTTCCTGTGGATCCTCTGCGGGTTGCTGCCCGACCTCATCGCCCCCTGGGGCGAGAACGAGGTGGTCCGCCTCGCCGACGGCTCCACGATCCCGCGTCAGGGCCCGAGCGGCAACGCCTACTTCGGCACCGACGGGATCGGCAACGACGTCTACTCGCGGATCATCTACGGCGCCCGGCCGGTGCTGGTGGTCGCGCCCCTGGCGGCGGCGCTGTCGGTTGCCGGCGGCACGATCCTCGGCTTGGTGATGGGGTACTACCGCGGCTGGGTCGACGAGGTGCTCAGCCGGATCGTCGAGGCGTTCCTCTCGATCCCGGTCATCTTGCTCGCCCTGATGGTGATCGTGGTGTTCGGTGCAACGAACCCGATCATCATCATGACGATCGCCATCCTGTTCACGCCGGTCGTGACCCGCACGATCAGATCGGTGGTGATCGCCGAGGCACAACTCGACTACGTCACTTCCGCCAAGCTGCGCGGCGAGCGGGGTCTGTTCATCATGGTGCGCGAGATTCTGCCGAACGTCAGCGCCGTGTTGATCGTCGAGTTCACGGTGCGCGTCGGGTATGCGATCTTCACGATCGCCACGCTCGCGTTCTTCGGGTTGACCGCCGGCGACGCGACCGCGGCCGACTGGGGCAAGGACATCGCGACGAACTACCGGCTCATCCAATCCGACCAGTGGTGGCCGTCGATCTTCCCGGCGCTCGCGATCGGCAGCCTGGTGATCGGCATCAACCTGATCGCCGACTCCCTCGACAAGGTGGCCAAAGCATGACGTCGACCGATTCCTCCCCCGAAGCCGACCGCGGCGATCCCGCAACCGCCGCACTCGCGATCAACGACCTCGAACTCGCGTACGTCGTTCGTGGCGTGCCGCGCGAGGTGCTGCGCGGCGTCACGTTCCAGATCCGGCCTGGCGAAGCGTTCGGGCTCGTCGGGGAGTCGGGCTGCGGTAAGTCGACATCGGCGTACGCCGCGCTGCGTTACCTGCCGGACAACGCCGTGATCCAGGGCGGCAACATCCTCGCCGACGGCAAGGACGTCACGAAGATGTCGATGGCCGACCTGCGCAAGCTCCGTTCGAGTCACGCGTCGATGGTGTACCAGGACCCCGTGCAGGCGATGAACCCGGCGCTGCGCATCGGCCGTCAGGTCGAGGAGTGCTTCCGCATCATCGGCGAGACCAAGGAGCAGGCAAAGGCCAGCGCCCGGGCCGCCCTCGAGCGGGTCAAGATCGCCGACCCCGACCGCGTGCTCGACCGGTACCCGCACCAACTCTCCGGCGGCATGCTCCAGCGGGTGGTCATCGCCATGGCGCTGGCCGGCGACCCGAAGCTGCTCGTCCTCGACGAGCCGACGACCGGCCTCGACGCGACCGTCGAAGCGGAGGTCCTCGACCTCGTGCGCGGGCTGCGGGCGGAGACGAACGCGGCGATCCTGCTGATCGCCCACAACCTCGGGGTGATCCGCACGATGTGCGACCGCGTCGGCGTCATGTACGCCGGGCGGATCGTCGAGGAGGGCAACGCCCAGGAGGTCTTCGAGGCGCCGAAGCATCCGTACACGATGGGCCTGCTCAACGCCATCCCGCGCCACGGCCTGCGCAAGACCGACCGGGAGCTGTTCACCATTCCCGGCAACCTGCCCCAGATCGGCACGCCACTGCCGACGTGTGTCTACGTCGACCGGTGCCCGCTGGCCGACGACCTCTGCCGCAACGAGGTGCCGCCGGTCGTCCCGATCAACGACACGCACTGGACCCGCTGCCATCACCTCGAGCGGGTCGGCGAGATCAAGGAGCCGGAGCCCGCCACCACCGACTTCACGGTCGGCAGCGAGACGGTGCTCCAACTCGCCGGTGTGTCCAAGACGTTCCGTCAACGCGGGTCCGACGTGCCGGCGCTCGTCAGCGTCGATCTCGGTTTCGCCGAGGGGGAGACGCTCGGCTTGGTCGGCGAGTCGGGCTCCGGCAAGTCCACGCTGGCCAAGACCTTGCTCGGCATCCACCCCGCCGATGAGGGAGGCGAGATCACGCTCGACGGCCGGGAGGTCAAGAGCAGCGCGACCGATCGGCGCGTCGAGTCGATCCGGGCGATGCAGATGGTCTTCCAGAACCCCGACTCGGCCCTCAATCGGATGTGGACCGTGCGCCGAATTCTGAAGCGCTCGGTCACCAAGCTGACCGAGGTCAAGGGCAAGGAGGCCGACGCGCGGGTCGAGGAGCTCGCCAAGGCGATGCGGCTGTCGCCGCGCCACCTCGACATGCGGCCAAGGCAGCTCTCCGGCGGTCTCAAGCAGCGCGTCGCGATCGCCCGCGCCTTCGCCGGCGACCCGCGCATCGTCGTGTGCGACGAGCCGACCTCGGCGCTCGACGTGTCGGTGCAGGCGGCGATCCTCAACCTGCTCGCCCACCTGCAGAACGACGAGCGCACGAGCTATCTGTTCATCACCCACGACATCGGCGTCGTGCGCTACCTCGCCGACCGCATCGCGGTGATGTACCTCGGGCGGATCATGGAGCTCGCCGACACCGACGACATCTTCGAGGGGATCCACCACCCGTACACCGAAGCCCTGCTGTCTGCGGTGCCGTCGGTCGACGGCGAGGCCGAGGCACGGATTCCGCTCACCGGCGAGATCCCGTCGCCGGCCAACCCGCCGTCGGGATGCGTGTTCCACACCCGCTGCCACCGGGCGATCGAGGGGTTGTGCGAGGTCACCGAGCCGGAGATGGTCGAGATCGGACCCCGGCACTCGATCAAGTGCCACCTGACCGTCGAGCAGCTCAGCCAGCCGGTCGAGATCAAGGGCGACCAACTCGCCACCCTCGCCGACTGATCGACGACGGGTGCCTAGTGTCGATGGCACCATGCGTCGCGCCGTCGCGTTCCTGGGCCTCGCGCTCGCAGCCTGCGGCGGTGACGGCGACCGATCGGTCCGGGTGTTCGCCGCGGCGTCGCTCACCGACGCCTTCGTCGAGATCGCCTCGGCGTTCGAGGCCGAGCATCCCGACATCGACGTCGAGCTCAACCTTGCGGGGAGCTCGGCACTGCGCGTGCAGATCCTGGAGGGCGCCCCGGCCGACGTGTTCGCCGCGGCCAACGAGCCGGCGATGACAGCGCTGGTCGACGCCGGCGAGATCGACGGCGCACCGGTCGTGTTCGCGCTCAACCAGCTGACGATCGCTACACCGGCCGACAACCCGGGCGGCGTCACCGAGCTCGCCGACCTCGCCCGCCCGGAGCTGCGGGTCGGTCTCTGCGCCGTCGGCGTTCCGTGCGGCGACCTCGCCCGCGACGTGCTCGATCGCGCCGGCGTGGTCGCGTCGGTCGACACGGACGAGCCCAACGTGCGGGCGCTGGCCGCGAAGATCGCCGACGGCGAGCTGGACGCCGGCCTGGTCTACGCGACCGACGTCGTCGCGGTCGAAGGACTCGCCAGCTGGCGGATCGAGAAGCAGACCAACATCGTCGCCCCGTACCCGATCGCCACGCTCGCGGACGCGGGCCCCGACGCGGACGCCTTCGTCGCCTTCGTGCTCTCGCCCGACGGGCGCCGGATCCTGACCGCCCACGGATTCGGGGTGCCCTCATGAGCACGCCGGCCCGCTCCCGCCGCCTACCGCAGCGGCCGCCACCGGTCTTCGTGCTGCTCGGCGCGCTCGCCGCCGCCTTCTTCGCCATCCCGCTCGTCGGGTTGCTGGCGCGGGCGCCGTGGAGCGACCTCGTCGACCTGGTGTCGGGCGACGTCGTCCTCGACGCGCTGCGCATCTCGCTGCTCTCGTCGCTCGCCGCCGCAACGTTGTCGCTGCTGTTCGGCGTGCCGCTGGCGTGGGTGTTGAGCCGGGTCGAGTTCCGCGGGAAATCTCTGGTCAGAGCGATCGTGACGTTGCCGATGGTGCTCCCGCCGGTGGTCGGGGGCGCCGCCCTGCTGTTCGCGCTCGGACGGCGGGGGACGATCGGCGAGCCGCTGCACGACGCGACCGGGTTCCTCCTCCCGTTCTCGATCTGGGGCGTGATCGTGGCGAACACGTTCGTCGCCATGCCGTTCCTCGTCATCACCGTCGAAGGGGCGCTGAACAACCTCGACGGGCGTCACGAGGCGGCGGCGACGACGCTCGGCGCCTCCCGTCTCACCGTGTTCCGCCTCGTCACCCTCCCGATGATCGCGCCGTCGCTGCGGGCCGGCGTGCTGCTCGCCTGGGCTCGGGCGCTGGGCGAGTTCGGGGCGACGGTCACGTTCGCCGGCAACCTCCAGGGTCGGACGCAGACGCTGCCGCTGGCCGTGTTCGTCGCCCTCGAACAGGATCGCGACACGGCGATCGCGATCAGCCTGGTCCTCGTCGCGATCTCCCTCGGCGTGCTCGTCGTCCTCCGCGACCGCTGGTGGTCACGGGCGTGACCGGTCTCGACGCCCATCTCGTCGCATCGCGCGGCTGCTTCGACCTCGACATCGCGCTGCGGATCGAGCCGGGGCGGACCGCGGCGTTGCTCGGGCCGAACGGCGCCGGGAAGTCGACGGCGGTCGACTGCCTCGCCGGTCTGGTGGCGCTCGACGGCGGGCGCATCGTGCTCGACGACCGCGTGCTCGACGATCCCGACAAGGGCCGCTTCGTCCCGGCCGAGCAGCGGCGGCTCGGCGTCGTCTTCCAGGATCACCGCCTGTTCGAGCATCTGGACGTGCTCGACAACATCAGCTTCGGCCGGCGGGTCGCCGGCGACCGGCGGCGGGTGGCGCGGGCGGGCGCGGCCCGGTGGATCGAGGCGTTCCAGCTCCAGGGCCTCGAGCACCGGCGCCCTGGCGGGTTGTCCGGTGGCCAGGCGCAGCGCGTGTCGATCGCCCGCGCGCTGGCGTTCGATCCCGACCTGGTCGTGCTCGACGAGCCGCTGTCGGCGCTCGACGTCGAGGCCCGTCCCAGGCTGCGCCGCGAGCTGATCGCCCAGTTGCGCGGTCATCCGGTCCCGCGCCTCGTGATCACCCACGACCCCGGTGAGGCGTTCCTGCTCGCCGACGAGATCCACGTCATCGAGGATGGCCGCATCACCCAACGCGGCGCGGCCGACGACATCCGCCGGCATCCGGCGACGCCGTACGTCGCCGCGTTGGCCGGGACGAACTTCCTGACCGGGGTCAACGACCGTGGCGAACTGCTGCTCGACGGTCTCGCCCGCACGCTGCGCACCGCCGACGCCCACACCGCCGGCCCCGTGCTGATCACGGTCGCCCCGCGGGCGATCTCGCTGCACCGCGACGAGCCCGACGGCAGCGCCCGTAACGCGTGGCCGACGACCGTGGCCGCGGTCGAGCCGATGGGGGAGACGACGAGGATCGAACTCGGCGAGCCGCTCCCGTTGACGGTCGAGATCACGCCGGCGGCGACGGAGGATCTCGGGCTCGCGCCAGGCTCACCGATCTGGGCCGCGGTCAAGGCGACCGAGGTCAACATCACCCCCGCGTGACCGCGACGCGTCCGGGGCACGTCCATGACAGCCGGCGAGCGCCCGGGCTCGCTCCGTCCTGCGCGCGCGGCGTGTCCGAAATGCCCGCGATACTGGAACCCGCATGCAGCCGTCCGAATCGTGGGCCAGCTCAGCGGCGGTCAGGCGGTCGATGACATCGAACCGCAGCCGAGACACCGGGCCCGAGCTGCGCGTCCGGCGTGCGCTCCACTCGAGGGGGCTCCGGTACCGGGTGGCGCACCGGCCCCTACCGAGCCTCCGTCGTACGGCGGACGTCGTCTTCACCCGGCAGAAGATCGCGGTCTTCATCGACGGGTGCTTCTGGCACGGCTGCCCGGCGCACTGCCGGATCCCGTCGACCAACCGCGCCTACTGGGCGGCCAAGATCGGTGGCAACTCCGACCGTGACCGAGCGACGACCGAGGTCCTCGAGGCGGCGGGCTGGTCGGTGATCCGCGCCTGGGAGCACGAGGACGCCGCCGAGGTCGCCGATCGGATCGAGCGGGTCGTCCTCGACCGGCGAGGCGGCCACGCGGACGATGGGGCTACAGCGATGTAACTTGTCGCCATGGTGCCCCGTCCGTATCGGGTCGCGGAGTTCTTCGCCGGGGTCGGGCTCGTCCGCTTCGCCCTTCGCTCCGAGCCGTTCGAGGTCGTGTGGTCCAACGACATCGAACCCGCCAAGCGGGAGATGTTCGTCAACGAATTCGGCGAGGACGACGATCGCCACCGGTACGTGCTCGGCGACATCGGCCGCGTCGTGGGCGCCGACCTGCCGGAGGGGATCTCCCTCGCCTGGGCGTCCTTCCCGTGCACCGACCTTTCGGTCGCCGGCGACCGCCGCGGGCTCGCCGGCAGCGAGTCGGGAACGTTCTTCGAGTGGATTCGGATCCTGCGCGAGATGGGCCCGCGCCGACCTCCGCTCGTCGCCGCCGAGAACGTCGTCGGATTCGCCACCAGCCGCGACGGCCAGGATCTGCGCACGGCGGTCGGCGCGCTCAACGAGCTCGAATACTCCGTCGACCTGCTCGCGCTCGACGGCCGCCGGTTCGTCGCCCAGAGCCGGCCTCGGCTGTTCCTCGTCGGATCGTCGACGCCGCCCCGGGAGGACTCGTCGTCGGCGGCGAGCATCCTGCGGCCGGACTGGCTGGACTTCATCTCTGCCGACCGCACGCTTCGAACGCACCGAGCACCGCTCGCCCCGCCGCCCCCGCTGCTGGCAACCGGCTTCTCCGCCGTCGCCGAGCGCGTGCCGTCCTGCTCGCCCGAATGGTGGGATGAGCGTCGTACGCAGGCGTTCATCGCCTCGCTGTCCGACCTGCAGGCCGATCGGCTGGAAGCCCTCCGCAACCACTCCGCCTACCGCTCTCGAACCGCCTATCGCCGCACGCGCCGGGGCGTGGCGACCTGGGAGATTCGAGCCGACGACATCGCGGGGTGCCTCCGAACGGCGCGCGGCGGTTCGTCCCGCCAGGCGGTCGTGCGCGCCGGCCGCGGGACGGTCCGCCTCCGCTGGATGACGGGGAACGAGTACGCGACGCTGATGGGGGCGCCGGAGTATCGGATCGACGGCCTCCGCCCGCTACAGGTCCTCCACGGCTTCGGCGACGCGGTCTGCGTTCCGGTCGTGCGTTGGCTCGCCGAGCACTACTTCCTGCCGGCGCTGGCCGGCCGTTTCGAGCTGAGCGAGGGCGAGCGGCGGCACTCGTAGTGCCGCGACCGTGAACGTTCGGGCGACCCGCTACTCCTGATCGCGCAGGAACCGCTGGATCTCCGCCGCCAGCTCGTCGCCCGAGCGCAGCTCCAATTCGGCGGAGATCGACGCCTCGTCGACCGCCTCGTCGTGCAGCTCCTCCAGCTTGCGCAGCATCGCCGCGTGCTCTTCGTTGGCCGCCACCATCTGGTTGATCCGCTCCCGCTGCACGGCCATCTCGCGGCGCAACTCCTTCGCCTCGACGGCGATGCCGGTCGCCAGCTCCAGCCCGTCGAGCAAGGCGACCGAGGCGGCGGGGTACGACATCGCCGACACGTAATGAGGGACCTGCGCCCAGATGCCGAGCGCGGGGATCTTTGCCGCGTGCATCGCGTGTTCGAGCGTCGCCGCGACGCCGGCGGGGACGTCGATCGAGCTGCGGGCGAAGGGAACCTCGGCCAGGAGGTCGGGCGAGGGCGACGACGCCGACAGTCTCGACGGGCGGGTGTGGGGGGCGGCGAACGGGTAGGCGCCGAACCCGATCATCTGGGTGACGCCCAGGTGCTGGGCGATCTCGGTGACGGCGCGGCCGAACCGCCGCCACGCCGCATCGGGTTCCGGCCCCGAGAGGAGCAGGACGTCGCGCCCCGAGGGGGCGGTGCCGGCGCGCATCTCGATCGTCGCCCATCGCAGGTTGGTGTTGACGCCGTCGCGCAGCTCCATCGTCGGGCGGCGCGCCCGGTAGTCGATGAACACGTCGTCGTCGAAGCGGACGACGGGGCTCGCCCCGCACTCGTCGGCGAGCGCGTCGAGGGCGCCGGCCGCGGCGCCGGCCGCGTCGATCCAGCCGGTCAGCATCACGACCATCACCGGCTCGTGGAGCATCGGCTCGTCGACCAGCCACTCGACGGCGTCGTCGTGGATCATCGTGGCGCTCCGGACGGTCCGCCCGCACCACCGACGGTCGGCTGCGACCGCTCCGTCAGGGTGGGCACGTCGAACCCGGTCATGTCGCTCATCAAGGATCGAGGGTAGTCACCGGTAAGTTGGTCTCCATGGCCGCAGTCGATGTCACCGATGCAACGTTCGAGTCCGACGTGCTCGAGAAGTCCAAGGACGTTCCGGTCGTCGTCGATCTGTGGGCGCCGTGGTGCGGCCCGTGCACGACGCTCGGTCCGATCATCGAGCGCGTGGTCGACGCCACCGACGGCAAGGTCGTGCTGGTGAAGGTCAACGTCGACGAGAACCCGGCGATCGGCCAGGCGTTCAAGGTGCAGTCGATCCCGGCCGTCTACGCGCTCAAGGACGGCGCGGTCGTCGACGGCTTCACCGGGGCGCATCCCGAGAGCACGGTCAAGCAGTTCGTCGACTCGTTGCTGCCGACCGATCAGGAGGTCGCCGTGAGCCAACTGCTCGCCGCCGGCGACGAGGCGAGCTTGCGCAAGGCGTTGACGCTCGAGCCGGCGAACGAGGACGCGATCGTGGCGCTGAGCGAGCTGCTCGTCGCCGACGGTCAGCGCGACGAGGCCCTGCAGCTCCTCAGCCGCATCCCCGAGACCGACCGGACGCGCAAGGTCGCCGCCAGCGCCCGCGTGGGCGACACCCCCGACGACGACTTCGACGCCCAGCTCGCCGCCCTGATCGACCAGGTGAAGGGCGACGAGGACGCCCGCCAGAAGTACATCGACCTGCTCGAGCTGATGGGCCCGCACGACCCGCGCACCGCCGAGTACCGGCGCAAGCTCACCGCCCGCCTCTACTGAGCACCCGCCCGCGCGTTCCCGGTTTGGGTGACCGAATTGGTCGACTGCGGGCCTGTTCGGTCACGGAAACCGGTGTGGTGGTCGAGCTGTTTGGGTGACCGAATTGGTCGACTGCGGGCCTGTTCGGTCACGGAAACCGGTGTGGGTGGCCGGACTCGGGTCATGGTCGGGGTGTGTCGCCGGTCGACCGGAGGTTGATCTCGCGCAGGCGCGCCTGGAGGGTCGGCTCGGCGTGTTCGTACTCGGCGCGCAGCGCACGGGCGGCCGGTGACGCGGCGAGCTCGAGGGGGAGTTGCGGCTCGGACCGCAGGTATCGAAGGCAGGCGGCGAACGTGGAGAAGGCCGGCGCGATCGGCGCGTCGCCGCCGCCCTCGAGCGCCGAAGTCGATCCGGCGAGCGCAACGCGGAGGTGCTCGGCCCGGGCCTCGCTGGCGTCCAGGTCCCACAGCTGTCGCACCAGTTCGGCCGGATCGCCGACCGTCAGCACGCCCCGCACGAGCACCACGGCGGGCCGGTCGACGCTCACACCGATGTTCGCCGGACGCATCCAGACCCCAGGCCGCAGTTCGCCCATGCGGGCGCCGACCATCGCGGCGCGGAAGCGTCGCCGTTCGGTGGCCGGACGGTTCCCGCCGGGCGTGGTCGCGCTCCACCACTGTCCGTCCCACTCGGGGGGCGGCGCGGCCCGGCCCTCGTCCTGCTCGCGCTGGCGCTCGATGAGCCGACCGGCCAGCCGATAGCGGCCGTCGACGGCGGTGACCTCGCCGTTGGCCGCCATGCGCGAAAGCGCGGTGCGCACCGTCCCCGGGGGGATGGCGAACGCCGATCCGAGCGCGACGAGCGCGGCGACCGGCAACTCGGGCGGGTGCGAGCCCAGCAGCGCCGAGAGCACGACCGAGCGGGCGTTGAGCGGGCGGATGCCGAGGTCGTTGGCCACGTCGGCGGCCACACCATCGACCCTGTCGTCGGCCGTCAACCCGGAACCTGCGCCACGGTCGAGCCCCCAATCGTATTACGCAACTTGTCCACAACGATCAGAAAGTGTAACATGATCGCTGTGACGACGACGGCCGACCCCGAGCCGGCGGCCACCGCGCCGCCTTCCGCGCCGCCCGACATGCCGCGTCCGACGACGATGACGACGGCCTCGACGATGGTGCCACCGCCGCGCGCGCTGCCCGACGTGCTGCCGACCGACCGCCTGAACACCCGGGGCAAGGCGAACCGCGAGCTGCGCGACGAGCTCCGTCGCATCCCGAACCTGCGCAACGCGCTCGCGGTGGCCAGCACCCTCGCCCAGTCGTTCGGCGTCGTCATCGCCGCCGCCTGGATCAACACGTGGTGGTCGTACCTGCTGGGGTTCGTCCTGCTGGCGCGGGGGCACGTGTGCCTCAACATCCTGGCGCACGAGGCCGCCCACCGACTCCTGTTCAGCAACCAGCGGCTGAACGACGGCGTCGGCCGCTGGCTGCTCGCCTACCCGACGTACCTGGCGATGTTGGCTTACCGGCGGGCGCACTTCGCCCACCATCGCGACGAGATGGGCCCAGACGAACCCGATCGCTCGCTCTACGCCGGCTACCCGATCCCGCGCGACTCGTGGCGTCGCAAGCTGCGCCGTGACGCGTTCGGCAACAGCGCCTCGAAGCTGTTCCGTGGGCTGGCTCACCAGGTGCGGCTGGGCAAGTCCGAGGCACTCCAGATCGTGGCGGTGCACGTGGTGATGCTCGCCGCCTCGATCGCCACACTGCGACCGTTGGCGTACGTGGTGTGGATCCTGTCGTGGTCGTCCCTGTGGCGGGTGTCGAACCGGATGCGGGCGATCGCCGAGCACGGCGGCATGATCCGCTCGCGCGACCGGCGCCAGACGACGCACGTGATCCGCCAGAGCCGGAGCGCGCGCTACCTGTTGGTCCCGTACAACACCGGATGGCACCTCGCCCATCACGTCGACATGGGCGTCCCGTGGCGCAACCTGCCCCGAATGCACGCCGAGCTGGTGCGCGCCGGTTGGATCACGCCCGAGATCGAGTACCCGAGCTACCGCGCGTTCTGGCGGGCCGCCTCGTCGGGCGTCGCCGCGCCGGCGGACCGGTAGCGGCGGAACTCGGTCGAACCGAGACGTCGCCGCGTCGATCCCGACCGGTATCGTCATCGGTGCCGACTCCCTCCTGGTGATCGCGCGCCGCTGGCGCCCGAACCGGTCGAGGAGGTCGATCGTGGAGAACCTGCAGCGCCCCGCGGCGCTCCGCACCGTGCGCGGCCGCGCGTCCGACTGGGTGACGTGGTTCGGGCTCGGCCGCCTGCTCGCGTCGGCGGCGGCCGTCGTCGTGGTGTGCGCCGGAGCGTTCTGGCTGACGCGGGCGCCGCAACCCCCGACCGAGGCCGCCCTTCCGCGCGCCACGACCGGTACGGCCCCGCCGACACTGCCGCCGCCGGCGCCAGCGGGCGCCGATGCCGCCGGGCGCGTGACCGTGCACGTCACCGGCGCCGTCGCCCGCCCCGGTGTCTACGAGCTCCCCGACGGGGCTCGGGTGCAGGACGTGATCGAACTCGCCGGCGGCGCCACCGACGACGGCGACCCGGATTCGATCAACCTCGCCGCCGTCCTCGGCGACGGCGCGCGGGTGTACGTCCCGGTCATCGGCGAGGACGTGCCGCTGGCGCCGGTCGCCGGCGAGTCGGCGCCGCCGGGCCCGGTCGACGTCAACCGGGCGTCGATCGCCGAACTCGATTCCCTCCCCGGCGTCGGTCCGTCGACCGCGGCGGCGATCGTGACCGAGCGCGAGCGCAACGGTCCGTTCGTCAGCGTCGATGACCTCGACCGCGTGCCGGGTATCGGCCCGGTCAAGCTCGACGGGCTGCGCGAGCTGGTCACGACATGAGCGCGACGGCGCCCGAGGCGGTCAGAGCAGCGAGTTGCCGAGCGACACCGTCGCGATGGCCAGCGCCGCCACGACGCCCACCCAGATCCCGGCGAGCATCCAGCCGTAGTGCCGCCAGAAGGCGCCCCACGTCGCCATCGGGTTGCGCGTCGCCCGTCGCGCCGCGAGCCAGCCGACGAGCATCCACAGCACACCGGATCCGGCGACGGCCAGCGGGTACACCTCGCGGTCGCCGAACGGGGCGCCGACGAACAACATCACCGGCGCGGCGAGCAGGGCGCCGACCAACCCGACCGCACCGCTCCACGATGTGTCGGAGAAGCGCAGTGCGCTCCAGGCGACGGCGCCGACGATGCCGGGCGGCGCCAGCGCGAGAAATGGGCCCCACCCGCGGATCCGCGCCCGGTACCAGCGCGGTCCGGCGGCCAAGGGGCGCGCTGCGCCGCGCGTGGGCGCCGACCGAGGGGGAGCGGGGGTGAGGGACGACACGCGGCCACCATCGTACGGCCTGTTCGCGCGCCTGGCGCGTCATCGGCGGTGGCCCATCGGTCGACCGGTGGTGACCGACCTCGGTGTCGCGGCGCTGGCGTTGACGGTCGCCGCCGCCGTGTGGTCGGGTGACATCGCGGTCGCCGTCTGTCTCGCGGTGGCGGGCACGCTGCCGTTCCGCATCGGACGCCTGACGATCGTCGCCGTCGCGCTCGCCGCCGTCGGCGCGGTGCGGTCGCAACACGCCTGGGCCGGACTCGAGCCCGACTCGCTGGGCCCGTACGCCGGCTGGGTGCGCGTCGTCGACGACCCGCAGCCGTACCCGTCGAGCACCAGGCTGATCATCGAGGTCGACGGCGAGCGATACGAGCTCTGGTCGCGCGGCCGCGCCCAGCAGCTCAGGGTGCGGGAGTGGCGCGGCGGCCAATTGATTCTCGTGAGCGGAGCGCGGCGTCAGCTCGACGCCCAGCGGGCCGGACGAGTGGCCTGGCAACACGTCGTCGGCGAGTTCGAGCTGGAGTGGGCGAGCGACGTGCACGACGGCGCCCCGATGGCGCGGGCGTCCAACCGTGTGCGGGCGGCGATCGAGCGCGCCGCGTCGGCGTTGCCCGCGGCCGACGGGGCGCTGTTCCGCGGCCTCGTCGTCGGCGACGACCGCGACCAGCCACGCCCGATGATCCAACGGTTCCGGGCGAGCGGTTTGAGCCACCTCACCGCCGTCTCCGGGCAGAACGTCGCGTTCGTGCTGGCCGCGGCCGGGCCGCTGTTGCGGCGGCTCCGGCCCTGGCCGCGTTGGCTGGTGACGCTGGCGTTGATCGGGTGGTTCGTCGTGCTGACCCGGGTCGAGCCGTCGATCGTCCGCGCCGGCGCGATGGCCGCGCTGTCGGCGAGCGCGTTCGCCACCGGGCGCGAGCGCGCGCCGGTCCGCATCCTCGGCCTTGCGGTGATCGGGCTGGTGCTGGTCGATCCGCTGCTGGTCTGGTCGGTCGGGTTCTGGCTGTCGGTGGGCGCCACGGCGGGCGTGAGCGCGCTCGGCCCACCGCTCGCCGCCCGGTGTCCCGGGCTCGGGCCGCTGGCGATGCCGTTCGGGGTGACACTCGGCGCCCAGGTCGGCGTCGTCGTGCCGAGCGTGCTCGTGTTCGGCCGGCTGCCGCTGGTCAGCATTCCCGCCAACCTGCTCGCCGTGCCGGTCGCCGGGTTCGTCATGCTCTACGGCTTGCCGGCCGGGTTGGTCGCCGGATGGGCGCCGGTGTCGGCGCCGGTGCTGATGCTGCCGGCTCGGTTCGGCACCCGATGGGTCGACACGGTGGCGATGCTCGGTGAGCGGCTCGAACCCGAGCCCCCGTGGAAGTGGTTCGGCTGGATGGTCGTCGCCGCCGGCATGGCGGCGGTTGCCGCCCGGGCCGCCCGACGCGATAAGAATCGAGCCCTTGGCGACACATCTGCTGACCGGTGACGACGAGGGCCTCCTGCGGACCGCGGTGCACGACCTCGTCGACGAGCTCGTCGGCGCCGGCGACCGGTCGATGATGGTCGACGATTTCGAGGGCGAGGAGTACGAGTTGCGGATCGTGGTCGACGCCGCCCAAACACCGCCGTTCCTGACCGACAAGCGGGTCGTCGTCGCCCGCGACGTCGGGCGGTTCACGGCCGACGAACTGGCCCCGCTGCTCGGCTACCTGGACGCGCCGCTCGACACCTCCGACCTGGTACTCGCGGCTGGCGGCGGGCGCGTGGCGAAGAAGTTGGTCGACGCGGTCAAGGCGGTCGGGACGATCGTCAACACGTCACCGCCGACGCGGGCAAAGGATCGTCAGGGCTGGGTCAGCGACCGGGTCAAGGCGGCCGGCGTCCGCCTCGACGGCGCGGCGATGGCTCAGCTCGGTCAGTGGCTCGGCGAGGACGCCGGCCGGTTGGACGCGATCCTCGACACGCTCCGCGCGACGTACGGCGGCGAAGCGAAGCTGTCGTTCGCCGAGATCCAACCGTTCCTCGGGGAGGCCGGTGGGGTGCCGCCATGGGATTTCACCGACGCGATCGACGCCGGCGACACGACCAAGGCGCTGACGCTGCTCGCCCGGATGATCCACGCCGGGGGCCGGCACCCGCTGCAGATCATGTCGATCCTCCACACGCACTACGGCAACCTCGCCAAGCTCGACGGTTCGGGCGCCCGCACCGAGCAAGAGGCGATGGGGGTCACCGGGATCAAGTCGGCGTTCCCGGCCAAGAAGGCGCTGCAGAACTACCGGCGGCTCGGCGGCGGCTCGGTGAAGCGGGCGATCGAGTTGCTGGCCCAGGCCGACCTCGACCTGCGCGGGGCCAAGGAGCTGTCGTCGGACCTCGTGATGGAGGTCCTCGTCGCCCGCCTCTCCAAACTCCGCCGCTGACCCCCGACAACCACCCGAAATCTCGCGGCGGGGTTGCGCTGAGCGCAACAATCCGCGAACAGAACGGTCGGATGGCGTCGCGGTCGGGGTGGTCAGCCGGCGGCGTTGACGCGCTTCATCAGGCGGCTCTTCTTGCGGGCCGCGGCGTTCTTGTGGATGATGCCCTTCGAGGCGGCCATGTCGATGCGCTTGACGGCGGCGCGCAGGGCCTCGCCGTCGTCGTCGGTGCCGATCGCCGCGTCGGCCTGCTTGACGCGCGTCTTCAGCTCGGCCTTGACCGCCTTGTTGCGCTCGTGCGCTTTGGCATTGGTCTTGTTGCGCTTCTTCTGGCTCTTGATGTTGGCCATGGGCCTCTGTGCGTCCTTCGTCGATGTGTCGCTCCGGGGCAGGCGGATCCCGCGCCGAACGGCCGTGAAACCCTATCGGGGCCCCGCACCCGTCCCAACGGGCGACGGTAGCGTGGGCGGGTCATGGAGTTGGCCCGCATCCGCAATTTCTCGATCATCGCCCACATCGACCATGGCAAGTCGACGCTGTCGGACCGCGTCCTGGAGATCACCGGCGCGGTCAACGCCCGCGACATGAAGGCGCAGTACCTCGACTCGATGGACCTCGAGCGCGAGCGCGGCATCACGATCAAGGCGCAGAACGTGCGGGTCGACTGGAAGGGCCATGTCTTCCACCTGATCGACACGCCCGGCCACGTCGACTTCGGCTACGAGGTCAGCCGCTCGCTGGCGGCCTGCGAGGGGGTCGTGCTCGTCGTCGACGCGGCGCAGGGCATCGAGGCCCAGACCCTGGCCAACTGCTACCTGGCGCTCGAACACGACCTCGAGATCGTCGCCGCGCTGAACAAGATCGACCTGCCCGCCGCCGACCCGGAGCGCTACGCCGGCGAGATCGAGACGATCCTCGGGATCCCGGCCGACGAGATCATCCTGATGTCGGCCAAGACCGGCGAAGGCGTCGACGATCTGCTCGACGCGGTGATCGAGCGGATCCCGGCGCCGTCCGGCGACGCCGAGGCGCCGCTGCAAGCGCTGATCTTCGACTCCCAGTTCGACCAGTACCGCGGCGTCGTGTCGAGCGTGCGGGTGATGAACGGCACGATGGCGTCGGGGTCCAAGTTGCACTTCATGCAGACCGGCGCCAACCACGAGGTGATCGAGATCGGTGCTCGGCTGCCCGTGCCGACACCGGTCGCCGCGCTCGGCCCTGGCGAGGTCGGCTACCTGATCGCCGGCATCAAGGACGTCGGCGAGGCGCGCTCCGGCGAGACGGTCACCACGGCGACCGGCGGCTCGGTCGACGCGCTCCCCGGCTACCGCGACCCGAAGCCGATGGTGTTCTCCGGGCTGTTCCCGATCGACGGCGACGACTTCGAGAACCTGCGCGAGTCGCTCGAGAAGCTGAAGCTGAACGACGCGTCGATCAGCTACACGCCCGAATCGTCGGGGGCGCTGGGGTTCGGGTTCCGGTGCGGGTTCCTCGGCCTGCTGCACATGGAGATCGTCAAGGAGCGGCTGGAGCGGGAGTTCGGGCTGGCGCTGATCGCCACCGCGCCGAGCGTCGAGTACCGCGTCAGGCGCACCGACGGCACCGAGCTGGTGATCGACAATCCGGCCGACCTCCCCGAGGCGCAGAAGATCGACACGATCGAAGAGCCCTTCTTCAAGCTCTCGATCATCACGCCCACGCAGTACACCGGCGCGCTGATGGAGCTCTGCCAGACCCGGCGCGGCGACATGAAGCGAATGGAGTACCTCAGCCCCGAGCGGGTCGAGCTCGTCTACGAGGTGCCGCTGGCCGAGGTCGTCGTCGACTTCTTCGACCAGATGAAGTCCCGCACGCAGGGCTACGCCAGCCTCGACTACGAGCTCGCCGGCTACCGGCCGTCGAACCTGGTCAGGGTCGACCTCCTGCTCAACGCCGTGCCGGCCGACGCGTTCTCGATGATCGTCCACCGTGACTCGGCGTACCAGTACGGGGCGCGGATGTGCGAGAAGCTCAAGGAGCTGATCCCGCGGCAGATGTTCGACGTGCCGATCCAGGCCGCGATCGGCGGCAAGATCATCGCCCGGGAGACCGTCAAGGCGAAGCGCAAAGACGTGCTCGCCAAGTGCTACGGCGGCGATGTCTCGCGCAAGCGCAAGTTGCTCGAGAAGCAGAAGGAAGGCAAGCGGCGCATGAAGATGGTTGGTTCGGTCGAGGTTCCTCAGGAGGCGTTCGTCGCAGCGCT
>JBFGCT010000018.1:0-35010 GCA_041581055.1 Ilumatobacteraceae bacterium | reverse complement strand
TGAGCGTCCCGATGGCCTGGTAGCGATGCCTCGAACAGATGCTCGCTATGGGCGGGCTAACTCGCCGGGCCGCTCGGGGGTCGCTGATGTAGGGGAGCGGGACCCTTCGAGGATGAACCGGTCGGCAATCGCACGAGCGGAGTCCGGCGAACTCTCGAGGGGTAAGACGGCCGGCGTTCGGCGACTTCTCTACCGGTTTCTCTACCGGACGGGTAGAAACCGGGTAGAAGCGGTCAGCACGTTACAGCATTGTAGTTCGTGAAACCCCAGCTAGATCAGCATTTCCTGGACTCCGGTGGACTGTGGATAACCCCTTGAATCGGAGTTCAAGTCCCCCCTCGCCCACGGGCATAAGTCTTGCTCAGAGGGTACTTGTGGGTGTGAAAGACCGGATTTCAACCTTGCGACGCGCAAGGTTCCGCCCTTGGGACGCCCTCGCCACCGCCGAGCGGGAGTTCGCCCCTGACCGGCCAACACTGCACGGCGCCGAGGCGGCGGTGAACGGTGCACACCACCGCTACTGGTCGGCGAACGGCCGCGCGATGCACACCAAGGGGCGTCAACATCGCGCAGCCGCACGCGACAGTCGGAGAGCCGAAGTCGAGCTCACCGATGCCCGACGCATGCAGCACGATGTGAACGAGCAACTCGAGCCGTCAAGTCGGCCGGCCGTCGCCGAAGCCGCCGCCGTGGTCGGCGATCTCCAGTCGTCGATGCGCACCGCAGCGAGTTCTCGCCGCCCGCCAGTCTTCGATCGGCCATGTGGCAGGGCCGCTGGCGCTACCGTCCACGGCGTGCAGCGTGATCGTGAGCGGTTGGTCTACCTGTTCGGCGAGGAGGCGCTCGTCGATCTTGAGGACTACGACCTCGATGACGAGTCGGACGTGATGGAGCTCGTCGATCGGTTCCTGCCTGTGCCGCCCAGCGCACCCCTAGACGGCGCTCGGTCGGCGGTGCGCACGATCGCGGTCAGGCAGATACTGGACGACGATCCGCCGGAGGCGTGGCGTGCCGTGACGCGCATGCGGGATGCCGGTCTCGATCGTGCCCACGTCCTCGGCCAGCTTGCGATGGTCATCTCCGAGAGCGTGATCGACTCGCTCTCGGAGAAGGAGAAGCCGGACCCTGCTCGCTTGGTCGCGGCGCTCGACGCCTTGCCGCTGCCGAGCGTTGAGCAGGTCGCTGAAGCACTGGTCGCGGTGGTTCGTGCCGAACCAGGGATCGCGGCGGACGAACATGTCGAACGAGCGCTCGCCATGCTTGGGTCCGAGAGCAGCTGGCGAATCCTCGAACCGATGGCCGAGCGCATGCTCGATCACCTCATCGACGGCCCGCTGCACTGGCTCGCCGGCGATGTCACCGTTGTGTTCCACGACGCGATCGCAGGGCGCACGTTCACACACCGCTACAACGACGCCGAGCGCGAGCTCGGGATCCTTACCGTCTCGGTCGACCTCGCGGCGTACCGGCGGTTCGACATCGTGCGCCTGGCCGACGGAACCGAGATCGATCAGTTCTCGGTCGAGCCGGGCCATCTGGCGTGGCGGGGGCCGGACGGCTGGCTCGACGGGTTCGAGCCCGGCGATCTGCTTGCCATCTCAGCCGCTTTCGACCTGCCTGCGGGTGAAGAGCTCGTCGAGGCGACAGTCACGATCGGCGTCGTTGCTGACGAGCCGTTGATGACCAGCCCACTCGCGACAAACCTGCGCGCCGCCTACGACGTCGAGCAGCACGAGCATGGCCTCCCGGTCAGCGCCGAGGATCTCGTCGTGTGGCTGTGCCACCATCACCCCGATCTGTTCACGGACCCGCTCCCACCGCTGTCCGACTGGGGTGATGAGGCCGGGCTCGAGCTGAGCGGCAGCATGGTCGCCCACGACGCGTCCGTGTGGCGACGCGACCTTCTGCACCGACGAGTCCATCAGGTGATGGATCTCGTGCCCGAGCCGCATTGGCGGAACGTGCTCGGCCGCGCCGTCGAGGTGCTCGCCGATCCCGAGGCATCGACCGACGAGATCCGCACGTCGCTCGGCGAGTGCGCCGAACCCGAGACGCTCGACGTGCTCGCGGACGTTCTCATTCCGGAGCATCTGGCACCGGAGGACGAGTTCAGCCGCGAGACGGTCGCGTCGCCGGGCCACGTGTTCGAGCTCGTCCAACGCGCCATGGCGATTGCCCGTCGCCCCCGCGAGGTGGCGACCGCCGAGTTCCTGGCGTGCGTGCTGCACGAGCGGTGCGGGCGGCCGCTGATCGCCGCCGATCACCTCGCCCGTGCGGTCGAGGTGCAGCCCCGGCTCGGCCCGGTCGTCGAGCGCATGGGTTGGTACTGCTTCGACCGCGGCGACGCGCGCGGTGCGATGCGGTGGTGGCGCGAATTGGGCGAGGTCCACCCGGCAGCGAGCACGATTGCCCCGTTCCTCACGCCCACCACGGGTCGCACGAAGATCGGTCGCAACGACCCGTGCTGGTGCGGTTCGGGCCGCAAGTTCAAGAAATGCCACCAGGCCGTGAGCGATCTGCCGGCGCTGCCGGACCGGGTCGCGTGGCTGTCTCGCAAGGCGACACTCTGGCTCGAGCACACCATCGGCGAGACGCGTGGTTTGGTGACCGACCTCGCGATCGCGTGGGTGGCCGGCGATCCCGAGGCCGACGAATCCGACGTGATGGGCGACGACGAGACCGAGATGCAGACGCGGTTCGCCCGGGCGTTCGCCGACCCGATCCTGTTCGACGCCGCGCTGCACGAGGGTGGCCTGTTCTCCCGGTTCTTGAGCGACCGCGGCGAGTTGTTGTCCGACGACGAGCGCCTCCTCGCCGCCGCGTGGCTGACGATCGATCGCAGCGTGCACGAGGTCGTCTCCGTCGAACGCGGCGTCGGCATGGCGCTGCGGAACCTCGCGACCGGGGATGTCGCCGATGTGCGCGAGCGGGCCGCGTCGCGGACAGCACAGGTCGGCGAGCGCTACTGCGCCCGAGTGGTCAGTGATGGCGCGTCGCACCAGATCATCGGCGGCGTGTTCCCTGTGCGCACCGGCCACGAGGAGACGGTGCTGGAGCTGTGCGCGGAGGCCGACCCGCTGGAGCTCTGCGCGTGGGCGGGCGCGCTGGCGCGACCGCCGCGCATCGAGCATCGGCCGGGCATGATCGATTCGATGTTCGATCGCGACGCGATCCAGGCGGCGCTCGACGAGCTCGGCGATGCGGACGAGTCCACCGTGCTGGCCCACCTCAACGCCGAGATCTCGCGCCAGGCGCAGGCCCGCTGGCTCGACGACACCATCCCGGCGCTCGGCGGACTCACGCCGCGGCAGGCGGCGGCCGACCCCACCCGCCGCGAGCAGCTCGAACGCCTGCTCGCCGAGTTCGACAGCCACGACGAACGCATCCGCGAACTGGACCTCGGCACCGATGCCATGATCGGCGGGCCGATCACCTACGACACCGCAGCGCTGCGACGCGAGCTCGGCCTTTCTTGACGGCCCGGGAACTGTGAATCCGCGGACCGCCGATCGCCCCCGCCTGTCACAGGACGGCGGCCTCGGACATGAGTCATGACCAACCTGCATGTGGAGGCTGACCGGCTCGCGCTGCAACGCAAGCGCGAGGCCGGGCACCTCGGTCGTCACGAGCTCGTCTGACACGCGGTAGTTGCGACGCCCCTCATCCTGTACGAGGGGTCGAGGACGTCGACGATCGCGCTGTGTGGCGCCTCGGCCCCTCGCACCGTCAACGCCCCTGCCGAGCGGTTCGGAGACGAAGGGCACGACGAGCATCGGCGTCCCGACCTCGGGTGAGCGACTTCCGCATCGACTCGAGCTTGGGCAGCTCATTCGGATATGGCGACCGTCGCTTCACCTCGACGGCGAACTACGCCCGCACCTCGCCAAGCGTGAGGTTCAAGATCGCGTCGATCTGTCGATCGTGGACGCGCCGCTCGCGCTCGACCCGCACGGCGACCCCAGCGGCCTCCAGTGAATAGCGAAGCGCCGTGTCGCACCGCTGGACTGTGGAAAAACCCCGGGAATCGGAGCTCACGTCCCCCTCGCCCACGTGGGTCAGTAGCGCTGGGAGTCCCGGCGGTACTGCACGGTCGCCAGGACGGCGGCGATCAGCAGCATCAGCAGCGTCAGGACCATCCCGACCGTCGTCACGCCGTGCGGGATGGTGTCGCCGGCGCCGAAGTTGCCCGCCGAGATGCCGAGCGGCTCGTCGCCGGTTCGCAGGTTCTCCCCGATCCCGAGCAGCGCGCTCAGCCACATCCAGACGGCGACGCTGATGCCACCGGCGACGAGCCCCAGCCCGTACGCCCGCACGAGGAGGAACCCGACGACGCCGGCGAGCCCGATCAGCGCAACCTGCGCCAGGCGCCCGCCGAAGTAGGCGGTCGGCAGGTCGATCAGCGCGCTCGGCGAGCGGAAGTTGTCCTCGAACGACGCCCCGCCCTCGGGGATCAGCGGCCCGGCGGCGAGGATCAACGCGCTGACCGCGCCGACGGCGGCGACCCACGGGTTGAGGCTGCGGTGGCCGCCGGTGCCGACAAGGCGCAGCGAGGCGGCGAACACGAGCACCCCGATCGCGCCGGCGGAGATGATCAGCCAGAAGCCGAGGTCGCGGGTCACGGTCAGGGTGAACTGCTGCGTGGTCGTCGTGCGGGTGATCGACTCGGCGACGGCGATCGGCACCTCGGCGAGGCCGATCGTCAGCGCCGCCCACCCGGCGACCGCCAGGCCACCGCCCCCGGCGATGCCCGCGCCCCACCGGAACCCGTAACACGCCAGCAGTCCGCCGAGCGCCATCACCACGCCACCGACGTACCCGGCGATCGGCAGGTTGACGCCGATGTCGGACAGCCTCGTGATCCCGATGTTGATGCCGTCGACCGGGGTCGACGTCCGGATGTCGGTCACGTCGGCGGCCGACGACATCAGCGTGGCGACCGCGCCGAAGAAGGCGAGCACGAAGGTCAGCCGCAGCTTGAACGGCTCGCGGGCGGGCGGGAAGTGGTGGACGTCGCCGCTGCCGTCGAACACCGCCGGGAACTCGTCGGTCGTGCTCGGGCCGGTCGCCGGCAGCACGGTCGTCGCGTCCGCCGTCACAGGGACCTCGTCCGTCCGGTGGGCCTCGGTCGCCGGCGCCGCGGCCGCGCCGGCCGCCGCCAGCGCGTCGTCGAGCTCGTCGAGCACGAAGTCCCCGGTCGACACCGATTGCCCCGCGCCGTCGTCGAGCGGGGCGGGTGGGGGCGCGGCGCCGAGGTCGGCGAGTGCCGCGTCGGCCGGCGCCCACGTCGGGTCGGGCAGCGGCTCGCGCGGGTTGATCTCCCGCGTCGGAAGGTCGCCGAGATCGGGCAGGGTCGCCTCGTCGGCGGGGGGCGCGCCAGGAGCGGAGGGCGCGGCGCCGGCGAGAACGTCCCGGGCGAGCACGACGGTCACGTCGTCGGCCGACGGGTCCGGCGCCGGCTCGTCGGCGGACGGCTCGCTCGGGCCGGCGGCGGCCTCTCTCGCGTCGACGACGTCCCGGTGCTCGAACTGCTCGGTCGTGTCGGTCACGCCGCGCAGCGACTTGCCGCACTCCTGGCAGAACTTCTGGCCCTCGACCACCGCAGCCCCGCAGGCGTGACAATCCATACGGCGAGACTGTAGGAGATCGGCCGGCCGATGACCGTTCGATTCCCGATGACCGGACGAGGACCGCGCGATCGACCCTTCGATTCCCGACCGACGTCGGTTCGTCGCCTACGGCCCACGACAATGGGGGGATGAGCGGGCGATTCGCGCCGTCGCCGACCGGCGACCTGCACCTCGGCAACCTGCGCACGGCGGCGGTCGCCTGGCTGTCGGCGCGGGCCGCCGGGCGATCGTTCGTCGTCCGCATGGAGGACCTCGACCGCCACCAATCGTCGCCGGAACACGAGGCGGGCCAGCTCGCCGACCTCGCCGCGATCGGGCTCGACTGGGACGGCGAGGTCGTCCGCCAGAGCGAGCGCTTCGACCGCTACGAGGCGGCGCTCGACCGGCTGCGCGCCGACGGCCTGGTCTACGAGTGCTTCTGCTCGCGCCGCGAGATCCGCGAAGAGATCGAGGCCGCCCCGTCCGCGCCGCACCTCCCGCCCGGCGCGTACCCGGGAACCTGCCGCGACCTCGACCCCGGCGAGCGGGCGGAGCGGCGAGCCGCGAACGGCCGGCCGCCGGCGCTCCGGCTGCGCACCGACGGGCAGCGGATCGACTTCGCCGACCAACTCGCCGGCCCGTCCGGCGGCGGCGTCGACGACGTCGTGCTGCGGCGCAACGACGGCGTGCCCGCGTACAACCTCGCTGTCGTCGTCGACGACCACGCCCAATCGATCTCCGAGGTCGTGCGCGGCGACGACCTCCTCAGCTCGACGCCGCGCCAGATCCTCCTTCAGCGGCTCCTCGGGTTCGGCACCCCCGAGTACGTGCACGTGCCGCTGGTCGTCGGCGAGGACGGCGCGCGGCTGTCCAAGCGCGACGGCGCGGTGACGATGCGCGAGCTGCGCGCCGCCGGCGTCCCGGTCGGCGACGTCATCGCGTGGATCGCCACCTCGCTCGACCTCGCCGTGCCGGGCGAGACGGTCACAATGGGCCAACTGGTCGGCCGGTTCGACCCGGCGCGATTGCCGCGAACGCCGTCCTCGGTCCCGCGTCTGGCCTGAGGCGCGAATCGGGCACGGGCGGGAGAAGTTCCCGCGTACGACCGTCGGCGAGAACGTAAACATTGTGCAAACGCCTGTGCCGTCGGTCGGTCCGCCGTTAGTATTGCGGCTCGTGGTGGTCGAGCAGCGACGGATGGCGAGGATCGGGACGTTCGTCATCTTCGGCGTGGCCGTGCTCGTCGGTTGCTCGACGGCGATGACCAGCGGTCGGGGCGGCGGCGGTGGCGAGGGCGCCTCGGCGGCGGTGACCACCGTGGCGACCACCACGACGACCGTCCCGCCGACCACCACGTCGACGACGACCACCACCACGACGACGACCACCACGACCACGACGACCACCACGACGACGCTCCCGCCGACGATCGTCGAAGTCCCGGTCCTCGACACGCCCCTCGCCGCGGTCGGCACCGGGAGCGGCGGCGAGACGGCGCGGCTGCAGGAGCGCCTGCTCGAGCTCGGGTTCTGGGTGCAGGGCGTCGACGGCCAGTACGGCCTCACCACCCGCCAGGCCGTGATGGCGTTCGAGAAGTTCATGGGCTTCGAGGCCGACGGCCGCCTCGACGAGCGCACCGCGGCCGCGATGTCGGCGATGGACCTGCGCCCCCACGCCCGCGCCAACTCCGGCACGCTCGTCGAGATCGACAAGGGCAAGCAGTTGCTGTTCTTCGTCATCGACGGCCGCACCGAGTGGATCCTCAACACGTCCACCGGCAACGGCGAGGCCTACACCGAGCCGGACCAGAACACCCCCGGCGAGATGATCAGCGGCGTGTCGCTCACCCCGAGCGGGCTGCACGCCGTCAACCGCCAGCGCCCCGAGGGCTGGTGGGAAGGCGACCTCGGCAAGATCTACCGGCCGAAGTACTTCGTCGGCGGCGTCGCCGTCCACGGCTCGAACAGCATCCCCAACTACCCGGCCTCCCACGGCTGCGTGCGCGTCAGCGTGCCGGCGATGGACTGGATCTGGGACAACGGGATCATGCCGCTCGACACCCCCGTCTGGGTCCACGACGGCGCCTGAGCGAGCCGATCGCCCGATCGCGGCGTCAGCCGGCGCCTGTCGTTGCCGTCACGCAACTCCGGCGCGGCTTCCTTGCGCTCGAACGATCGGCTGCGCTCAGGACCACCCGTCAAGGGTTCCCGCAACGGTTGGTGCGCAACTCCGGTTCGGGAGCTTCGCTGAACGACATTCGGGATTTGTGTGACCGAAGACGTCGGAATCGGCGATGTTCGGTCACCCAAACTCGGGATCGAGCGGCGGACAGCGTCCACGCCGTCTGGCAGACTCCGCTCGTGCTTCCGACGATTGGTGGACTGCGGCCGTGGGCCGACCCCGAGGTCGTGTCGATCGGGCGGCTCCCGATGCGGCCCCCGACGACCGCCTACCACTCGGTCGCCGAGGCCCGGCGCGACGACCCGGCGGCGTCGCGCTGGCGGCGCTCGCTCGACGGGCGCTGGGCGTTCCGCCTGTTCGACCATCCCGACCGCATCCCCGCGACGGCGATCACCTCCGACACGACGTCGGCGCGCTGGACCAGGGTCGCGGTCCCCGGCAACTGGACCCTCCAGGGCGTCGGCGACCTGCCGCAGTACACCAACATCCAGATGCCGTTCGACGGCCCGCCGCCGGCGCTCCCCGCGCGCAACCCGGCCGGGGTGTACCGGCGCCGGCTGCGCATCCCCAAGGCGTGGGCCGGCCGCCGCATCGTGCTCCACATCGGCGGCGCCGAGAGCGTCCACGCGCTGTACGTCAACGGCGCCTTCGCCGGGTACGGGACCGACAGCCGGCTGGCGAGCGAGTACGACATCTCCGACCACGTCGACGTCGGCGACAACGACCTCGCGGTCGTCGTCATCCGGTGGAGCGCGCACAGCTACGTCGAGGACCAGGACCAGTGGTGGATGGCCGGCCTGCACCGCGCGGTCTACGTCGAGGCCCGCGGGCGGACCCATCTCCACGCCCTCGTGTGCGACGTCGGCCTGGAGAACGCCGACCCGGCCGCCCAGCCCAACGACGCCGACCCGGCCGCCCAGCCCAACGACGCCGACCGAGCCGCACGCGACGCCGACCGAGCCGCACGCAACGACGCCGACGACGACGCCGGCCCCGAAGCCGGCCCCGACGCCCGCCCAATCGGCACGCTCGCCGTGCGCGCCGAGGTCGCCGGGCCGGACGCGGCGGCCGAGGGCTGGCAGGTGCGGACCTGGGTCGAGACGCTCGGCGGCGAGCGGGTGACCCACGAGATCGAGACGACCGTCCCCCACGCCCACGCGACCCCGTACGTGTTCGACGGGTTCGGGGCGCGCGCGACGTTCAGGGTCGACGGCGTCGAGCCGTGGTCGGCCGAGTCGCCGCACCGCTACCGCGTGGTCGCCGAGCTGGTCGACCCGACCGGCGACGTCGCCGAAGTACACGCCCAACTGGTCGGCTTCCGCCGGGTCGAGGTGCGCGACGGCGCGCTGCTCGTCAACGGGCGGCCGGTGTGGGTGTTCGGCGTCAACCGCCACGACCACCACCCCGATCGCGGCAAGGCGGTCACCGTCGACGACATGCGCGCCGACCTCCTCGCGATGCGCCGCCACAACATCACCGCCGTCCGCTGCTCGCACTATCCGAACGACCCGCGCCTGCTCGACCTGTGCGACGAGATCGGGCTGTACGCGGTCGACGAGGCCAACGTCGAGAGCCACGCCTACAACACGAGCCTCTGCGACGACGCCCGCTACCGGTCGGCGTGGCTCGCCCGCGTCGCCGGGATGGTCGAGCGCGACCGCAACCATCCGAGCGTCATCCTGTGGTCGCTCGGCAACGAGTCGGGGTATGGGCAGAACCACGACGCGGCCGCCGGTTGGACCCGCGCCGCCGACCCAAGCCGGCCGCTGCACTACGAGGGCGCGGTGTTCCACGCCGGGTGGGTGGACGGGGGCATGGCGGCGTCCGACGTCGTGTGCCCGATGTACCCGACGATCGACGCGATCGCCGCCTACCGCGGCCCCCGCCCGCTGATCATGTGCGAGTACAGCCACGCGATGGGCAACTCGAACGGCTCGCTCGCCGACTACTGGGACACGATCACCTCGACGCCAGGACTGCAGGGCGGCTTCATCTGGGAGTGGAAGGACCACGGGATCCGCACGACCCTGCCGCACGGGCGACGCGGGTTGGCGTACGGCGGCCAGTTCGGCGAGCATCCGCACGACGGCAACTTCGTCGCCGACGGGTTGATGTCGGCCGACCTCGTGCCGCACCCCGCGGTCCAGGAGGTCGAGTGGGTCTACCGGCCGGTGACCGTCGCGGCGCGCGGCCGGAACCGGCTGGCGATCGCCAACCGGCGGAGCTTCACCGGGCTCGACGACCTGGACGCGTCGTTCGAGCTGGTCGTCGGCGGCCGGACCGCAGCGTCGGGGCGTCTCGCGGTCCCGGCCGTCGAGCCGGGCCAGACCGCGGTCGTCGAGCTGCCGTGCGCCCGGCCCGCCGAGCCCGACGCCCACCTGTCGATCCGCTGGACGCAGCGGGCGGCCACCGCGTGGGCGCCGGCCGGGCACCTCGTCGCGTGGGACCAGGTGCGGTTGCGCGCCCCGCGCCGGGCCAACCGCCGGGAGGGGCGGGCCGCCGGGCGCGCCGGGCTGCCGGTCGCCGACGCGATCACTGGGCCGATCGACCCGTGCGTCTTCCGCGCCCCGGTCGACAACGACGGGTTCAAGCTGATGCCAGAGCTGTCGAGGCGGATCCGGGTCGGCGGGCGGGCCCTCGTGCGCTGGCAGGACGCCGGGGTCGACAGCCGGCCGGCCGACGAGCTGATCGAGCACCGCCACGTCGTCGACGCGCTGGCCGACGGGTCCGAGCTGCACACCCACGACCTCGTCGTCCCTCCCGCGCTCGACGACCTCGCCCGCGTCGGGGTGACGTTCCAACTCCGGCCGGGCTTCGACCGGCTGCGCTGGTACGGCCGCGGCCCGGGGGAGAACTACCCGGACCGCAACCGGGGCGCGATGCTGGGCGTGTGGGAGTCGGCCGTCGACGCCGCGCCGTACCTGGTGCCCCAGGAGTTCGGCTTGCGCACCGACTGCCGGTGGTTCGAGTTCACCCGCTCGGCGACCGGCGAGACGGTGCGCCTCGACGTCGTCGACCCGGCCGCGCTCCACGTGTCCGCAACGCGCTTCACGGCCGACGACCTCTACCGCGCCGCGCACGAGACCGAGCTGCGCCCGCGCCGCACGCTCGTCGTACATCTCGACGTCGCCCACCGGGGTCTCGGCACGGCGAGCTGCGGGCCCGACGTCCTCGACCGGTATGTCGTCGCGGCTGGGCCGTACCACCTGGCGTACCGCCTCTCGCGCCACCCTGCTTGACCGCGCGCGACGACCACGCAGGGCGCCGGAACTGATCGCCGATCGCCATCGATCTGTCACGCAAGCCCCCTATTGACCCGATTTGGTCATCGAGATTGGCCCAGCGCAATCATCACGAAGGCGAAGCGTGGTCAAGATATCGTCAAGCGACAGCGCGAACGTTCTGTCGTGCTCTGTGCCAGAGAGATCCGCCGCTCGTCGCAACTGCTGTCGGCCGCCCTCGGCGCGACCTCCGACGTCGTCGTCATCATCGACGACGACGGTGTGATCGGCTACGCCAGCCCCGCCGCCGAGCGCGTGCTCGGCCGACCCGCGCGTCAGTTGCGCGACCGGCCGGTGAGCGAGTTCGTGCACGACGACGACCGCGACGCCCTCTTCGACCTCCTCGCCCACGTCTCGGTCGGCTTGTCGGCCCGGTCGCCGGCCGTCGTCCGGGTCCGCGCCGAGCGCGCCGACGGCCGCTGGGCCGAGCTCGAGGCAGCACGCCTCGAACCCGTCGCGGTCGCCGGCCAGACCGGTGTGATGGTCGTGCTTCGCGACGTCACCGCGCTGGTCCAGACCGAGCGCGACCTCGATCGCGTCCGGGCCGAATACGACTTCGTCGCCACCCACGACGCCGTGACGGGGCTGCCGAACCGCGCCGAGCTCGAGCGCCGCCTCGACGAGCTCTGCGAGCACGACCTCGACGCCGCCCGCGGGACCCAGATGGTGATGGCCAAGGTGCTCGACGTCGACGAGCTCCGGGAGCGGTACGGCGCGCACGACGCCGACGCGGTCGTGCGGATGCTCGGGCGAGCGATCCGGACGACGGTGACGCCAGGCGCGTTCGTGGCGGTCGGCGAGACCGGTGAGTTCGTCGTCGTCAACGCGCCGGGGACATCGCCGACGGAGTTGGACGAGCTCACCGAACAGCTGACCGCCCTCGCCGACCAGCCGCTGTGCGAGCGGATCCCGCACGTCGAACTGAGCCTCGTCGTCGGGAGAACCGACCTCGTGCCCGAGCGCGGGGCCGCCGCCTCCGTCGACCAACTCGTGCACGCCGCCCGCTGGGCGAGCGCCGGAAGCACCCGGTCGCCGGTCGTCCACGCTACGCCGGGGCGCGACGACGCGCGGGAGCGGCTGCGGCTGGTGCCCGACGTCGCGCGGGCATTCGCGGCGGACGAGCTGGCGCTGCACTACCAGCCGATACGCGACGCGCACAGCGGCCGGGTCGCCGGGTTCGAGGGCCTGCTGCGGTGGAACCATCCCGACGACGGAGTGGTTTGCGCCAGCGAGTTCCTCCCGGCCGTCGAGGGAACGGCCCTGATCGTCGACATCGGCGACTTCGTCCTCGCCCAGGGGTGCGCACAGCTCGCCCGCTGGCAGCGCCGATACGGGGAGAACGCGCCCTCGCTGGCGCTCAACGTGTCGGCGCGCCAGTTGCGCAACGGGGACTTCGCCGGCCGTGTGTACAACGAGGTCGCCCGGTCTGGCGCCGATCCGGCCGGGCTTTGTCTGGAGTTGACCGAGACCCACGCGCTCGAGCGCGAGCCGTGCGCGCTGGCCGACCTCGCGCGGGTCAGGCAACTCGGGGCGAGCATCGCGCTCGACGACTTCGGCACCGGGTACTCGTCGCTGCACCATCTCCAGCGGATCGCCGCCGACGTGCTGAAGATCGACCGATCCTTCGTTCGGAACGTCGGAATCGACACCGGTGCGACGGCGATCGTCCGGGCGGCGATCGAACTCGGCGCGGCGTTCGGCATGACGACGGTCGCCGAGGGCGTGACGACGGTCGAGCAACATCGGCTGTTGCTGGCGATGGGCTGCGACCGGATCCAGGGGTTCTTGATCGCCCCGGCGGTCCCCGCCGAGCTCGCCGAGGCGATGCTCCGCGCCGAGCCGTCCGACGGTCCGGGCGTCGGCGTCGACGACCCCGAGAAGGACGTCGACGTGCTGCGGGCCCGGGGCCGGTTGGCGCTGATCGACGAGCAGTACGTGCCGTCGGAGGACGAGGTCGCGGCGCTGGCGGGCATGACCGCAGACGACGCCCGCAGCGGGCTGACCCGCCTGCGCCGGCGGGGCTCGGTGACGTGACGAGCGGCCGCCGGCGCGTCAGCTGATTTCGACGAGCCCCTGGCGAGCGGCGAGGACCACCGCTTCGAGCTGGGAGTGGGCGCCGAGCTTGGTCAGCACCTGCTTGACGTGATTGCGGACCGTGTGCACCGACAGGTGGAGGCTGGCGGAGATCTCGGGGACCGATCGGGCCGACGCCAGCAGCTGGAGGATCTCGAGCTCACGGCGCGACAGGTTCGACTCGCCCGTGGCGCGCTCGCCGCCGAGCGTGCGTGACAGCAGCGAGGCGGGGAACACCGCCGCGCCGTTGGCGACCGCGAGCACCGCGTCGACGAGCTGACCGAACCCCTGCGTCTTGCTGACGAACCCGGCGCAACCGGACGAGAGCGCCGCCTCGATGCCCTTTCGGTCGTCGGTGCCGGTGATCAGCAACACCGGGATCGGCGGGCGGACCCGGCTGGCGTGCGGGACGAGGTCGGTCCCCCGGCCGTCGGGGAGTTGGAGGTCGGTGACGACGACGTCGGCGGCCATCGTCGTCAGGAGTCCGATCGCCTCGTGGGACGAGGTCGCCGACCCGCACACCTCGATCTCGGCTCGCTGGGCGAGCGCCTCGCGGATCGCGTCGAGCACCATCGCGTGGTCCTCGACGAGGATGACTCGTACCGCCCGTTGTGTCAATCGAGCTCCCGTCGCGCCGGGAAACGGAACGTGACCGCCTGGGCCGAGATCGACCGCGCCGCTTCGGTGGCCGCGACGGTGTTCCCGCGGTGGCGACACGCGCTCATCTCACTCACAGCGCTCATCTCACTCACAGTAGGACGGCGAACGTGCGCTTCGTCGCGATCTTGCCGTTTCGAGTCGATCGTCACACGAGCGCAACACTCGGACCGCCGGCGCCCGTCCGGCCGGCGGTCGGCGGTCGGCGGTCGGCGGTTCGACGGTCAGCGGTTCGGCGACAACGCCCGCACCGTCCATTCGAGCACCCAGCTGAGGAAGGTGTACAGGTGATGCTCGGGCGTGTCGTCGAGCTCGTCGTCGTCCTCGTCGATCTCGAGCATCGAGCCGAGCACGATTCGAACGGCGTTGATCGCCTGCATGAAGGCCATCGTCTGTTCCTCGTCGATCACCGCCGGACCGCCCGGTCCGACCGTGGCGAGCACCGTGTCGATCGCCGCCAGGCGGCTCGACACCAGCTCGTCGCGCATCAGGCGCTGGTACTCGGCCTCTTTCGCCGCGTCGTCGCGATACACGGTCGGGAAGAGCGGGTCCAGCAACGCGCTCGACCGTTCGCTCGCCAGCAGCCCGCGCAACTCGCCCATCAGCCGCACGAGCAGATCCCGCTCGTCATCGTCGAACGACATCGCCCAGCCGCCCTCGACGCGGCGCACCGGCGGGACGAAGCTGCGCTCACCCATCGCCACGTCCCCGCGCCGCTCCGCCGTCATCCATCGTCATCCATCGCCGGCCGTCATCGATCCTGCTCCATCGTCGCCCACAGGCTGTGCTCGTGGAGGCGGTAGACGTGCATCTCGGCCTCCTCGCGCGAGGCCCGGGCGACGACGGCCTTGCCCTTCTCGTGGACGTCCATCATCAGCTCGGTCGCCTTCTCGAGCGAGAAGCCGAACAGCTTCTGGAACACGAACGTGACGTAGCTCATCAGGTTGACCGGGTCGTTCCAGACGATCACGATCCACGGCCGGTCGGTCGCCGCGACGTCGTCGACGTCGGGTGTGACCTCCCTGGTCGGTTCGAGCGTCGTCGGCACAGGCCAAGTCTGCCGCGACCCGCCGGAAACACAACGGTCGCGCCGGGCGCCGCGAGCCGGGCGACGACGCCTGGCTCACCCGCCGGCGCCGCGGGTCGCGGCCGTGGCCGCGCCCGCGTTGGCCGTGTCTCCCTCCGACCCGTACGATGAGGCGATCATGGCCGTCGGCAGTCGTCCCATCGTTCCCTCCCGGCTGGCGCCGGGCGGGATAGCCCACGGCCCCCGACGCACTCCGACGAGCGTGCTCGGGGCGTACATCGCGCTGACCAAGCCGCGGATCATCGAGCTGCTGCTCGTCACGACCATCCCGACGATGGTGCTCGCCGAGGGCGGGTGGCCGCGGTGGGGGCTGGTGGTCGTCACGCTGATCGGCGGGACCCTGGCGGCGGGCGGCGCCAACGCCGTCAACATGTACGTCGACCGCGACATCGACGCGATCATGGTGCGCACGCAGTCGCGCCCACTGGTCACCGGCGTGATCCAGCCGCGCGGCGCACTGGTGTTCGCGCTCGTGCTGTTGGTCGCCGCGTTCGCCGTCCTGTGGGTCGGCGCGAACCTGCTCGCCGCGTCGTTGGCGCTCGGCGCCGCCGGGTTCTACATCGGCGTGTACACGTTGTGGCTGAAGCGCACCAGCCGCCAGAACATCGTGATCGGCGGGGCGGCCGGCGCGATGCCGGTGCTCGTCGGATGGGCGGCGGTGCTCGACTCGTTGAGCTGGACGCCGGTGCTCCTGTTCGTCGCGATGTTCCTCTGGACGCCCCCGCACTTCTGGGCGCTGGCGGTCAAGTACGCCGACGACTACCGCGCCGCCGACGTCCCGATGCTGCCGTCGGTCGTCCCGCTCGCCCAGGCGGTGCGCCAGATGGTGTGGTACACCGCGGCGCTCGTCGTGACCACGCTGGCCCTCGTCCCCGTCGCCGACCTCGGATGGATCTACGGCCTCACGGCGGCGATCCTCGGCGGCGTGTTCCTCGGCGGCACGGTGGCGCTCGGCCGGGCTCCGACGCCGGCCAACAGCATGCGGCTGTTCGGCTTCTCGATCACCTACGTCACCCTGCTGTTCGGCGCGATGACCGTCGACGTTCTCGTGCGCTCCGGGTTGTAGCCGGTGGTCGCCGCCCGCTCGTTCGTGCGCTCGTGCGATCCGCCGGCCGGGCGAAAACGTGTGGATTTCCGTCAAAACCGGCTCGTGCAACTAGTCTCGGGCCGTCGTGCGCGTCTCCGGCGCACGTGTCGCCACATGCCTCATCGCCAACACCGTCAAACGAGCCCGAACCACGCATGACCACCATCGATTCCAGCCCCGAGGCCGCTGCGGTCACGCCGGGCGACACCGACGCCGCCGGGGCCGGCGCCAACCCCCTCCACGCGCTCGCCGACTGGCTCGCGTCGACCGACCACAAGCGGATCGGCCGGCTGTACCTCGGGGGCGGCCTGCTCGGGTTGGCCGCCGTCGTGACCGTCAACATCCTGCTCGCGATCGAGCGCGTCGACGGCGCCGACAGCCTGCTCGCCGTCGACTCGTGGGCCCAGTTGGTCGACGCCCAGCGGGTCGGACTGATCTTCGGCGCCATGTTGCCGCTCGCGCTCGGGTTGGGGGTGGCGGTGGTGCCGCTCCAGCTCGGCGCCCGCGCGCTCGCCTTCCCCCGCCTGGCGGGCGCCGGCTTGTGGATGTGGTTCGGCGGCCTGGTCCTCGCCGTCGTCGCGCTCGGCAACGACGGCGGCACGTCGGGCGGCCAGAGCGACATGGTCGACCTCTTCATCGCCGCCCACGCCCTGATGGCGCTCGGGCTGGCGGCGACCGCCGGATCGCTGGCCACGACGATCCTGACCACCCGCTCGCCCGGCATGACGATGCGCCGCGTCCCGTTCTTCAGCTGGTCGGTGCTCGTGTACTCGCTCGGGCTGCTGCTCGTCCTGCCCGTCCTCGTCGGGACGCTCGCCTACCTCTTTCTCGACCACCGCAACGCCCGCACCGGGTTCGGCGGCAACGAGGGCATCGTGCGCTGGGCCGGGTGGGTCTTCACGCAGCCGACGTCGTTCTTGCTCGCCGTGCCGGCCATCGGGGTGTTCGTCGAGCTGTTGCCGGTCACGTTCCGCCGCCGCACGCCCGCCCGCGGCGTGTTCTTCGGCGGGCTGGCGCTCGTCGCCTTCGCGGCCTTCGCCGCGGTCACCCAGCAGAACATCTTCTCGCTGCCGTGGTCCGGCGCCGGCGTCAACCTCGACGACCTGGGCAACAAGTTCGACGACCTCGTTCCGTACCTGCTGTTCAACGGGCTGCCGATCCTCGGGATGACGATCGTGCTCGGACTCGGCCTGTTCCTGGCGATCCCGCAGCCGGGGGTGCGCCCGAACGTGAGTGCCGCGTTCCTCCTCGCCTTCCTCGGGTTCTCCATGGTGTTCACCGGGATGCTCGGCAACGCGCTGTTCGCGATCGACGACATGGGGCTGCAGGGAACCGTGTTCGAGGAGGCGGCGCTCGTGTACGTGGCGTATGGCTCGGTGCTCGGCGTGTTGGGCGGGATCGCCCACTGGGCGCCGAAGCTGTGGGGCGCCACGCTGCCGACCGGCAAGGTGGCCGGCCTCGCCGCGCTCGGGTTCGTCGGAACCGTGCTGGCGAGCCTCCCGCATTACGTCGCCGGCTTCCTCGACCAGCCGGCGGGCCTCGTCTACGACGACTCCGATCTGCAGGTGTGGAACATCCTGGTCGTCGCCGGTCACGGCCTGGTGGCGTTCACCGTCGTCGGGTTCGTCGGCCTGCTCGCGATGGCTGTCCGCGCCGCCGCCAGCGCCGCCAGCGCCGTCGACGACCCGTGGGACGGCCAGACGATCGAGTGGGCGACGACGTCGCCGGCGCCGGCGGACAACTACGTCGATGTCCCGATCGTCCGCTCGGCCGAGCCGGGTCTCGACCTCAAGACGCCCGCCGCCGTGGGGAGTGACGCCTGATGCCAGACGCCCGCAACCAGCCGCTCGAGGGGAGTGAGGCCTGATGCAGTCCCTACCGGCTGGGCCGGCCCCGGCCCCGCGCAACCAACTGCTCGTCGGGTCGAGCCTCGCCGCCGTCGCGATGGCGATGTTGACCGGCGGGATGCTCGGCGTCTGGCTGGTGCAGCGCACCGAGGCGATCGACGCCGAGGGGCACTGGGTGCCCGAGGGCGTCACCATCCCCGAGGTGCCGAGCAACGTCATGCTGCTGGCGTTCGTCGGCGTCTGCGTCTTCGCCCAGTGGGCGCTGTGGTCGGCCAAGCACAACGATCGCCCGCACGCCGCGTTCGCCCTCGGCTGCCTGGCCCTCGTGGTGCTGCTGATCGTCAACGCGCAGGCCTTCATCTTCCACGAGATGGGCCTCGGCATCGCCGACGGCACGTACGCCGCGATGTTCTACGCGATCACCGGCATGTTCATCGTGTTGCTGATCGCCGGGCTGGCGTTCACGGCCGTCGCCGCGTTCCGCTACCTCGGCGGGCGGGTCGACCACGAGCTGCTCACCGCCCACGCGATCTTCTGGTACGCCGTCGCAGCCATCTACGCGGCCATCTGGTTCGTCGTCTACGTCGTCAAGTGACCATCGATCTGAGCTTCTAGAGAATGATCACCACCGGTTCCAAACTCCTCATCGGCGCCACGGTCCTGGCGACGCTCTCGGCGATCGCCTACGGCCTGACCCAGGACGGCGTGATGGGCACGGTCGGGCTCGTGTCGGCGGCGCTCGCCCTCGCCTTCCTCACGGCGATGAACATGTTCCTCCACGACTCCAACGTCGCCGCCGACAGCGACTCGATCGCGACATGCGGCGCCGCGCTCCCGGCGCCCGAACGCAGCATCTGGCCGCTCGTGCTCGCCTTCGGCGCGGTCACGACCGTCGTCGGGCTGGTCAGCTACCAGGCGATCTTCACGATCGGTGTGATCGTCGTGCTCGCCGCCGGCGCGCAGTGGACCGTGCAGGCCTGGGCCGAGGGCGCGTCCGCCGACCGGGCGTTCAACGCCGAGGTCCGCAGCCGAATCTCCAACACCCTCGAGTTCCCGATGCTCGGCGCGGTCGGCGTCGGGACGATCGTGTACGCGTTCAGCCGGATCATGCTCTGGCTGTCGAAGACCAACACGGTCGTCGCCTTCAGCGTCGTCGCCTTCTTCGTGCTGACCGCGGCGTTCTTGTTCGCCTACCGGCCGAGCATCAAGACCGGCGCGATCGGCGCGGTGTGCTCACTCGCCGTCGTCGGCATCGTCGCCGGCGGCGCGGCGGCGGGCATCGACGGCCAGCGCGACATCCACGCGCACGAGACGGTCGGCGAGCTCGCCGAGGACCCCGAGGAGCCGATCTGCGAGAGCCCCGAGGAGTTCGAGGCCGACGAGAACGCCTCGCAGACCGTCGGGGCGAAGTCCAACGTGGCGGCCAACATCACGCTCACCGAGGAGGGCGTGCTCGAAGCCAGGGTTCCCGGTTCGAGTGGCGACCCGGTCGACCGCCTGACGTTCGCCCGCTCGAATCCGACCAACATCATCTTCCACAACGAGATGTCCGAGCACCGGCGGCTGTCGCTCGACCTGGGGCCGGCCGCCTCCGAGGCCGACGCCGAGGACGCCGAGGAGCGCAACGCCCGCGACCAGCGGTGCACGACGCTGGTCGACGAGGGCGGGGCGCAGATGCTGACGGTCACGATCGGCGTGCCGAGCATCGTCTCCGACGACGGCTATCACTTCTTCGTCCCGGGCGTCGAGTCCGCCGAGCTCGAGCTGGTCGTGCCGTGAGTCACGAACGTGCGAGCGGGCGCGATCCCCGATCGATCAGTACGGTCCAGTCCGTGACCCGCCGCTCCCGCCTGGCACTGCTCGCCCTCGTCGGCGCCCTCGTCGCCGGATGCGCCAACGACGCGCCCCAAGACACGTGGGATCCCGCCGGGCCGAACGCCCAGCAGATCCACGACCTGCAGTGGAAGGTGTTCCTGGCGGCCGGAGTCGTCGGGGTGGTCGTGTTCGCCGTCATCGGCTACGCCGTCGTCCGCTACCGCGACCGCGGGCAGCCGATCCCCAAGCAGACGCACGGCCGGCCGGCGCTGGAGATCGGCCTGACCATCCTGCCCGCCGTGATCCTGCTCGGCGTCGCGATCCCGACGTGGCAGACGATCTTCGACCTGGCCAACACCAGCGACACCGAATGCGTCGTCAACGTCACCGGCCAGCAGTGGTGGTGGGAGGTCGACTATCCGGTGCAGGAGGGGTGCGGCGGGATCGACGAGCCGATCGTCACCTCGGGGCAGATGGTCATCCCGATCGACACCAAGGTGCTGGTCCGCGGCACGAGCCGCGACGTGATCCACTCGTTCTGGATCCCCCGACTCAACGGCAAGAAGGACATGGTCCCCGGGCGCGTGCACACGCTGCGGATGAACGCCGACGAGCCGGGAATCTACGCCGGGCAGTGCGCCGAGTTCTGTGGCTTGTCGCACGCCAACATGCGGATGGAGGTCGTCGCGCTCGACCAGGCCGATTTCGACGCCTGGAAGGCGAACCAGAACGCGGCGTACGTCCCGCCGGCGCCGGACACCGCCGCCGCGGAGGGCGAGGAGGCGTTCATCACCAACTGCGCCCGCTGCCATCAGGTCGACGGCCTCGAGGACGCCGACGGCGAGCCGATCATCGCCCGTCCCGACCTGAACATCTGGACCGGCGCGGCCCCGAACCTCACCAAGTTCTCGACCCGCAACACATTCGCCGGCGCGAGCTGGGACACGTTGGCGCCGGCGTGCCGCGACGACGTCTGGAACTCCGATCCGGCGACGTTCGGCGAGAAGTACTTGGCCGGCGTCACCGACGAGTGCCTCAACGAGGTGGACCTGCGCGAATGGCTGCGCGACGCCCCGGCCAAGAAGCCGATGTACACCGACCCGGAGAAACTCGGTCCGACCGACGGGTTGCCGCGCGGCATGCCGTACCTCGCCTTGAGCGAGGATCAGATCGACGTCCTCATCGCCTACCTGCTCGAGCGCAAGTGATTGGAGCTCGCTGACCCATGGTCATCATCGAACGCCCAGCCGATTCCACCGCCGTCGCCGTCCCCGCGGTGACCGCGTCGTCCACGTACGGCTACCTCCGCCGGCCGGTGCAGACCACCGGGTGGCGGGCGTGGGCGTTCTCGGTCGACCACAAGAAGATCGGGATCATGTATGGCGTCGCGGCGATGGCGTTCTTCCTGATCGGCGGCATCGAGGCCGGGCTGATCCGGCTTCAGCTGGCGCAGCCGGACGGCACGATCCTGTCGGCCGAGAAGTACAACCAGATGTTCACGATGCACGCCACGACGATGGTGTTCCTCTTCGTGATGCCGATGGCCGCGGCGTTCGCCAACTTCCTCCTCCCGCTCCAGATCGGGGCGCGCGACGTCGCCTTCCCGCGGCTCAACGCGCTGAGCCTGTGGGTGTTCCTGTTCGGCGGCATCTTCATCAACTCGTCGTGGATCCTCGGCGGGGCGGCCGACGGCGGCTGGTTCATGTACGCGCCGAACAGCGCGGTGCCGTACTCGCCGACCAACGGCATCGACTTCTGGGTGCTCGGCCTGCTGATCACCGGCATCGCCTCGCTGGCCAGCGCGGTCAACCTGATCGTGACCGTGCTCAACATGCGGGCGCCGGGGATGACGCTGATGCGCATGCCGATCTTCACGTGGATGGCCCTCGTGGTCCAGTTCCTGCTGTTGTTCGCGATGCCGGTCATCACCGTCGCGCTGTTCCTGTTGATGTTCCAGCGCAACTTCGGCGCGACCTTCTTCTCGGTCGAGGCCGGCGCCGACCCGCTGCTGTGGCAGCACCTGTTCTGGATCTTCGGCCATCCCGAGGTGTACATCCTCGTGCTGCCGTCGTTCGGCATCATCTCCGAAGTGCTTCCGGTGTTCTCCCGCAAGCCGCTGTTCGGGTATCCGTTCGTCGTGTTCTCCGGCGCGGCGATCGGCTTCGTCGGTTGGGGCGTCTGGGCCCACCACATGTTCGCCTCGGGCCTCGGCCCGGTCTCGGTCGCCGTGTTCTCGGTGGCGACGATGGCGATCGCCGTGCCGACCGGCGTCAAGATCGTCAACTGGACCCTGACGCTGTGGGGCGGCAAGCTGAGGTTCACCACCGCGATGCTGTTCGCCGTCGGGCTGATCGTCGAGTTCACGGTCGGCGGCCTCTCCGGGGTCACCCACGCCGTCGCCCCGTCCGACACCCAGCAGACCGACACGTACTACATCGTCGCCCACTTCCACTACGTGCTCTTCGGCGGGGCGGTGCTCGGCCTCTTCGCCGGCATGTACTACTGGTGGCCCAAGGCCTTCGGGCGGATGCTCAGCGAGCGGCTGGGCAAGTGGAACTTCTGGCTGATGATCATCGGCATGAACCTCACGTTCGGCCCGATGCACATCCTCGGCCTCCAGGGCCAGCCCCGCCGGATGTACGTCTGGACCGACTACCGGGCCGGCGAGGGGTTCTTCAACGGCGCGCTCTGGAACATGGTGGCGACGATCGGCACGGTCATCCTGACGATCGGGGTCATCGTGTTCCTCGTCAACGTGTGGGTCAGCCGCAAGCACCCGCCGGCCCCCGCCGACCCGTGGGACGCCCGCAGCCTCGAGTGGCTGACCACCAGCCCGCCCAAGGAGCACAACTTCGACCGGACGCCGACCGTGCACGCCCTCGACGAGTTCTTCCACCGCAAGTACGAAGACGTCGGCGAGGGCGACCAGCACGAGTACGTGCAGCGGATGACCGGCGAGCAGGTCATCGCCGAGGAGGAGGCCAACGCCGACGCCCACATCCACCTCCCGGCGCCGTCGTACTGGCCGATCGTGCTCGCGTTCGGGCTTCCGGTGATGGCCTACGGGGTGTTGTACAACGTGCTGCTGATCGCCGCCGGCGCGGCGATCGTGCTGATGGCGGTCTACGGTTGGCTGCTCGAGGGCGCCGACGCCCACGAGACCGACTACGACCCGCCCGCCGACGGCGGCGATTCGAGCAAGGAGCTGGTCGCCAGTGGCTGACGTGACGATCGACGCCCCCACCGAGCCGACCGAAGGTGACGGCACCCCGTACGATCCCGCGGCCCACGGCGGGGTTCCCGAGAGCCAACTCCGCGACCACGGCATCGGGCACGCCGCCGACGGTCACGTGATCCACCACACCTCGACCGGGCTGTCCAACACGAAGCTGGCGATGTGGCTGTTCCTCGGGTCGGAGTGCCTGCTCTTCGGCGGCCTGATCTCGACCTACATGCTGTACCGCAACCGGCACTCGGAGAACCTCGGCCCCGACCAACTGTGGGACATCCCGTTCACGTCGGCGTCGAGCTTCGTGCTGCTGATGTCGTCGCTGACGATGGTGCTCGCCGTGTCGGCGGCGGGGCGCAAGGACGAACGCAACACGCGGCTGTGGCTGACGGTGACCGCGCTGCTCGGCGGGCTGTTCATCGCCGGCCAGGTCTACGAGTTCACGACGTTCTACCGGGAGGGCCTCGGGTACACCACGAGCCTGTTCTCGTCCAGCTTCTACACGCTGACCGGCTTCCACGGCGTCCACGTGTCGGTCGGCATCATCATGCTGATCTCGCTGATGGCGATGCTCGGCAAGGACAAGGTGCACGGCGACAAGGCCGAGACGGTCGAGATGGTCGGCCTGTACTGGCACTTCGTCGACATCGTCTGGATCGTCATCTTCACCCTCGTCTACCTGATTCCGGCCTGATCATGAGCACAGACGCGACAGCCGCAGAACCCGCGACATCCGGCGCCGACGAGCCCGCCGGCCGCGGCGAGCCCCACGAGTACGACGCCCACACCGACCACAAGCCCGACATCTACTACATCAAGATCGCGTTCGCGCTGGCGTTCATCACCGGTCTCGAGGTGGCGATCAGCTACGCCGAGATCGGGGCGTTCTTCCTGCCGGCGCTGTTGATCCTGATGGCGATCAAGTTCATCAGCGTCGTGTCGGTGTTCATGCACCTCAAGTTCGACAACCGGATCTTCAGCTGGTGCTTCTACACCGGGCTGATCCTCGCGCTCGGGGTGTACATCGCCGCGCTGGCGACGTTCCAATTCTGGTCATGAACCACGCTGGTCGTCCTGGCCGCAGGATGGCCGTCTGACCCGGGAGGGTCATGCTCGCTCAAGTGCTCGATCCCGATCCCTGGAAGTTCCAGTGGCATCCAGAGGTCTGGATCCTCGTCGCCTTCCTGACCGGCGCGTACGTCTACATGGTCAAGGTCATCGGCCCGACGGCCGTCGGCGCCGGGCCCGTCGTCAGCCGCCGCAACGTGGCCGCCTTCGTCGCCGCGATGGCGATGCTGTGGGTCGCCTCGGACTGGCCGCTGCACGACATCTCCGAGGAGTACCTCTACTCCGCCCACATGCTCCAGCACATGATGCTGAGCTACTTCCTGCCGCCGCTGGCGCTGCTGGCGACGCCCACCTGGCTGGCCCGATTGCTGGTCGGCGACGGCGCCCTCTACCGCCGGCTGTCGGCCCTCTGCCGGCCGGTCGTCGCCGGCGTGCTGTTCAACGTGGCGATCGTGATCACCCACGTTCCGGGCGTCGTCAACGCGTCGGTGGTCAACGGCCCGCTGCACTACGCGCTGCACCTGATGGTCGTGCTGCTGTCGCTGCTGATGTGGATGCCCGTCGCCGGGCCGTTCCCCGAGCTGCGCATCGGCGCCCTCGGGGCGTGCATCTACCTGTTCCTGATGTCGGTGGTGCCGACCGTGCCGGCGGCGTGGCTCACGTTCGCCGACGGGGCGGTCTACTCCGCGTACGACATCCCGTTCCGCGTGTGGGGCCTCAGCGTCACCGACGACCAGCAGATCGCCGGCGCGATCATGAAGACCGGCGGCTCGATCTTCCTGTGGACGATCGTCGTGTACATCTTCTTCTCGCGGGTGGCGGCGAGCTACGAGCACGAGCACGACTACCGCCGGGCCGGCACGATGCCGACGGCGGAGATCACCGGCACCGACGACGACGCGCTGACCACCGCCGACGTCGAGCGCGAGTTCTCCCGCGTCCCCGTCACCCCCGACCCGGACTGACCCACCCGCCACCCCGCCCCCTCTCCGAAATTCCGCGCCCTCGTCGCGCCCAGCGCAATCTTTCGCGAACATTTCGGCGGGGGTTCGGCGGGGGTTCGGCGGGGTTCGGCGGGGTTCGGCGACGGCGGCGGCACCCCGTCGGTTCTGTTCGCGGATTGTTGCGCTCAGCGCAACGGCCCCGCGGAATTTCGGAGGGGGCTAGCCTCCGCATCGTGATCGACCAGCGGCTTCTGCGGACCGACCTCGACGGCGTGCGGGCGGCGATGGGCCGCCGGTCGGCGGCGCTGGTGGCCGATGTCGACCGCGCCGCGCAGCTCGACACCCGGCTGCGCGACGTCACCGGCGAGCGCGACGAGCTGCGGGCGCGGGTCAACGCGCTCTCGCGGGAGGTCGGCCAGGCACGACGCGATGGCGACACCGAGACGGCCGAGCGGCTGCAAGCGGAAAGCAGGGCGCTCGGGGTCACCGAGAAGGAGTTGGCCGACGTCCACGACCGGGTGGAGGGCGAGGTGCGCGAGCTGCTGCTCGAGATCCCCAACCTCCCCCACCCCGACGCCCCCGACGGGGCGAGCGACGCCGACAACCCGGTCGTCAACGGCCCGCACGGCCTGCCCGACGCGTTCCCTGACCACCGCCGGGTCCCGCACTGGGAGGCCGCCACAGCGCTCGGGATCCTCGACAACGAGCGGGCGGTCAAGATCTCCGGCGCGATGTTCACCATGCAGCGCGGGCCCGGGGCGACGCTCGCCCGGGCGCTCTGCCAGTACGGCCTCGACCTCAACGCCGACGCCCACGAAGAGATCCGGCCCCCGTCCCTCGTCACCACCGCCACGCTCACCGCGACCGGGCAGCTCCCCAAGTTCGCCGACGACGCGTACTCGATCGAGCGCGACGATCTGTGGTGCATCCCGACCGCCGAAGCGTCGCTGATGTCGATCTACGGCGACGAGACGCTCGACGACACCGAGCTCCCGATCCGTGTGATGGCGGCGACCGCGTCGTATCGCCGGGAGGCCGGTTCGGCCGGACGCGACACGCGGGGCATGTTGCGCACCCACGAGTTCGACAAGGTCGAGATGCTCGCGTTCTGCACGCCCGAACAAGCCCCCGCGCTGCACGCCGACATGGTCGCCCGGTCCGAGCGGGCGATCGCCGGGCTCGGCCTGCCGTACCGGACGATCGAGATGTGCACGGGCGACATGGGCCAGGCCCACCATCGCAGCTACGACGTCGAGGTCTACGCGCCGGGGGCCGACATGTGGCTGGAGGTGTCCTCGGTCAGCTGGGTCAGCGACTACCAGGCCCGGCGCTGCAACACGCGCTTCCGCCGCCACGACGAAGACGGCAAGCCGATCAAGGGCACCGAGTTCGTGCACAGCCTCAACGGCTCGGCGCTGGCCGTCCCGCGCGTGTGGGCCGCCATCGTCGAGAACTACCGCAACCCGGACGGCTCGGTGACCGTCCCCGACGTGCTCGCGCCGTACATGCGGGGCATCGAGCGGATCGGCCCAGCGGGATCGTGAGCCGGGCGTGACCGACCGGCCCGCCGATCAGGACCGCGATCGCCAGGCCGACCTGCGCGATCGCCGCGTCCAGTACGAGACCGCCGGCCTGGACGTCGGCGACGTCGACGCCGACCCGATGGAGCAGTGGCACCGCTGGCACGACGACGCCCTCGCCGCCGATCTCGCCGAACCCAACGCGATGACCCTTGCCACCGTCGGCCTCGACGGCCTGCCCGATGCCCGCATCGTGCTCGTCCGGGCGGCCGACGAGCGCGGACTCGACTTCTTCACCAACTACGACAGCGTCAAGAGCCGTCAGCTCGACGCCGTCCCGGCGGCGGCGGCGGTGTTCTCATGGCTCGATCTGCATCGGCAGGTCAGGGTCCGCGCGCGCGTCGAGCGGGTCGCCGCGGCCGACAACGACGAGTACTTCGCGTCCCGCCCGCGCGGCAGCCAACTCGGCGCCTGGGCGTCGCCGCAGAGCGAGGTCATCGACAGCCGTTCCGTGATCGAGCGGCGCGTCATCATCGCCGACGAGGAGTTCGCCGACAGCGCGGTGACCCGCCCGGCTCACTGGGGAGGCTGGCGGCTGGTCCCGTTCGAATGGGAGTTCTGGCAGGGCCGCCCGAGCCGCCTCCACGACCGCCTCCGCTATCGCCCCGAGGGCGACGGATGGGTGGTCGAACGCCTCGCGCCCTGAGGGCGGCGACCCGGCACATCGGCTGCGGAGCGCCAGGCGGGAACGAATCCCGGGTGCGCGCGGTTGACACGGGTGACCGAGAAGTTCGCCGCTCAAGTCTGATCTCGCCCGAGCCGTTGGCGAACCAATCGAGAAACTGGCTCGACGCCGGTTGCCGACGCCGAACCCAACAGCAAGGCTGCATGACATGTCCGGAACGAAAGTGCTGGTCGTCGATGACGAACCGACCGTGCGGGAGGTCGTCGCCAGCTACTTGCGCCGTGACGGCCACGACGTCGCCGAGGCCGCCGACGGCAACGTCGCCCTCGAACTGCTCGACGCCGACCCACCCGATCTGGTCGTCCTCGACATGATGCTGCCGGGGGTCAACGGCCTCGACGTGTTGCGCCGCGTGCGCGCCGTCAGCGACATCCCGGTGATCATGCTGACCGCCCGGGCCGACGAGACCGATCGGGTGTCGGGCCTCGAGCTCGGCGCCGACGATTACGTCACCAAGCCGTTCTCCCCGCGCGAGCTGGCGGCCCGCGTGAACGGCGTGCTGCGGCGCACCGCCGGCCGCCAGCCGGCCTCGCCGTCGCCGCTCGTGTTCGGCGAGCTGACGATCGACGCGCTGAGCCGGGAGGTCGTGCTCGACGGTGCGATCATCGAGATGACACCCAAGGAGTTCGACGTCCTCGCCTTCCTCGCCGGCTCGCCCCGGCAGGTCTTCTCCCGCGCCCAACTGCTCGAATCGGTCTGGCAGTCCTCACCGGAGTGGCAGGACCCGGCGACGGTCACGGTGCACGTCCGCCGGATCCGCAACAAGATCGAGACCGATCCTGAACGCCCGCGCTGGATCACCACGGTGTGGGGCGTCGGCTACCGCTTCGAGCCATGACCGACATCGACGCGTCGACCGCCGATCGGGGCACGTACACCCATCGGTCCCACCGGATGAACCGGCTCGGGCGCCGCTTCATGGCCGCCACCCTAGCCGTGCTGGGGGTCGCCATCCTGATGATCGCCGTGTCGGCCCAGGCGATGTTCATCAACGATCACGACCTCGGCCTGCTGATGTGGGTGCTCGTGCCGGCCGTGATGGGCGCGGCGATCGTGGCGATGCTGATGGCCCGACCGGTCGCCCGCGACGCGAAGCGCATCTGCGACGCGGCGATGCGCGTCGCCGACGGCGACCTCACGGCGCGCACCGGCGTCATCCGCAACGACGAGCTCGGCGAGGCCGCCGAGATGTTCGACGTGATGGTCGACCGGCTCGACGCCGTGGAACGCGAGCGCTCGCTGATGCTGTCGTCGATCTCCCACGACCTGCGCACCCCGCTGGCCGCGCTGCGGGCGGCGGTCGAGGCGATCCGCGACGGTGTCGCCGACGACCCGGACATGTACCTCACCGGGATGGAGCGTCAGGTGCGCGCGCTGTCGTCGCTGGTCGACGACCTCCAGCTCCACGCCCGCCTGCTGAGCGGGACGCTCGAGCTCCATCGCTCGTCGATCGACCTGACCGAGCTCGCCGACGAGTCGATGGAGACGGTTCGCCCGCTCGCCCAGTCGCGCGGGGTCAAGCTGCTGCTCGAAGCCGAACGACGGGTGACCATCGAGGCCGACGGCTCGCAGCTGGCGCGCGTCATCCGCAACCTGCTCGACAACGCGATCCGCCACGCTCCGAGCGGCTCGGTCGTGCTCGTGCAGATCCAGCAGGAGCGCAGCCATGCCACGCTGCGCGTGATCGACCAGGGCGACGGGTTCCCGGCCGCGTTCCGGGAGCGGGCCTTCGAGCCGTTCACCAGGGCCGACCCGGCGCGCGACGTTCGCACCGGCACGGCCGGCCTCGGGCTGTCGATCGCCCGCGGGATCATCGCCGCGCACGCCGGCGAGGTCGGGCTCGGCGACGGCCCCGGCGGCGTCGTGGTCATCAAGCTGCCGCTCTGAGGAGCGGCCGAGGTCGGGCTCGGCGACGGCCCCGGCGGCGTCGTGGTCGTCAAGCTGCCGCTCTGAGTCGGCGCGCGCGGCGCGCGACGGTCAGTTGCTGCCGGTCGCGTCGAGCTGGCCGGCCGTGAGCGAATCGATCGTCACCGTGTCGTTCGTGTTGAGCAGGTCGTCCCACGCGTCGCTCCGGGTGACGACCCGCCGCGAGACGCCGACCATGTTCGCGCCCTCGGCCCACTCCGCCAGCAGCGCGTTGAGGTAGACGTAGCCCAGGGACCCCGCGTCCCCGACGTAGATGACCTCGAGCTCGTTGCCCGGCGCGGACGCGCTCAGGTCGTACGACTCGTGCCCGCCCTCGTCGCGCGGGCTGTCCCCGTCTCGAATGAACAGGGTGACCGTGATGTCCTTGCCGCTGTTGTTGATGAGCGTCTTCTTGCCCTCGGCCATTGTCGATTCCTCCTCGTGCCGGCGACCGGTGTCGCGCGCGGCAGAGAAGACACTACGCGTCGTCCGAGTCGGGCGCCCACGAGGTCACGGCGTCGACCAGGCCCTCGATCAGCGCTTCGGTGTGCGGCGTCAGCCCCGGGCCCTCCCAGTCCCACCAGAGCGGGCTCGAGCCGCGCACCCTGGGCGGCAGCTCGATCTGGACGCCGCCGTCGACCGGGAGGTTGACCGGGTTGCGCGGGTGCTGGCCGCGCAACGCCGACGGGATCGTGTCGAGGTCGGTGCGGATGTCGTAGGCGGGCAGCGCCCTGCGCAGCGCGTGCCCGATGTGCTCGGCGAAGCGCCGGTTGCGCCCGCCGAGCAGCAGCGAGCCGAACAACCCCATCCGCCCGAAACCGTGGACCGTGACGACCACGTCGATGTGGTCGATGAACGCCGCCAGGCGATCCGACTCCTCGGGGCGCACCTTCGTCGACGCCAGGTGGTTGCGCATCCCGACCGGTTGGCGCACGGCGTACAACGAGGCGCCGGTCGCCTCGGCCACCCGCTCGGCGATCACGTCGGTCATCAGCTCCAGGTTTCCGCCGTGGTAGGCCATGACCCCGACGCGGCCGCGCAGCACCGACAGCTCCTCGACGCCGGGGGTGGAGAGCAGGGCGGCGAACGCGGTCACCGTTCCATCATGCACCGATCGCGGTCTCGACGTGCGGTCGACCGCCGGTCGGGTTCCGCCGCCGGATGCCAGGGTCATCGGCACGTCCGTCGCCTACGATGTCCCCGATGCTCGTCTGGATGGACCTGGAGATGACGGGGCTCGACCACCGGACCGACGTGATCGTCGAGATCGCGACCCTGATCACCGACGACGACCTGACCATCGTCGCCGAGGGCCCCGACCTCGTCGTCCATCAGCCCGACGAGGTGCTCGCCGCGATGGACCCGTTCGTCGTCGACATGCACACCCGTTCCGGGCTGCTCGAGTCGATCAGGAGCTCGGCGCTGACCCTCGAGGACGCCGGCGCCGAGACGTTGGAGTTCATCAAGCTCCACGTTCCCGAGCCGGCGACCGTCCCGCTGTGCGGCAACTCGATCGGGACCGACCGCCGGTTCCTCGCGGCCTATCTGCCGCAGATCGAGGAGCACCTGCACTACCGCTCGATCGACGTGTCGAGCGTCAAGGAGCTCGTCAAGCGGTGGTACCCCGAGGTCGACGCCCGCCGCCCGCGCGGCCACGGCGCGCACCGCGCCCTCGACGACGTCCGCGAGTCGGTGCGCGAGATGGCGTACTACCGCGACCTGGTCTTCCGCGCCGTCGACGAGGTCGTCCTGCCGCCCCCGGTCGAAACCGACGACCCGGTCCCCGACGCCCCGGCCAGTGACCACTGACCGCCGGCGGACGATGGCAGCCGTGCGCCTGGCGCCCCTGCTGGCGCTCGGCGCCGCCGGCGCGTGCGGCGGCGCGAACGACGTCGTCTACACCGCCGATCAGGTCGTCGTGTACGAGCCCGACTCGGCGCTGGCGTCGACGACGACGTTGCCCACGCCGGACGGTCCGGTCGTGATCGAGCGGATCTGGAGCCCGGAGAACGAGATCGCCGAGGTGTTGGGATTCGGGGCCATCGCGACCGACGCCATCGCTGTCGACGACGGACCAGCCGAACTGGTGACCTTCGACATCGACGCCAACGGGTCGTTCACGCTGCGCGTCCGGATCGGCGAGGCGGGCGCGCACTCCGTCTGCATCCGCGACGAGTGCGGCCGGGTGTTCGTCGAGCTCGCGCCGAGCCCCGACGACGCCGGAGGCTGACCGCAGCCCCATTCGCGGCCCAATCGCGGTCGCGCCGGCGGTCGACGCCGTGTGGCCCGGAATTCCGCACATCGCCCGGCGGCCGATCGCTAGCGTGCGGTCGCAGTCCTGCGGGGCGGCGGCACCCGGGTTCGTCGAGGTTCCGAACCCGGGCGCCACCGCGGGCCCAGCGCGGACCCAACCGCGGACCCCCACCGCGAGCCCGGGTGCGGGCGTCGGCGCCGCGGCACGGGTGCCTACCCCACGCGCGGGCTCGGTTGCGGGCGTCGTCGCCGGCGCCACCACGACCCAGTTGCGGGCCTGAAGGCCGAGCGCGGCCCGCGGGTACCATCGGCGGTCATGCGCGCCGTCGTGCTCCGCTCGAAGGGTGGCCCCGAGGTCCTCACGATCGAAGATGTCGCCGACCCGACGCCGGGCCCCGGTGAGATCGTCGTCGACGTGGCGCACACCGCGCTCAACCGGGCCGACCTCCTCCAACGGCAGGGCCTGTACCCGGACCCCCGCAAACGCGAGATCGAGATCCCGGGCTTGGAGTACGCCGGCGCCGTCTCGGCCGTCGGCGCCGACGTCACCGATCAGGGGGTCGGCGACCGCGTGATGGGCATCGAGGCGGGCGGCTGCTACGCCGAGCAGGTCGTCACGCACAGCCGGCAGGCGTTGCCCGTCCCCTCCGACATCGCGTTGGGCGAGGCGGCGGCCATCCCCGAGGCGTTCCTGACCGCGTGGGACGCGCTCGTCGTGCAGGGCGGCCTGACCAGTGGGCGGTGGGCGCTGGTCCACGCCGGCGCTTCCGGCGTCGGCACGGCGGCGATCCAGATCGCGAAGGCGATCGGGGCGCGCGTCGCCGTCACCTGCTCGCCCGGCAAGGCGGACGCCTGCGCCGACCTCGGCGCCGACCTGGTGCTCGACCGCAGCCCGGCCGACTGGCTCGCCGCGCTGGAGTCGGAGCTCGGGCGCCACGGGAGGGCGGTCGACACGATTCTCGACGTCGTCGGGGGCGAGGAGGCCGAGCGCAACCTGCGGGCGATCGCCGTCGACGGCACGATCGTCCAGGTCGGGTTGTTGGGTGGCGGCGTCGCGCCGGTCAACATGGGCCTGCTCCTGACCAAGCGGGTCACGTGGGTCGGAACGACCCTCCGCTCGCGGCCGCTGGAGCGCAAGTTGGCCCTCTGCCAGCGGTTCGTCGCCGAGGTGATCCCGCGGTTCGAGGACGGCGCCTTGAAGCCGGTCGTCGACTCGCACTTCCCGCTCGACGCGATCGCCGACGCCCACCGTCACATGGAGTCAAACGCCAACGTCGGCAAGATCGTCGTCGACGTCTGACCCGCTGATCGCCCGATACCGCCGCCAGCTGAAGTACGCCCCGATCGACAGCACGACGATCGCGATCGCGCAGAACAGCAGGATCGGCACGAGGTTGCTCGACCCGCCCGCGCTGCCGTAGGTGAACTGGATCGCCCCGGCGAGCGTGTGGCCGTCGTCGACGACCGGCGCCAGGTAGCGGACGAAGTAGACGCCTTCGCGTTCGAGCTCGGCGAACTCGATGCGCGCCGTGGTTGCCGTGAGCGACTGGGTCGTGGTCGGCTCGACGATCTCGTCGTCGGGGCCGATCAGCGCCATCTCGACGTCGGCGACCTCTTCGCCGAACTCGATCGTCACCTCCGAGATCGGGTCGTCGAGCTGCGAGCCCGAGGCCGGGTCCGACGAGACGATGTCGTCGTGCGCGCCGGCCAGGCCCGCGCCGAACAGCAGCGCGGCCAGGCCGAGGACCGTAACGAGGGCGGGTCGCGCCAACTTCATCCGACCATTCAATCACCTGGTCGGGTGGCGACCCGGCGGCCCTTCCACGCCACCTGCCGATTGCCAAGCAGGGCGGCGAGGCTGCCGGCGAAGATCACGACGAATCCGGCGAGCGCCAGCGGGTACAGCAGTGCCGTGGCCGGGTGGAGCGACCCCGCGCGCCGGCCCAACACCCACACCTGGAGCGCGCTGAGCGGGTAGACGATCGGCGCCGCCACCCAGCCGCCGGCCAACGACCACACCCAGGCGAGCACGAGCAGCGCCGCCCACCACGGGGTGTACCGGGCGCCGGTGGCGATCGACCGCGTCCATCCCCGGACGGTCGCCCGCACGCCGGTCGGGTACATCCGGAAACGGAGGTCCGGATGGCCCGAGTACAGGCACGACCGGCCGACGGCCCGCGCCAGCCCGATGTCCTCGGTGTGCATCCGCCTCGTCGTCGGGTCGGCGTGTCCGCCGGCACGGTCATAGACGTCGCGCTCGATCGCGATGACCGGCCCGAACGCCACGCGTGGGCGCAGTCGGCGACCCAACGGTGTGAACCCGGTCGAGCCCATCAGCGCGGTGACGTTGCACAGCATGCTCAGCTGCTCGTTCGGGCGGACCGTCTCGTGCCACGGCTGCACGGAGACGACGGCGCCCGGATGCTCGTCGAGCGCACGAGCCACGCGGTCGAGCAGATCGGCGGGAGGGCGGACGTCGGCGTCGAGGAACAACAGCGTCGCCGCGCTGGTGTTCCGCGCGCCGTGCCAGCACGCGTGCGGCTTGCCGAGCCAGCCGTCCGGCAACGGCGGGGGCGTCAGCACGCGGGCCCCGAGCGCGGAGGCCGCCTCGGCCGTGCCGTCGCCGGAATGGTCGTCGACGACGAGCAACTCGTCACCCTCGGCGAGTTGGCCGGCGAGCGGCGGGAGGAGGCTGGCGAGCGAGGCCGCCTCGTCGCGCGCGGGAACGACGACGGCGATCGGGCGGCGGGCGCCGGGCCGGGCCGGGGGGAGCGGTCGCAGCCGCCAGAGCAGGAACCACCCGGCGAGCCATCCCGCCGTGTAGAGCGCGAGATCGACCGAGGTCGGCGCCGGCAGGTCGAGCGCGACCCCGATCGTGGAGAGCGCCGCGCACCTGATCACCGCCTCACTCTGGCCGCCCGCAGAAAGTTTCTCAAGAAAGTGCAAGTTCGGGAGCGGCGCGGGCTCTTGCACGGCAGCGAGACACCGACCGAAGGGAACCTCCAGTGACCAGCTCCGCCAGCTCCGCCATACCCGCCATGACGACTCCCCGCCGCGTCGCGCGCGCGGTCTCCGCCGCGGCGATTCCGTTGGCCTTCCTCGTGCCGTCCGGCGGCGCCGCCGCCGCGCCGGTCGACGACGGCCCCGGGGTCCCGGGCCTGTCCGCGGTCGGCGTTCCGCCGGTGGGAACGCTCCCGCTGCCCGAGCCGCCCGCGATCCCGGCCGTGCCGGCGTTCGACCACCCCCCACTGCCGCCCGACTGGCCCGATGACCTCACCGCGCCGACGCTGCCACCCGACGACTGCAACGAGTACGACGCCGACCACTTCTCGGTGGCGGTCGGCCGCTACGACGACGAGTCGATCGAGGTCCAGCTCGCGTACACCGACATCGACGTCTGCGACTTCACCGTGTGGACGTCGTACTGGAACACCGACGACCTCGGCGCCGGCGCGGCGTCGTCGTCGACGGTCGGCATGGAGACCGTGGCCTCGGCCACCGACTCGGCGGGCTACCACCAACTGACGATCGACGACGAGGACTTCTGCAACTGGGAGGTGCGTGTCGCCGTCGAGGAGGGCCTCGCCGAGCATTACCCGGGCGCCGAGGACTGCGATCCGGACGATTCCACCGGTGACGACCCCGGCGACCAGGGTGACGACCCCGGCGACCAGGGTGACGACCCCGGCGACCAGGGTGGCGACCCCGGCGA
>JBFGCT010000017.1:0-37133 GCA_041581055.1 Ilumatobacteraceae bacterium | reverse complement strand
CGTCCGCGCCGATGCCGGCCGCCGCGGCGTTGCAGGGCGCGCCGGTCGAGCCGCGCGACGCGGGCCCGTCCGCGCCGATGCCGGCCGCCGCGGCGTTGCAGGGCGCGCCGGTCGAGCCGCGCGACGCGGGCCCGTCCGCGCCGATGCCGGCCGCCGCCGGGCTCGTTTCGGCCGACGGTGACGCCCCGCCGTTGCCATCGCCTCTGCTGCCCGAAGCCGGGTCGGCGACCCGACTGCTCGCCGAGGCGGCCGATCACCTCGTCGGCGAACTCGGCCGGATGGCCGTCGGCGAGGACAGCCGGCTACACGCTCTCGACCGCCTGCACGTCGCGGTGACCTCACCCGACGGCAGCCGGATCGAGATGGCCGTCGAGCTCGGGGACCGAGGTGACTGACCTGCGCGTCGGACAGGGCGCGCCCGAGTTCCATGTCGTGGTCCGCCGAGCCGGCGGCCGGGGCCCGCTCGGGCCGTACCGGCTCACGCTGGCGGTCGGGTTCGCGCTGCTGATCGCCGGCGGCGACCTGCTCGACGCGGCGAGCACCGGCACGGGCATCGACACCGCGTTGACCCGTGCGGCGGTCGCCGCCTCGTTCATCTGGTTCCTTTCCGGCATCGTCAGCCGCATCCTCGGCGCGGGCCGCCGGCCGAGTGCGTCGCCGTCCGAGGGCTGAGCGAGGGCTGAGCGAGAGCGGGCGGCGCCCGCGTCAGCGCAGGAAGTCGAGCAACGAGACCGGCATCACCCGCGACGCCGCCTGGAGGGCCGCGGTGTACGCGTTCTCGTTCGCCTGGACGCCGAGCAGCCCCTCGGCGAGGTCGGTGTCCTCGATCGTGGAGAGCCGCTCGCGCAGGTCGGCCTCGGACGCGGACGCGCGGACGCGGATGCCGTCGAGCCGGGCCGCCCGCGACCCGATCTCCGCCGTCGCCGCCGACAGCCGGCCGGTGGCGTCGTCGAGGTTGACGTGCTCCGCCGCGATCGATGTGAGGTCGCCGGCGGCGATCGCCGTCGACAGCCGCTCGAGCACGGCGAACATGTCGCCGGTCGGGCCGGCCTGCGTCCCGAACACCTGCTCGCCGGTGATGTTGGCGGCGATCGTCGTGCCGGCCGCGACCTCCCTGATCACCGCGGCGCCGTTGCCGAGGTACGCGCCCGACGACGAGTCGTACGCCGCGCCGGCCGCCGTGCCGTTGAAGATCGGCCGGTCGAGATATGTGGTGTTGGCGATCGACAACATCTCGTCGCGGATCGCCGACATCTCGGTGGCGATCGCCGCCCGCCCCGCCGGATCCGAGACCCCGCCGTTGGACGCGCGGACCGTCAACTCCTTGGCCCGCGTCAGCAGGTCGAGTCCGGAGACCAGGGCCGAGTCGGTCAGCCGCAGCCGGCTCTCGGCGTCGGCGGCGGTGCGCGACCGTTGCTCGGCCCGCCGCAGGTCGCCGCGGATCACGACCGCGTCCGTCGCCCGCGTCGGATCGTCGGACATCTTGCGGATGACCCGGCCGGTCGAGAGGTCGGCCTGGCTCGCGCGCAGGCGGGAGAGCGATTGGTTGAGGTCGAGCAGCGTCGAGCGCAGCACCATCGCGTTGGTGACGCGCATCGTCAGCCCCCGCGCCCGCTCATCGGCCGACCACTCCCGTTCGCATCAGCACGCCGAGCATCTCGTCGACCGTGGTCAGCACCCGGGCCGACGCCTCGTAGGCGCGCTGGGCGGCGATCAGGTTGGCCATCTCCTCGTCGACGCTCACCCCGCCGACCGAGTCGGCGGCCGTGGCCGCGTTCAGCGCGACCTGGGCTTGCACCGAGTTGCGCCGGGTCGCGTCGCTGACCTGCGCGCCGAGCGTCGACACGAGCGACCGGTACTCGCTGTCCGGCCCCGTGGCGCGGTCGGCGATCGCCGCGATCTCCCTGGCCAGCTCGCCGTCGAGCGGCCCCGGCGGCGTCGGCCCGGGCAACACCGGCGCCCCGGCCGCGATCTGCGCCGGCTGACCGGCGACATCGCCCGACAGGCCGATCGTCGCCGCACTGAGCCCGGCCGGGTCGAAGAAGTCGCGGCCGGTGGCGCCCGACAGGTCGTAGCCGCCCGAATGCAGCGTGTTGACCTCGGTGACGAGGGTCGCCGCCACGCCGTCGAGCGCCGCCCGGTACTTGGGCACGATGTCGCCGATCGTCTGGTTCAACGCCTGCAGCCGGCTCGGGCCGGCGTTGACCGCGGCGCCGTCGATCGTCCACGTCACGACGCCGCCGGAGGTGTCGACGGTCTGCGACGTCGTGCCGGTGACGATCGCCCGACCGCCGATCAGGACGTCGACCGCGCCCAGCGCGGAGGGTCGGGCGACCGCGCCGCTCAGCTCGGCGAGTTGGTTGACGAGCAGGTCGCGCCGGTCGAGCAGGTCGTTGGCCGTCCCCCCGGTGGCGACGATCGACGAGTTGAGGTCGGCGATCTGGGCGGCGAGGTCGTTGATGTCGGCGGCGATCGCGTCGACCTCGACGCGGGCGCTTTGCTCGACGGCGTCGAGGTCGGTCGAGGCCCCCCGCAGCGCGTCGATCACGCCCTGGGCGCGCTCGAGGAGCTGGGTGCGGGCGCCCAGGTCGTCGGGGTGTGTCGAAACGTCGGACCATCCCGCCCAGAACGCGTCGAGCTGGGCGGCCAGCCCGTCGTCGGACGGCTCGCGGAATGTCGACTCGATGCGGTCGAGGTTGGTCTGCAGCGTCTGCGTTCCGGCCTGGGCCGCGTACTCGCGCGTCGCCCGTTGCTCCGCGTACTGGTCGAGCAGTCGCTGCACGCCGGGGGTCGTCACGCCCAGCAACGCGTTGTCGGTGCCGGCGAACACGCCGGCGGTGACGCCCAGCCCGGCCGCTCGCAGCTCGACGCGCTGGCGGTGAAAGCCCGGGGTCGCCTGGTTGGCGAGGTTGTGCGCCGTCGTGTCGAGCACCCGGCGGTGCGCCTGCATTCCCGACAGCGCCGTGTAGAGGCCGGAGATGTTCGCCATGTCAGGCCGTCCTGTCGAACATGCGCGACGCGGGTGTCAGCGTCTGCGTCCCGCCGCTCGGGTCGTAGGTCTCGACGCCGCCGCCCTCGAGCGCGGCGAGGAGCTCCTTTGTCGTCGCCGCGCCGCGCAGGCCGATCTCGCTGTTCGCGGTGGCCAGCTCGTCGATCTCGGCGTGCAACGCGATGAGCTGGAGGCGATGCCGCCGCCAGGCCGACGCGTGCGGCTCGTTCGCCGCCGCCGCCAGCTCGGCGAGCGGGGCGTCGTCGGCCAGGTTGAGCGTACGGGCCACCCGGCGGGACAGCGCGATGCGCTCGACGTCCGAGGCGCGGATGTCCTCGACGAGGTGCTCGACGTTCTCGGTGACCATCGGGAGCCACCGCAGCCGGTTGTTGCTCAGCACGAGCTGCTGGATGTCGAGCGCGCAGACCAGGTGCTCCAGCTGTTCACGGAGAAGCCAGAGTCGGCGTGACAGCTCGTCGAAGGGGTCCACGCGGCGTGACCGTCCGGTGCGGCTGGTCGGTCGCAGGGAGGTTCGGCCACCTTGCGCGTTCATCGCCGGACCGGACGGTTGCGCTCACACGTGCGTCTCGACGTCGCACCCGACCCGGAAGCGCCATGATCAAACTGACACGCCTGCGGCACGACGAGGTCTTCTACCTCAACCCCGATCTGATCGAGCGGATCGACACGCACGTCGACACGGTCGTCCGCTTGACGAACGGGAGCGAGTACGTGGTCGTCGAGCGGGGGGACGACATCGTGGGGCGGATCGGGGAGTTCAGGGCGCGGGTCCTGGCGCTCGTGCCGATCGTGGCGCTCGACGTCCCCGGCGACCCGTTCCGCGAGCCCGCGCCCGAGCCGGCGGGTCCGGCGGGCGAGTTGACGCAGCAGGCCGGCGAGCGATGAAGGCGACGTTCATCGGGTTGATCGTCTGCCTGATCGGGGTCGTGCTCGGCGGGCTGTTCAAGGGGGTCAGCCCGGTGCTGCTGATCACCAACGTCCCGGCGCTGTTCATCGTCATCATCGGAGCGCTCGGGGCCACGATGGCCAGCTTCGAGATGAAGGTCACGACCGGGGTGGTCTCGGCGATCATGCGCGCCGTGTTCCCCAAGCCGATGCCCGATCCGGCCGACAGCCTGCAGCGCATCGTCGGCTTCGCCAACAAGTCGCGGCACGAGGGGATCCTCTCGCTGGAGACCGAGGTCGCCGAGCTGGACGACCCGTTCATGCAGAAGGCGCTCCAGCTGGCGATCGACGGCAACGACCCCGACGCGGTCGCCGACGTGATGCGCACCGACATCCGCACGATGAAGGCGCGGCACAAGGTGGCCGCCGACTGGTGCATGGCCTACGGCATCTTCGCCCCGACGTTCGGCATCATCGGCGCGGTGATGGGCCTGATCGCGACGCTCGGGCACCTCGACGAGCCCGAACTGCTCGGCACGGGCATCTCGGCGGCGTTCGTCGCCACGTTCTGGGGGGTGTTCCTCGCCAACGGGATCATGTTGCCCCTCGCCAACAAGCTGAAGCGGATGTCCAGCGAGGAGGTCGCCGGGCGGGAGATGGTCATGGAAGGGGTGCTCGCGATCCAGAGCGGTCAGAACCCGCGGGTGATCGAGGAGACGCTGCTGACCTATCTCCCGCCGAGCACGGCGCTCGCACTGCGCGCCGCCAGCGAGGGGTAGCGATGAGCGGCAGCCGGGGGAAGCAACGCCACGAGGACGAGCACGAGGAACACGTCAACCACGAGGCCTGGGTCATCCCGTACGCCGACGTGCTGACGCTGCTGATGGCGCTGTTCCTCGTGCTGTTCGCGCTCGGCGACCCGAACAAGGAGAAGCTCGAGATCGCCGCCCAGTCGTTTCGCGCCGAGCTCGGCGGCGGCTCGTCGCCGTTCGACCTCGGCATCGGCTCCGGTGGCGCGGGGCCGCTCGCCGAGGGCGGCGCCAGCGTGCTCGACGGCGCGGGCCCGGCGCCGATGGCCGCCGACCTGCCGCCGGGCCAAGAGGCGCCGCCGAGCACGGTCGACAGCGACATCGCCCCACCCGGCGTCGCTGTCGTTCCCGTCCTTCCCGCCAATTCCGATGTCGACGATGCCGACGACGACCATCTCGACGACGTCGGCATACCGTCGGGCGGCGCAGCCGGGCTGCCCCCGACCGAGGTGGCGGTCGAGGTCGCCGGCGACCCGCTCGACGACGTCGAACGGGCGGTGCGCGCCCACGCCGAGGGGACGGGGCTGGTGACCTCGATCGGATTCCGACGGGAGTCGCGCGGGCTCGTCGTGTCGATCGTGACCGACTCGGTGCTCTTCGACGAGGCACAGGCCGCGATCCGCCCGGCCGGGGTCGAGATCCTCGACGTCGTCGCCGACGCCCTCGCCGCGCTCCCCAACGCGGTCGTCATCGAGGGGCACACCGACTCGCGGCCGATCTCGACGTCTCGCTACCCGTCGAACTGGGAGCTCTCCACGGCGCGGGCGACCTCGGTGCTGCGCTACCTGGTCGAATGGCGCGGCATGCCGAGCGACCGTGTGGCCGCCGCCGGCTACGCGGACACGCACCCGATCGCACCCGGCGACGATCCGGCGTCGCTGGCCCTCAACCGGCGGGTCGAGATCGTCGTGTTGGCCACCGTATGACCAGGCTCGACGGGCCGCCGATCGCGGAGAAATCGGAGGGCTCCCCCCGGCGCACGCTGCGCTGCTGCGGACAGTCGAGACCCGACCGGCACGGACGGCTGGTCGTCATCACCGATCCGAACATGGCGCGAACAGGAAGTTTGCACGATGCCCGACACGACGTCACCTGGCGACGAGCCAGAGCCGACCGGCAAGGCCGGTCCGAAGAAGATGATCCTCACCGTGCTCCTGGCCGTGGTGCTGCTCGGCGTCGGGTATGTGCTCGGCGGGAAGATGGGCGGGGGCGGCGGGGCGGCGGTCGCCGAGGAGTCGGCGGGGTCGAGCGAGTCGACCGAGGGCGCCGAGGACGAGGCCGAGGAGGCCGAGCACCACGTCGGCGTCGTGATCGATCTCGACGCCGTCAACGTGAACCTCGCCGACGGGCACTACCTGCGGGTCGCCGTGTCGCTCGGCCTGTCGCCCGACGTCGACTTCGGGCACGGGAGCGCCGATGACTTCTCCGTCGCCGCCGCGAGCGATGTCGTGCTGCACACGTTCTCGGGCCGCGGCATCGACGAGCTCGCCACCGCCGAGGGCCGCGAGGCCGCCCGCCTCGAGCTCGTGGAGGGTCTTGCCCCGCACTACGGCGAGGACGTCGTGTTCGTCTACTACACCGAGTTCGTCATGCAGTGAGCCGCCACGACGAGCCGTCCAACACGGGCCCGATCGAGACACTCGAGCGCATGGGAAGCAACGCATCGACTCACGGAGGAGTCATCATGAATCCACCAATCACCACCAAGGTGACCGAATCGCCCACCCCAGGGCCGTCGCCGAGCGCCCCCCGGCACCAGCACGCCAGCTGGATGCCGTGGGTCGGCCGCAACCGATTGGCCACCCCCGAGGAGGAGGCCGTGTTCATCGGCGAGCTGGCGACGCTCGGCGAGCGTCGCCCGGTGTCGATCCGCCGATCCGACGTGACCGCCGTGCTCAACGCGCTGCGCTGTGGGCTCACGGTGGAGCAGCTCCTCGAGCGGGCGCCTGGTCTCTGCCCGGCCAGACTGCACGCCGCGTACTGCGAGCTCGAACGGCGCCGCTACGACGCCAATCTCGCATGGACGACGATCGCCATCGCCGGCAGGATCGACGTCTTCGACCGTCACCGAGGCGAGGCCGCCAAGCTGGTGCCGGCGCTGGTGACCAGGTTGGACGAGGTGGTCGTCGGCAGCCCGGAGGAGTTCGACCTGGTCCTGCTGCAGCTCGCCGCGGCGGTCGCTTCGACCAACGCCGCGGCCCGCCGGATCGAGCGGGTGATCGAGGCGTCCCCCGCCGACTCGGAACGTTCCGTGGAGCTCGGACGGGTGCTGTACAACCACGGCGGCCAGGGGGTGACCAGCCGGCCCGACTTCCTCGCCCACCGCGTGGGGGCACTCGTCCCGACCCGGGTCGCCGCGCTGCTCGGCGAGTCGGTCACCGACACCGAGAACTGCACCCGGGCCCGCCGCCGATGACGGATCTCGCGCTCCCGCCGCGGTCCGCCGAGCGGCCGGCGAACCGGCTGGAACCGGTCGTGTTCAACCACGCCCGGGTCGCGCTGCTGACCGTGACGACGGCGGGCGTCGTGGTCGACGTGAACGCCGCCGCCGCGGAGCTGCTCGGCCGCATGCGGTACGAGCTCGTCCAAGAGCCGATCGGCCAACATGTCCTGCCGCTGTCCGGCGTCTCGATCGGCGGGTGCCTCGCTCACGCGGCGCGCTCACCCGACGCCGAATCCTTCGGCCCCTGCGCGGTCCGCCGGCGAGGCGCGCGTGACATCGCGATGGAGCTCGTGGTGTCGAGTGGGTGCCGGGTGTCGGGCCGCGACCTCTTGCTGCTGCAACTCGTGCCGCTACCGGGCCGCGCCGCCTGAGCGGCCGGAGTGACCTCGGACCCTGGTCCGACGGGCGCGTATGTGCTCAGATGGGAACATGGACGCCAGCTCGCAGCCAGGGATCGAAGTCCTCGACGAGGCCCAGTGTTGGGAGTTGCTGTCGTCGACATCGGTCGGGCGGATCGCCGTCGACATCGCCGGCCAACCGGACATCTTCCCGATCAACTACGTCGTCGACGACGGTGGCATCGTGTTCCGCAGCGGCCCGGGCACCAAGCTCGCCGGCGCGGTGCTGAACCACCACGTCGCCTTCGAGATCGACGGGTACGTGCCCCGCGAGCGCACGGCGTGGAGCGTCGTGGTCAAAGGGCTGGCGCACCAGATCGAGCGCATGATGGAGATGTTCGCGGCCGAGGATCTGCCGCTGTTCCCGTGGGTCGTCAGCCAGAAGCCCGACTTCGTGCGGATCGCGCCGACGCTGGTGACCGGCCGCCGGTTCCACGTGATCGACGAGGTGGCCCCTGACAACTCGGTCGGCTGGCGCGGGTCGAGCGACGCGCACGACGCGCCCGAGGTCGCCGTCGAACCCGCCCCCGGGGTCGAGTTCCACGAAGGCGCGCCGCGCCTGCACCCCGACTGAGCGACGCGCCCGACCCGCCGGCGCCCTGCCCGCCCAGCTAGCGCCTCGACCCCGCCGCCGGTTCGCCGTCCGCCGGTTCGCCGTCCGTCGGACCAGGAACGACGGCGACCGGGCACGGCGCGTTGTGCAGGATCCACGTGCTGACCGAGCCGAGCAGCGCCGACCCGATCCGCCCGTGTCCGCGGGCACCGACGACGACGAGATCGGTCGTGGCGGTCGCCTCGGCGAGGGCCTGTCGCGGACCGTGCAACATGACCTCACGGGCCGTCCGACGGGCGGTGTCGACGGCGTCGGCCGACTCGATCAGCCGTTGCTCCTCCCGGCGCACCTCGTCAGGGAAGCGGGCCAGCGTGATGTCCTCGCTCAACCACGGCGCCGGCTCGATCGCCATGACCAGCCGGACCGGGATCTCGTCGGGGACGAAGTCGAGCGCCCAGCGCAATGCGGCGCAGGCGTTGCCGCTGCCGTCGAAGCCGACGACGGCCGACGAGAACGGCGCCGAGTCCCACGCCGGCGGCACGACGACGACGGGCACGGCGGAATGGGTCGCGCAGTGCGCGCTGACCGAACCGAGGACCAGGTGGCGGAAGCCGCCACCGCCGCGCCGGCCGACGATCAGCAACGACGCGTCCTCGGCCGCCGCGAGCAGCGCCGCGCTCGGGTGGTCCTCGACGACGAGCGTCTGCACCGGCGGCCCGCCGACGGTCTCGATCGCCTCGTGGAGCACATGGCGCGCCTCGGCCTCCATGCCGAGCCGGTCGACGTCGAAGCCCCGCCTGGCGGCGAGCATCGACAACGTCAACGGAACGCGGAAGGCGCATACCGCGGTGATCTCGGCGTCGGCCCGTGCGGCGTGGGCGACCGCCCAGCGGAGGGCGGCGAGCGACTGCTGGGATCCGTCGCTGCCGACGATCCATCGCTGGGGCATGGCCCGATCGTGCGACCGCCGGCGGCGGTTCTGCTAGAGGCATTCGACCCGCCGGCACGTACGGGCGACCGTCGGCGGGCGGGCGGGGACTTTCTGCTCTACCTGGCCGCCGCGGCGCCGGTGACGCTGAAGACATGAAAGTGAGCGACTTCTCCGTCCGGCAGCCCGTCGTCATCAGCGGTGACGCGACCGTCGCCGCCGCCGCCGCCCTGATGGCCGCGCAGGGAGTCGGGGCGTTGATCGTCGTCGATCACGAACGCCCCGTCGGCATCGTGACCGACCGCGACATCGTCACGCGCGGCATCGCCAAGGGCATCACGTCCGACGCTCGCGTCGACGCGCTGATGTCGACCGACCTGGTCTCGCTCGATCCCCGAGCCGAGCTCGAGGATCTGATGCACGTCTTCATGCACCACGCCGTGCGCCGCGTCCCGATCGTCGAACACGGCAAGGTGGTCGGCGTCGTCTCGATGGACGATGTGTTGGTCGCGCTGACCAACCACATGACCGACATCACGAACGTGGTCGCCGCGCAGATCATGTTCCCGCACGGCCACGACGCCCCACCGGTTCCGGCGCCGGTCTGAGTGTGGTGGAATGAGCGTGATGGACCTCGACCAGCCCACCGACGACGGGCAGACCGGCGACGACGTCGGCGCCGACGGGTTGCAGGCCGAGGTCCTGTCGGAGTCGGAGAGCTGGCGGCTGCTGCGCACGGTCGACGTCGGGCGCGTCGCGATGGCCAGCGGAGGCGACGTCGAGATCTTCCCGATCAACTACGTGGTCGACCATGGGACGATCGTGTTCCGCACGGCGGTCGGGACCAAGTTGTCGCACGTGTCCGGAACGGCCGACATCGCGTTCGAGGCCGACGACTCCGACTTGGAGAATGGCGTGGCGTGGAGCGTGGTGCTGAAGGGGAGCGCGGAGACCATCCACGGACGGATCGACGTCTTCGACGCGTTCGAGATCGAGCTGCGCCCCTGGCACTCGTCGCGCAAGCCGTTCTTCGTCAGGATCTCGCCCCGATCGATCTCCGGGCGCCGGTTCGTGCGAACCGGCTGACCGTCGTCCCGCGGGACGAACGGCCCTGTGCGCCAGCGGGAGAGTCGGAGATGCTTGAGCTGCGGGACCGTCCTCGGCCCGCACGCAGGCGACGCGCCGAGCTGTGGCGCGGCCGGAAAGGGGTATCCGATGGTGCAGCGACTGATGGTGCCGGTCGACGGCTCGCCGGAGTCGTGGAGTGCCGCCGCGGTGGCGGTCGAGCTCGGTCGACGATGTGACGCGCCCGTCGATGTCGTCGAAGTCGTGCTGCACGAACGCGACGTGGTCGATGCCCGCCGTCGCGTCCTCGACGGTGTCCGCGACCTCGGCGTCGACGATGTCGAGCTGATCCCGCATGTCGAGCTGACCGACGACACCGTCGCCGGTGCGCTCGCGCTGCTGCTCCAGCGGCGCCCCGAAGCCACCGTCGTGATGTCCTCGCACGGGAGGGGCCGCTCGGCCGCCCTTCTGGGCAGCGTGACCGAGGATCTGCTCCATCGGGAGTACGGGCCGATCGTCGTCGTGGGGCCGAACGTCGAGAGCGCTCGCCTCGACGGGCCGTTGATCGTGACCGTCGACGGCAGCGCGCTGTCCGAGCAGGCCCTGCCGCTGGCCGCCGCGTGGGCGATCGAGCTCGGCGTGCGGCCCTGGATCGTCGAGGTCAACGAGCCGGCGCTGCGCGTCTCCGAGCACGTTGTCGAGTCGTCCTATCCGGCCCGGCTCGCCCGCCATCTCGCCGAGGCCTCCAAGCATCAGATCGAGTTCGAGGTGCTACACGGTGCGAGCCCGGAGGGCGCGGTGGCCGACTTCGCGGGGCGGATGGGCGCGTCACTCGTCGTCGCGACGACCCACGGCCGCACCGGGTTGTCGCGGCTGCGGATCGGCAGCACCGCAGCGGGGTTCGTGCGCCGTGCGCCGTGCCCGGTGCTGCTCGTCCGCCCACCGTGGGTCGAAGACGCCGCACCCGCCGGCTCGACGACGGCGAGCCGGGTCTGACGTCCCGCCCGGGCGGCGCCGGAGCGGTGCGCCCGGGGGCCTTGGGAGCGGCCGCGCGGGTTGCCTACGATCAGGGCGCGAGTCGCGCGACGCGCCGAAGGGAGCCGGTTCATGAACGAGCACGAGTTGGCGACAGCGCTGCTCGAAGCGTCGCCCGACGGACTGCTCCTGGTCGACGGCGCGGGCCTGATCAGGGTCGCCAACCCGTCGGCGTCGGCGATCTTCGGTCGCTCGGCCGACGAGCTCGTCGGTTCGCCCGTCGAGCAACTGGTCCCCGCGGAACACCGCGCCGCGCACGTCGGCCATCGGAACCGCTACGTCCGGCGGCCGGAGTCGCGATCGATGGGGAGCGGGCTCAGGCTGTTCGCCGAACACGCCGACGGCACGATGTTCCCGGTCGAGATCAGCCTCAGCCCGATGATGTCCGACGGCGAGCAGTACACGATCGCCACCGTCCGCGACGTCACCGATCGCGAGGAGGCGCTCTCCAACGTCGCCCTGCTCAAGGACCGCGAGCGAATCGCCCGCGATCTCCATGACATGGTCATCCAGCGCCTCTTCGCCGTCGGGATGAGTTTGCAGGCGGTTGCCGGCCAGGCCGAGCCGTCGATCGTCGGCGAGCGGATCCAGGCGACGATCGACGAGCTCGACGACACGATCAAGGAGCTGCGCGACACGATCTTCCGGCTCGGGGCGAGCGAGGAGCGCAGCCTGTCGGCACAGCTGACCGAACTCGTCGACGTCCGGACCCAGCATCTCGGCTTCCGGCCGAAACTGACGATCAGCGGATCGCTGTCCGACCTGCCGGACCACGTCGCCGAACAGCTGCTGGCGACGGTGACCGAGGGTCTCTCCAACGTGAGCCGGCACGCCCAGGCCACCGAGGTCACCGTGGAGATCGAGCGCGCCGACGTCGCGCTGCGACTGGTGATCGCGGACAACGGCGTCGGAATCTCTCCGGTGCCGAAACGGCAGGGCGGGTTGACGAACATGATGTGGCGCGCCGCCGAACTCGGCGGAACCTGCACGGTCGACAGCGGCGAGCCGGCCGGCACGCGGCTGACGTGGCGCGTGCCGGTCTGAGCCCGCCGCGGCGGCGGGTCACTCGCCGTGCCGGTGGCGTTCCTCCAGCCGCGCCGCGAGCGCCGCGGCCTCGGTGCGACGCGACATCCCGAGTTTGGCCAGCAGGTTCGAGACGTAGTTCTTGACCGTCTTCTCGGCAAGGTACATCTGCTGCGCGATCTGCCGGTTGGTGTGTCCCTCGCCGATGTAGTCGAAGATCCGCCGTTCCTGCGGGGTCAGGTCGTACAGGCGGCCCTCCTCGCTGTCGCGCAGGCGTCGGATCGCCAGCCGCACCTCCGCGGAGTCGAGCAGTTGCCGGCCGCTGGCGACCTGCCTGATCGCGTCGATCAGGTCGTTGCTGCGGATCTGCTTGAGGACGAATCCGGCCGCGCCCGCCAGGCCGGCGTCGACGATCGCCCGATCGCTGTCGAAGGACGTGAGGATCAGCGACTTGACGTCCTCGAACTCGGAGGAGATCTCTCGGCAGACGTCGATGCCGTTGCCGTCGTCGAGGCGCACGTCGAGGACCGCCACGTCCGGTTTGCACTCACGGATCACGGCCAGCGCGTCGGCGGTCCGCGAGGCCTCGCCGACGACGGTGATGTCGTCCTCCGCGTCGAGTGTGGCCGCCACGCCGCGGCGCACCACCTCGTGGTCGTCGAGCAGGAATACCCGGATCATCCTCCTAGTCTCGCCGATCGCCGGCCCGAAGCGCCCATCTCGCCGTGTTCACGCCGTCTCGTCCGGCTCGCCCGTCCCGTCGCCGTCGTGGGGGACGACGACGATCGGTCGCGGCACGTGGTGCAGGATCCACGACGACACCGAGCCCAGCAGCGCGGCGCCGACGGCGCCGTGGCCGCGGGCACCGATCACCACGAGGTCGGCGTGCTCGGCCGCCGCGGCCAGCGCGGACCGCGGTCGTCCCCGCACGAAGCTGCGTACGACGGTGACGCCGCCGTCGAACCGCTCGGTCGCCCGGTCGATCAGGTGGTCGAACCGCTCCTCGGCGGTCTCGCTCGCGTCGGGGAAGAAGAACTGGTCGGCGCCGACTGCGAGGGGCGACGCGTCCCAGACCCACGTCACCTCGATCGCCATCCCGGGCGTGGCGAACTCCAGCGCCCACTCGAGGGCGGCCAGCGAGTTCGGCGACCCGTCCACGCCGATCAGCAGGCGGTCGGCCCGACCGACCGGCGCGTCCACCGGGACGACGACCGTCGGCACGTGGGCGTGGGTCGCACACTGGTTGCTCGTCGACCCGAGCAGAAGCCGGGCGAACCCGCCCCGCCCACGGTTGCCGACGGCGAGCAGCGAGCCGTGCAACGACGCCTCGAGCAGCGCGCTGGCGGCACCGGCGTGGACGATGACCGGTTCGACCGGAACCTCGACGAGTCGCTGGGTCTCGGCGGCGAGGCGCTCGACGTCGTCGTGCGCGGCCGCTTCGAGCGCGTCGACGTCGTACGGCACCGCGATCGGACCCGTCATCGAGTGCGGCCCGTAGATCGGCGTCTGCCACGCGCTGACGAGACGGATCGCGGTCGCCCGACCGGCGGCGTTCGCCACGACCCACCGGAGCGCCGCGAGCGCGCATGCCGACCCGTCCACGCCCACGATCCAGGGCCCCGCCGGTTCGGTCCCGGAGGCAGAGTGGCGCTGGTGTCTCGTCATCGTCATGCTCGCTCCTTCCCCCAAGATCGAATCCCTCCCGATGATCAAGCCACGGCGGCGATGGCCCCGGGCAGGGCCGAAAGTCACGCGCGCTGGTCCGAAGCGGCCACGGTCCCGGGCGGCGCGGTCGTGCGGGCCGACATCGACGCGCTCGACGCCCGGCAGGTGATCGAACCGGTCCAGCCCCCGGCCGCGCCAGGGCGGTCAGCCCGTTCGCGTCCGGCGCTCGGGCACCCTGCGGAGCTGTGACGGCGCGATCGCGCCAACTGTGGGCCTTCGGACCATTGCCACGTCGGGGAGTTCGCGCGAGTACTGGACGTGATGACGAACGCACGCGAGCCCGTCCGCAGTTGCCCCTATTGCGATCTTTCGTTCTTGTACCACAACGAGGTCGTCGATCACGTCAAGCACGACCACCCCGAGCACTACGACGTGGTCGCCGACATCGAGCCCCGGGAGTTCCCGGCGAGTTGAGCCGGCCGTTCGTCGACGAGGGCCGGCCGCAGGGATTGGCAAGGTCGTAAGCTTGTAATTCTGTAATCAAACAGGTACGCTGCGAGCATGAAGCACGAGACCGCTGAGCCCGCCGCCGAGACGAGTGGTGTCGAGGCCTGGTTCGCCGGCCGCCTCCCCGCCGAGTGGACGGCGCACGGCGCTCCGACGATCGACGTCGACCGCGAGGAGATCACCGTCGTCCTGACCATCGAGGCGCCGCCCCTGCCCGACGACGCCAACACGGCCGATCGCGCCGAGGCCGCGGCCGGGCGGGTCGCCGGGTTCCGGGAGGACACCCGCGAGCGGCGCATGGCCGTCGCCCGCGAGGCCGAGCACCGGTTCGGCCGCAAGGTCGCGTGGGGCGTCCGGATCGGCGACCGGACCGAGCTGTTCACCCACCTCGCCGTCCCGGTCATGACGCGCTTGCGCCAGCCGGAGCGGCAGGTGCTCGACACGCTCGTGGCCGCCAACGTCGCGCGGTCGCGCGCCGACGCGCTCGCGTGGTGCGTCCGGCTCGTCGGGCGGCACACCGACGAGTGGCTGCGCGAGTTGCGCGAGGCGATGGAGGCCGTCGACCGCGTGCGCGGCGAAGGGCCCGACGCCGCCTGAAGCGGCAGCGCGTTCGACCCCTCAGGCCGAGTGACGCGGCAGCGCGTCCGACCCCTCAGGCCGTCTGACGCGGCAGCGCGTCCGACCCCTCAGGCCGACTGCGTCCCGACCTTCAGCTCGCGGAATGGGACGCCGCGATCGACGGCTGGCTCGCGCGGCAGGCCGAGCACGCGGTCGCCGATGATGTTGCGCTGGATCTCGTCGGTGCCGCCGGCGATGCCGGACTGGAAGCTGTTGAGCACGATGCGCTGCCGGTCCGCGCCCCGGTGGTCGTCGGCGTCCCAGGCAACCGACGACGGCCCCGCGATCTCGAGCGCGAACTCGCGCATCTTCCACGCGATGACCGAGCCGAACAGCTTGCCGAGCGACCCGCCGGGGCCCGGCGTCTTGCCGGCCTTCATCTCCGCCCGCGTGCGCAGCGCGACGAGCGACTTCGCCGTCTCCATCGAGTAGATCTGCATCAGCTGGTCGCGGACGACCGGGTCGTCGAGCTTGCCGTTCTCCGCCGCGGCGTCGCGCAGCATGTGGAACGTCGGGGTGCTGATCTTCCCGGCCCCGGCCGCACCGATCGCGACGCGCTCGTACATCAGCATCGCGGTCGCCAGTTTCCAGCCGGCGTTGAGCTCGCCGACGAGCCAGTCCTTCGGGATGCGGACGTCGGTGAAGAACACCTCGTTGAAGTGGCTGCCGCCGTCGATCTGGTGGATCGGGCGGATCTCGACCCCGGGGGCGCGCATGTCGATGATGAACATCGAGATGCCGGCGTGCTTCACCTGGTCGGGGTCGGTGCGGGCGATCACGATGCCGTAGTCGGAGCGGTGGGCGAGGGTGGTCCAGACCTTCTGGCCGTTGACGACCCACTCGTCGCCGTCGAGCTCGGCCCGGGTCTGGAGGCTGGCGACGTCGGACCCGGCGCCCGGCTCGGAGAACATCTGGCACCACATCGTCGTGCCGGCGATGATGTCGGCCATGAAGCGCTCCTTCTGCGCCGGCGTGCCGTACTCGTTGAGCATCGGCAGGCACATCCCATGGCTGATGATGAACTCGACATCCATGAACGTGTACTGGCCACGGATCTCACGCCAGATCTTCTCGTGCTCGAGGGTCAGGCCCGCGCCGCCGTACTCGGCCGGGTAGGGGATGCCGCCGAGGCCGGCCTCGGCCGCCGCCGCCAGATAGGCCTTGGCGTCCTCGTAGCTCGGCTGCCCCCGCCCCGGCGCGGCGTGCTCCTCCAGGAAGGCGATGGCCTTGGCGCGGAACTCGGCCACCTCGGCGGCGGACAGGGTGGTCGCGGTGTCGGTCATCGGGAGTGCTCCTCTTTGGTCGACCTCGGGACGACGCGCGCACCTGCTGCGCATGCTGTTCACGAGACCGGTTTGGGCGGCGATCGGCTGAGGGATTATTGTACGGCGTCGTACAATATGTGTCCAAACGGAACGTGACCGAGCGTCGATGCCCCAGCCCAGCCTCACCAACCACGAGCTCGACTCGCCACCGTGGTCGCGCGTCGAGTCGACGCTGATGGCCACCGCGCGGCTGGTGCGCGAGGCCTTCGACTCCCGGCTCGCCCCGCTCGACCTCAACCTCACCCAGGCCAGCCTGATCGGCTACGTCGCCGAGTTCGGCGCGACCTCCCAGACCCGGCTCGCCGACCACCTCGGCATCGGGCGGGCGGCGATCGGCACGGTCGTCGACCATCTGCAAGCGCGCGGCCTCGTCGAGCGCCAGCCCGACGTCGAGGACCGCCGCGTCTGGCTCGTCGACATCACCACCGCCGGCCGGGAGACCGCCGATCGGGTGCGCGCCGTCGACGAGGTCCTGCGCGCCGAGCTCCGGCGGGGCATCGGCCGCGAGGAGCGCCAGGCGCTCGCGTGGGTGATGACCCGGCTGCAACAGAACCTCCGCAACTCGATCGACACCACCCGACCACCAACCCCCCGCTGACGCGCGCGGGCTCCGACCCCGCGCGTCATCCGGCGTAACCAGAGGAGAAGCAACACATGACCGAAGCAGTGATCATCGACGCCGTCCGCACCCCGGGCGGCAAGCGCAACGGCAAGCTCAAGGATTGGCACCCCGCCTCGCTCGCCGCCCACACGCTCAAGGCGCTCCAGGAGCGCAACAACCTCGACCCGGCGATGGTCGATGACGTGGTCATGGGGTGCGTGATGCAGGTTGGCGAGCAGTCGCTCAACATCGGGCGCAACGCGGTGCTCGCCGCCGGTTGGCCCGAGGAGGTCCCGTCGACGACGGTCGACCGGCAGTGCGGGTCGAGCCAGCAGGCGATGCACTTCGCCGCGCAGGGCGTGATCGCCGGCGCCTACGACGTCGTCGTCGCCGCCGGGGTCGAGGTCATGACCCGCACGCCGATGGGCGCCTCGATCGTCCAGGGCATGGGCTTCCCGTTCCCGCAGGAGCAGCAGGACCGGTACGCCGAGACCGGCCTCCCGCCGCAGGGCATCGGCGCCGAGATGATCGCCGACGAGTACGGGTTCACCCGTGAGGACCTCGACGCGTTCGGGGCCCAGAGCCAGCAGCGCGCCGCCGTCGCCCGCGACGAGGGCCGCTTCGAGCGCGAGATCATCCCCACCCCGGTCGAAATCGACGGCCGGACCGAGGTGATGGTCGCCGACGAGGGGATTCGCGAGGGCACCACGGTCGAGACGCTGGCCAAGCTCAAGCCGGCCTTCAAGGAGGACGGCAAGATCACCGCCGCCAACTCGAGCCAGATCACCGACGGCGCGTCGGCCGTGCTGATCATGAGCCGGGACAAGGCCGACGAGCTGGGGATGAAGCCCCGCGCCCGCTTCCACGCCTTCGCCCTCGCCGGGACCGACCCGGTGACGATGCTCAAGGGCCCGATCCCGGCGACGCGCAAGATCCTCGACAAGACCGGCATGTCGATCGACGACATCGACCTGTTCGAGGTCAACGAGGCGTTCGCCTCGGTCGTGCTGGCGTGGCAGCAGGAGTTCGGCGTCGACATGGACAAGGTCAACGTCAACGGCGGCGCGATCGCCCTCGGCCACCCGCTCGGCAGCTCGGGCACCAAGCTGATGTCGACGCTGCTCAACGAGCTCGAGCGCACCGGCGGCCGCTACGGCCTGCAGGTGATGTGCGAGGGCGGCGGCATGGCCAACGCCACGATCATCGAACGCCTCGACTGACTCCGTCCCCGAGTTTGTGTGACCGAAGGTGTCCGGGGTCGCCGTGTTCGGTCACACAAATTCCCGGGGGGCGAGCCGGCCGGAGTTTGTGTGACCGAAGGTGTCCGGGGTCGACATTTTCGGTCACACAAACTCTCGGGGGGGATCGGGGCGCGTATCGGAGGGCGCGGCGCGGCGGGTGTCACCGCGCGCGGCCCGTCAGCGCCCACGCGTGAGATGGCCATCGGACTCTTCCCTGCCCGCGGGCCAAGGGGCAGGTTGGGGGTGTAGACGCGCACCACGCTGAGCGAGGAGGTCCGCTGATGATCGCTGCGATATGGCGAGGACGATCAGCGACGATGCCGATGCGGGCGCTCGCACTTGCCGGCTTGCCTGAGTTCGACGTGGGACGCCTCCACTACCCCGCCGACGGCGACCACCGCGCGGGTCTGACGTTGACGATGACCACTGAGTCTTGCGTCTCGACGCATCCGGTCGGAACGTGAAAGACAACACGCCGATGCCGAGAAGGGAAGTGCCATGTCGTCCGCCCTCCTAGGAACTCGTCTGCGGGCGATCTCCGTAGCCGTAGGCCTGATCGCCGGATTCGTTCTCGCCATACCGGTCACCGAGCACGTGGAGGCTCAGGTCTCGGCGAGTTTCACGTACGAGCGCAGCCATGACCACGCCTTCGGCGGGGGGTGGCCGGAAGGCGCGCCCGTGACGCTGTCGGTCGACGGCGGCGAACCCATCGTCACGATCCCGTACCCGGACGATCCACAGAAGTGGGATGCGTGGGGCATCGGCGCCGAGCCGGGGCAGACCATCACCGCGACCGATGGCACCACCACCAAGAACCTGACGGTCACGTCGGTCGAGGTGACGAACATCGACGAGCCGAACGACGTCATCGACGGCCTCGGGCCGATCGACGCGACGGTGCTCGTCGGCCCCGACGGAGAGCTGCCCGTGCCCGTACTGGGGGACGGGACCTGGTCGGCCGACCTGGCTACGGTCGGCATCGACCTCCAACCCGGCGACGAGGGATACGCCGCGATCGATGATCTCGACGGGGACTCGACCCGCTGGACGTGGCGGGTGCCCGACCCCTGGTTCAGCGCCGTCGTGCTGTCCGGAACGGTGCAGTTCAACGAGTTCTCGCCAGACAGCACCGTCACGGTCACCATCGACGGCGAGCTCGCCGGAACGTTCGCCGATGACGCCTGCACGCAGGGATGTGACGGTCTGCCGGTCTCGGTCGGCTCGCTCATCGAGGTGTCCGACGGCACGACCACCAAGACACACACGGTGACGAATCTGGCCATCGTCTCGGTCGACGAAGCCTCCAACACGGTCACCGGGTCCGCTGACGCAGGCGACGTCATCAACGTGTGGAGCCATGACGGCGGCAGCGGTCTTCAGGCGACGGCCAACGCCTCCGGCGTCTGGACCGCGGACTTCACCGGTCTGACCGATTTCGGGCCGGGATCGAACGGCAACTCCGGTGAGACCGACATCGACGGCGACGAAACGTGGGCCTTCTGGCACGTCCCCAACCCGACGTTCTCCGTGCAGGCGCCGTTCGATGTTTGGGGTCAGGGCGCGGACTGGCCCGTCGGTGCGTCGGTGGAGCTGATCGTCGACGACGACGACGTGTTCGAGACCGGTGATCCGGCGAGCTACCTGTACTACGACAGCACGGTCGTCGAGTCCTGGGGTCAAAGCCCGTGGGATCAGGGGTTCAACTTCAACCTCGGTGACGTCCCCGACGGGGAGACGCCGTTCGAGATCCTGCCCGGGCAGCTCGTGACGATCCTGTCCGACCACGACCCCGAGACCCCCGGCCCGGAGATCGACAAGGACCTCTGGGTCGCCGACCTCACCGTCGTCGTCGACGAAACCAACTTGACGTTCTCGGGCACGACCGACACCCCCGACACCCCCGGGGGGCCACCGGTGAACGTCTACGCCGCGCCGGCGTCGCGCAACGTTCCCGTCACGGCTGGGGCGTGGAGCGCCGACTTCGGTACCGCTCCCGAACCCGACGCCGGCGCAGGCGACGGTGTGCTGGAGGTGTTCGGCGGCAACGCTGGGAACTCGGTCCAAGTCCCAGACGACGATGGCGACGTCACCCAGGTCACCTTCAACTCCCCGTACATCCACGTCTCCCCGTTCAACGGGTACGTGTTCGGGGACGGCTGGGTGCCCGGTGAACCGGTCACGATCACCGCCGACGGAACCCCGGTCGACCCGTCACCGATCCCGAACGACTCTGGTCACCTCGACTTCGAGCTGGCCACCACACCCGGCCAGACCGTGATCGCCACCCAGAACGGCTGGACCGCCCAGGCCGTCGTCCAAGGCCTCGAGATCACGGCGGTCAACGACCCCAGCGATGGCGCCGTGTCGGGCGTCGCCCCCGACGGCGCGCTCGTCGACGTCCACGCCTGGACCGACGACGGCTTCGCCAGCCGCGTCACCACCGCCGCGGGTGGGACGTTCAGCGTCGACTTCTCGGTCGAGGGTGGAGAGCAGTCATGGGCCCCCGGACCGGTGACGCTCGGCCCGGGATCGCAACTCCGCGCTCACATCTACAACGACCGCGACCTCCCCGACCACGACGCCACCCACCACGACTACAACCTCCCCGCCGTCCCGTGGTTCACGGTGCACCTGCCGTCTCAGGTGTGGGGGAACGGTGAGGAGTGGCCGGCCGGTGCGCCGGTTGAATTGATCGTGAGCACCGGCGACGACTTGGAGAACACCACGATCCACAGTGCGTCGACGACGGTCGAGCACTGGGGTCCGAACCCGTGGGATCAGGGGTTCAACGTCAACCTCGGTGACGTCCCCGAGGGCGAGACACCGTTCGAGATCCAGCCCGGGCAGCTCGTGACGGTCCTGTCCGATTACGACCCCGAGACCCCCGGCCCGGAGATCCACAAGGACCTCTGGGTCGCCGACCTCACCCTCACGGCCGACGAATCCAACCTGACGCTTTCGGGCACGACCGACACCCCCGACACCCCCGGGGGGCCAGCGGTGAACGTGAGCCTCGCGTCGGCGTGGCGCGAGGTCCCCGTCACCGGCGGGGCTTGGACCGCGGACTTCGGTGTCGACCCGGGACAGGACGGTGGCGACGGGGTGCTCACCGAATTCGGCGGAACCGCCTGGGCCACCGCCCAAGTGCAGGACGACGACGGCGACGCCACACAGCGCGGGGCCGTGTCGCCGAGCATCCACGTCTCACCGTTCAACAACCACATGTTCGGGAACGATTGGGCGCCCTTCGAACCGGTGGCGGTCACGATCAACGGCGCGCCGTTCGCGTCGTCACCGACCACCGACGAATCCGGCCACTTCGGGCTTGATCTCGCCACCGCCCCGAACGACATCGTCGTCGTCAGCCAGAACGGGTGGCTCGCCCAGGTGATCGTGGCCGATCTCGAGATCACCGCAGTCAACGAGCCCACCGACGGGATCGTCACCGGTCGCGCCCCCGACGGCGCGCTCGTCGACGTCACCGCCTGGACCCAGGATGGTTACGCCAACCGCATCTTCACCGCGTCCGGTGGCACATTCTCCGTCGACCTCTCCATCCCCGGGGAGGGCGGCGATGGCAGCGGCCCGATCACGCTCGGACCCGGTTCCCAGATCCGGGCTCACATCTACAACGACCTCGACCTCCCCGACCACGACGCCACCCACCACGACTACAACCTGCCCGACGAGCCCGAGCCCCGTCAGATCGAGGTCTTCCCCGACTTCGATCAGATCCTCGCCTGGTGGTCGGACGCCGGGTGGTGGCTGACGATCGAACGGCCGGGCCAGGCCGGCTTCGTCTTCGAGGGTTACCAGCCCGGGCCGGAATATGGCTTCGACCTCTGGGCCCATGATCCGCCGTTCGACGTGATGCGCGGCGACACCGTCACCATGAGCGACGGGGAGACCACCAACGTCCACACCGTCGTCGACATCACCGTCGACTCGCTCACACCCGGGGCGACCGAGGCGACCGGAACAGGGCCTTCAAACATCACCCTGTACATCAACCTGATGGAGGTGCCAGAACACGAGGGTGGTGGACTGGGTTCGCTGGTGGTATCCGTCGATCAATCCGGTCACTGGCTGGCGGACTTCGGCATTCCGTTCGGCCCCGGCCTCGCGGTCGAGGCCGTTGCCGTCGAGCCGGATCCTGCCGATGGAAACGACCAGACGCACGTGCTGCAGTACATCCCTGCGCCGACGATCACCGCCTCGGTGGACGGAAGCGTGTGGGGTGAGGGCTGGCCTGCAGGCGAGGCGATCTCATTGATGATCGACGATCCGACCAACGGCGTCGGCGTCGACTTCACGATCGACCCGTCACCGATCTCCGAACAGCACAGCCCGTGGCCAGGGGGGACTCAGTTCGGAACGGGCCTCAACGATGAGCCGAACGAGGTCGGCTGGAACCTCCAGCCTGGACACATCGTCACCGCTACCACAGCCGACCACGACGGCGACGGCCTGCCCGACCTGCAAAAGGTCCTCACGGTCGTCGACCTCAACATCGACAGCGTCGACCCCGAGACGGGTCTGATCGAGGGGCAAGCACCTCCCGACACCCACGTGAACATCAACGCCAACAACGAGTTCGAGCATGTCTGGCGCAATGTCGAGTCCGCAGCTGAATCGGACGAGAACCCGGGCTACTGGGCCGCCGACGTATCGGTGCTTGATCCCGACGATCAGGGCGACGGCATCGTCACAGTGCCGTTCCTGCCTGGCACAAACGTGTCGGCCCACGTCTTCGATGACGACGGCGACGCAAGCCAACGCAGTTGGTGCTTCGAGTGCGAAGGGCCCGGCGATGGGCCGCGGGCGCTCAACTTCTTCGAGGCCGGTGATCACCTGATCTCCCAGACCGACGGAACGATCTGGGTGTACAGCCGCAACAGCGATGAGCTGCGGCCGTACTCGTTGCCGTTCGGCGGCAACTACGACATCCAGTACCTGGACGACAGCACGCTGCTGATCGCGGTCCACGACGAAGGCCACGTCAGCGCGCTCGACCTCCACTTCGGGACCATCTCGGAGGTCTTCCGCGACGACCAGGTGCCGCACCCGATCGGGCTGGTCGTCCATCCCGACGAGCCGAGTCTGTACATCGCCGACGAGAGCACCGGCGTGTGGAAGTACGACATGGAGACCGGTCAGCTGATCCAGCTCACCGACATGGGCGCCCACACGATCGCCCGCGCTCCCGACGGGCTGCCAGGACCCGACGGGTGGATCTACTTCACCAACGAGGGTGCGCCGCTGATGCGCGTGCATCCCGATGGGCAGGACACGGGTGGCCCGGGTCTCGGGCTGCAGACCGTCGTCGACCCCGTCGCCGACCCGTCGCTGCCCGACTACCAGTTCCTCGGGTTCGTGTTCCGCGACGACGGCCAGATCGTCATGCTGTCGGCCGAAGCACCGCGCGCGGTGCTGCTGATCGACCCCGTGAGCGGCGCCGTGACGTCGCTCTACGAGGAGCAGTCGGGTGAGGACCTCGGCCACCTCTCCGACCTGGCGCTGGAAGCGGACGGGTCGATCGTGTTCGTGAGCAACGGAAACGCCGGTCTGTTCCGGCTCGACCCGCAGGGCACGCTGCACGTGCTGAGCCAGGACGGAACGCTCGGTGACGCGGTCGACCTCCTGATCGCCGGCGAGCTGCCGGCCGCCTTCGAGCGTGGCAACCTGCTGATCTCGCAGACCGACGGCGTGATCTGGGCCTACGACGCCGCCGGCAACCTGCGGGAGCACCGGCTCCCGTTCGGCGGGATCTGGGACATCCAGTACGCCGGCCCACAACGCCTGCTGATCGCCAACTCGGCCGCCGCTCAGATCTGGGAGCTCGACCTCGAAACCGGCGACATGTGGGTGCTCGTCGAAGGAGACCCGCTCGAGTTCCCGATCGGGCTCGCCGTCGATCCGCGCGGCGATTCGATCTACATCGCCGACAGTGGGGAGGGCGGCGGCGGCGTCTACCGCTTCGACCGCTCGACCGGCGAGCTGACGCAGATCTCCGAGCAGTCCGCCGACGGCATCGCTTTCGGACCGGACGGGTACGTGTACTTCGCCGGACTGGCGCGGGTGTTGCCGGACGGGACCGGCCACGAGGGTGTCGCCGACCTGACCGGCTACCAGGCCAACGGCTTCGTCTTCACCCCGGCCGGGACGATCATCATGTCGTCGATGGAACCCCCGGCGGTGCTGGAGATCGATCCGGCCGACGGGGCGATCACCGTGCTCTACGAGGGCGCGGCGATGCGCAGCCCCGAGGACGTGGTGCTCGCGCCGAACGGCGACATCTACGTCATCGATTCGGGATACGTTGAGCCGCACGGATTCGGCGACGACCCCGGCCTCTACCTGTTGCACCGCGACACCGGTGTGCTCGAGGAACTGCACCGCGGCGCACCGCTCGGCGACACGGTCGACCTGGCGCTGGGTCGGGCCGAGCTCGGCGCCTCCGCCACCCACGACTTCATCGAGGGCTACCACTTCTTCGGCGACGAAGCGACGTACACGTTCGACGACGACGTCGACCCCGGGAACGGGGTGCTGTACGAGCGGACGATCGGACTCGATCGCGGCAGCTTCTTCCGTCAGATCGACTTCGACATCGAGGTCGGTCAGTACGTCACCGTCACCGACGGGTTCACGGCCAAGACCATGGTCGTCTCACCGTTCGACGTGACCGGGATCGATCCCTCCGGCTGGACCATCGGCGGGACCGCCTCGCCTGATGCCGTGCTCGATCTGTTCGGCTTCGGGTCGGCGGGCGGATACGGCAACGTGATCGTCACGGCGGACGGCAGCGGCGCCTGGACGTTCGACCTCGACGAGGTCTTCGATCCGGACGGTCGACCGCCCGAGATCCCCGGCGACATGGTGTTCGGCGGCGGCGAACGGGACGCCGAGGGTGATCGGACGATCGTGTTCACCGCCAACTTCCAGCTCCACAATCAGGAGCCCACCGTCGAACCGATCCAGGTCGTTTCGATCGCGGACGCCGAGGTCGTGCTGACCGCGTCGTACTTCGACCCTCACGACTCCGAGGGCCACACGGTCGTGTGGGACTGGGGCGACGGGACCGAGTTCGCCGGGACCGTCGATGAGGGCTCCCAGCAGGTCTTCGGGACGCACGTCTACGCCGACGCCGGCCAGTACGAGGTCGTCGTCACGGTGTACGACGCCGAGGGCGCGGCCGGTCAGGCAGGACTCGACCACGCGATCGGCCTACTCGAGATCACGCAGGCCAGCGAGGACCTCTTCGCCCCGAACCTGGTCGCGCTCGAGCTCGCCCCCGCGAACCTCGACACACGGTTCGGCCCCGACGCGACGACCTTCACGCTGCGGGTCACCGACAACCTGTCCGGCTTCGAGGTCGGCGAGGTGACGATGCACTCCGAGAGCGGGGCCGCATCCCGGTCGAGCACCTTTGGCGCTGCGGTCAGGACGTACGGCATCGCCATCGATGGCATCTACGAGTTCGAACTCGTCTTCCCGCGATACGCCGACGAGGGAACGTGGCAGGTCTCGTCCGTCTCGATCAGCGATCGGGTGGGGCACGAGCGCACGTATGACGCCCAGGAGCTGGTCGCCGCCGGGTTCGGCGGGCTCACCGTCGACGTCGTCAGCGCGCCGAACCCCGACACCGAGGCACCCGAGCTCGTCGATCTGAGCCTGACGCCAGCGACCATCGACGTGAGCGCAGGCGACCAACCGGTGGGCTTCACCGCCCAGGTCAGCGACGACCTCGCCGGGTTCGCGTACGGCCGGCTCGAGCTGGCGTCCCCGAGCGGCACACAGCACCGTGCGGTCTCGTTCGGTGGGAACGGCACGACGGACGAGACCCACGAGTTCGACATCGCGTTCCTGCAGTACGGCGAGGCGGGACCGTGGAGCGTCACGTCGTTGTGGCTGACCGATGCCGTCGGCCACGTCGGCACGTACACCGGGGCCGATCTGATCGCGCTCGGGTTCCCGACCACGGTCGATGTCGCGTCGGATCCCGAGGACGTGACGGCTCCCACGCTGACCGAGTTCGAGTTCGGGCCACCGGTCGTCAACGTGATCGAGGGCGACGCCGGCTTCGAGTTCTCGCTGCGAGTCACCGACGACCTGTCCGGCCTCACCAGCGGTCGCATCACGTTGACCAGCCCGACCGGGCACCTGATCGGCGCGTTCGGGGGCGGCGACCGCGTCGAGGGGGATCCGCTCGACGGTCGGTACGAGGCCCAGATCGACGTGTCGCAGGGCAGCGTCGCCGGCTTCTACACGATCGACGAGCTCTGCCTGTACGACCGGATCGGCAACCGCCGGTGCTACGACCAGACCGAGCTCGAAGCCGGCGGTCTGCTCATCACGCCGCCGCCGGAGGTCACGCTGCGCCAGCCGCAGATCGTGGTGAACGACGTCGACAACGCGGTCGCAGGCGCCGGATGGGACAGCGGCTGGGTTGTCACCCTCACCGTCGGTTCTCTCGAGCCGCTCGTGGTGCCCGTCGACGAGCTGGGCGAGTTCCACGTGGCCGTCGACGCCGACATCGTCACCGGTGACGTCGTGGTCGCCTCGGATGGCAGCTTCACAAAGGAGTTGGTCGTGCCGCCGCTGACGATCACCGAGGTCGATCACGACGCGGACACGGTGAGCGGCACCGCGACACCGGGCGCCGACGTCTTCATCGGTGCCTCGGGCACGGTCGGCGACGCGGACCGACACACCGTCGCCGATCCGACGACCGGCTACTGGGAGGTCGACTTCACCGACGACGATCCCGAGGCAACGCAGTTCGATCTCGTTCCGGGCGTCGCCGGGGCCGTCCACGAACCGGACGGTGACCAGGACATCGCCGAGCTCCCGTGGTGGGTCGGCGTCACCGTCTCCGGCAGCGTCCTGGTCGACGGCGCCCCGTTGGCCGACGTCGAGGTGTTCCTGGCACCGGACAACTGGACGTGCACCGACGCCGACGGCGAGTTCTCGTTCACCGATCAGCGTCCCGACCTCGACCTGGTGGCGGTGACCGGTCGGGGCGTCACGCCGGACTGTGTCAACGCAGCGTTCGTCGACGCGGACGGCAGGCCGCTACTCGCGGTCGAGCACACCGGCATCGACCTGTACGCCGGCGACCAGAACCTGGAGTTCCACGTCGAGCGCTCGCCGGCGATGGAGTCGGTGACCGTCGAGCGGTTCACGTCGGACCCGGCGGAGTGCCCCGATCCGCTCAGCTTCTGCTGGGTGAGGGAGAACATGGTGATGGTCCAGGGGTTCGACCTGAACGACCCCGACTTCCAGGCGGCGTTCGGCGCCGACCCGGCGCCCGATCAGTATCCGGCGATCTGGGACAGCGGCGGCGTGCCGGTCGTCGAGGGTCTCGCCGCCGCTGTCGAGTTCACCGGCATGTACTACCTGAGCGCGAACGGAACGGCCGTCGTGCGCTACCCGACCGTCTCCGACCATCTCGTGCTGATCCGTTACTTCGACGCCGAGTTGCTCGATCATGTGGTGTTGGGTCAGGTCAGCGATGCCGCCGACCTCGTCGACCATGAAGACGGGGTGCTCGTCGGACCGGGCATCGAGTTCCGACTGTGGGACGAAGCGAATAGCGCAGGCGAGCAGGTGGAGGCCGCGCAGAGCCTGCTCGAAGGTCTCGGGTCCGGCGACGCGAACATCGAGCAGGCGATCGGCGCCATCAACGACGCGCTCGATCCGGAGCTGTGGATCGACCACGACACGCTGGTCGACGGCGCGACGGCGGTCTTCCAGGACTTCTCCAAGGCCGCGCTCGAGCTCGGCAAGGTCGACAACCCGCCGGCGGCTGTGGCCGACGCGGTCGCCGCGCTCGTCGACACCGCGCACGGCCTGGCCCAAGCCGCCGTCGAACAGGCGCTCGCTCAGGCGCCCGACTCGCCGTTCACCACGAAGGCGCTCGCCGAGATGCAGAAGGCGGCCGTGGACGAGGCGACCGGTGAGTACGACAACGCCATCAAGCACTACAGGCTGGCCTGGGGCTTCGCGACGCAAGCACTGGAGTAGCCGCGGTACGGCGTCGATGGCCTCGTCAGGACACCCGGCCGCCGCGCAGGTCCTGCCGGTTGCGGGCCGTGCCCGTGTAGTGGCTGATGTCGAGGACGAACCCGAACCCGACGACGAACCACCCGAACCCGCCGATCGGATCCTGCCAGTTCTCCATCAGGACGTAGAACAACGTCGTGTACGGCAGGAACAGCCACCCGACGAACCCGGTCCAGAAGCTCTCGAACGCCCGCTCGTTGAAGCCGCTGAAGATCTGCAGCAGCACCAGGGCGAAGCGGGGGAACGCTGCGCCGATGAACAGCACCAGGCAGCCACACATGGTTGGACCTCCTTCGCAGCGGGCGTCGGGCTCGGGCGCGACCGTAGCCCGTCCTCGCCGCCGCTGCCGTGGCCGGCGTGCGGCCGGGCCACGTCGGGACCGAAGCGGAGCGCTACGGTCCACGCGGTGGGCCTCGCCGACGGTCGGTCCGTCCGATGATCGAGATTCCCGAGATCGTCCGCAACAAGGCGCTCGCCGCCGACGCCGGCGCGTGGCTCGACGGCCTGGCCGACCTCGTGGCCGGGCTCGAGCACGACTGGACGATCACGGTCGGCCGCCCGTACGCGGACTCGACGGAGGCGTTCGTCGCCCGGGCGGTTCGCGACGACGGGTCGCCGGCGGTGCTCAAGGTGATCGTGCCGCGCGACGGCGACGCGGCGCGCAACGAGATCGAGGCGCTGCGGCTGGCGGGCGGAGACGGCTGCGTCGGCCTGCTGCGCGACGACGTCGCCCGCGGCGCGCTGCTCGTCGAGCGACTCGGGCCGTCGCTCCACGACCTGCGCCTCCCGATCGGGCGGCGTCACGAGATCCTCTGTGCGGTCGCCGGACGGGTCTGGCGGCCGGCACTCGGAAGCGGCTTGCCGACCGGCGCCGACAAGGCCCGATGGCTCGTCGACTTCATCACGACGACCTGGGACGAGCTCGACCGCCCGTGCACCGAGCGCGCCGTCGACCACGCGCTCTGGTGCGCCGCCCGCCGGATCGAGGCGCACGACGACGAGCGCGCCGTGCTCGTCCACGGCGACGTGCACGAGTGGAACGCGCTGGCGGCCGGCGACGGCTACAAGCTCGTCGACCCCGACGGGTTGCTCGCCGAGGCCGAGTACGACATGGGCGTCCTGATGCGCGAAGACCCCGTCGAACTCCTCGCGGGTGACCCGATCGACCGGGCGACGGCGCTCGCCGCCCGGACCGGCCTCGACCCGGTGGCGATCTGGGAGTGGGGCGTGGTCGAGCGGGTCTCGACCGGCCTGCTCGGCACGCGGATCGACATGCAGCCCGTCGCCGGCCAGATGCTCGACGCCGCCGACCGGGTCGCCCGGCCGGAGTGGCGGCCGCGCCCCGCGTGAGCCTCAGTAGAGCTCGTCGACGAATGTCTGATCGGTCGCCGGCGGCCGGATGTAGGAGAGGTCCTCCCGCTCCGGGATCTCGACCGGGTCGGGGACGATGTCCTGGTACGGGATCATCGACAGCATGTGGCTGATGCAGTTCAGCCGGGCGCGGCGCTTGTCATCGGATGGCACCACGTACCACGGCGCTTGCTTGATGTCGGTGTACTGGAACGTCGTGTCCTTGGCCATCGAGTAGCGGACATACAGCCGGTGCTCTTCGAGGTCCATGTCCGACAGCTTCCACCGCTTGAGCGGCTCCTCGTTGCGCGCCGCGAAGCGGCGCTCCTGCTCCTCGTAGCTGATCGAGAACCAATACTTCAAGATGATGATCCCCGAGCGCACGAGCATGCGCTCGAACTCCGGGCAGGTGCGCAGGAACTCTTGGTGCTGCTCCTCGGTGCAGAAGCCCATGACCCACTCGACGTTGGACCGGTTGTACCAACTCCGGTCGAACAGCACGATCTCCCCGCCGGAGGGGAGCAACGGCACATAGCGCTGGAAGTACCACTGGGTCTGCTCACGCTCGGTCGGCTTGGGCAGCGCTTCGATGCGCACGATGCGCGGGCTGGTGCGCTCGCTGATGCGCTTGATCACGCCGCCCTTGCCGGCCGAGCCGCGGCCCTCGAAGATGACCAACACGCGCAGCCCGTTGCTCTGCACCCAATGCTGCAGCTTGACGAGCTCCTCCTGCAGCCGCGCCAGTTCGGCCTCGTAGAACTGCTTCTTGAGGCGGCCGTCCTCGCGGTAGTTGTCGGCGCCGGCCGGCCGCGCCCAGTCGGCGAGCTCCGGTTGTCGCAGGTCGTCCTCGATGTGTGCCATGGGGACATCTTTCCATCGCTCGGCATCGGCGGAAACGGTCGAAGGTCCGACATCGCCGCCGCCGGCCAGCCGGCCGTCGCCGCGATGGGCGGATCAGGAGTGCGCCGGCGACGAGATCCCGATGCCCCCGACCGTGTCGCGGCCGAACCGCGCGATCTCGGCCTCGAGGTCGAGCGGCCCGACGGCGGCGCGGCGTTCGGTGTCGGCGGCGGTCAGCAGGTCGGCGGGGATGATCCAGACCACCTCGAACTCGAGGCCGTCGGGGTCCTTGGCGTAGAGGCTCTTGGTCGTGCCGTGGTCGCTGGCGCCGACGAGCGACCCGCGGTCGCGCAGCACGCCGCGGAGCCGGTCGAGCTCGCCGAGGGTGTCGACCTCCCAGGCGAGGTGATAGAGACCGACCGTGCGCTTCCCGGCGTCGCTGGCCTCGGCGCCGGCCCCGATCTGGAACACGCCGAGGTCGTGGTCGTTGGTCGAGTCGGGGGCCTGCAGGAAGGCGGCGCCGGGGAACTGGCTGACGACGCGGAAGCCGAGCACGTCGCGGTAGAACTCGACGGACCGCTCGGTGTCGCGGACGTAGAGGACAGCGTGGTTGAGACGGTGCACGGCCATGCGTCGGTCAACATGGTTGCGAAGTCAACTATTCCGCACCGTTTGCGTCGCGATTGTGAGCGGACGGCCCGCCGATTTCGCGACGCAAACGGGATGGGGGAGGGGGAAACCTGGTCGCCGGCGCGGGCCAGATCGGGCGAGACTGTCGGCATGCGCTCGACCGGTCGCGCCCGCTGGAGCGCGCTCGGCCGCCTGCTGCGGCCGGACGCTGCTCGCTGGGGCTTCCTCGGCGCGCTCGTCGCGATCATGTCCGCCCTGGCGCTCGCCGGGCCACTGGTCGTCCGCAGCATCGTCGACCGGGCAACGGCGGGGGCCGACGCCTCTGCGATCCGCGGCCTGGCGTTGCTGTTCTTGGCGATCGCGGTCGCCACGCAGGCGCTCGCGGTCGCGGTCGCCTGGCTCGCCACGCGCGTCGCGTGGACGACGACGAACGAGCTGCGGATCCGGATGACGCGGCACGTGCTCGGCCTCGACCACGAGTTCCACCGCAGCCACTCGCCGGGGGAGCTGATCCAGCGAGTCGACGGCGACGTGACGGCGGTGTCGAACTTCCTCGGCGTCGTCGTCCCCAAGGCCCTCGGCGCGGCACTCGTCGTGTCGGGGATGGTGGTCGTGCTGGCGGTGATCGAGTGGCCGATCGCGATCGGCATGCTCGTCTACATCGCGGTGTCGGCGCTGATCGTCGTCGGCCAGCGTCACCGCGCCGTCGAGGAGTCGTCGGACGAGATGGGCGCCAACGCCCGCGTGTACGGCGGCATCGAGGAGCGGTTGAACGCGGCCGAGGACCTGCGGTCGAACGGCGCGGCGAGCCACGTCGCGTGGCGGTTCGTCGAGGACAGCACCGAGGCGGTCGGCAGCGCCGCCCGCCGCGAGCGGGCGTTCCTGATCATGTGGTGGTTCGTGCAGGCGGCCATCGCCGCCGGCTGGGTGCTCGTGCTCGTCGTCGGCGCCTGGCTCGTATCGCGTGACGTGGCCAGCCTCGGCACCGTCTTCCTGCTGTATCAGTACGTCCTGCTCGTCGGCCGCCCGCTGGAGGACGTCGTCCATCAACTCGAGACCGTGCAGAAGGCGAGCGGCGCCATGGCGCGCGTCCGAGAGCTGCTCGACATCGAGCCGACGATCGTCGACCGCGGATCGACCAGCCCGCCGCCCGGCGCCCTCGCCGTTCGCCTCGACGCGGTCGACTTCGACTACGGCGACGATCAGCCGGTGCTCCGCGGCGTCGATCTCGACATCGGCGCCGGCCGCTCGGTCGGCGTCGTCGGCCGGACGGGCAGCGGCAAGACGACGTTCTCGCGACTCGTGCTCCAGCTCATCGAGGCGACGCGCGGGTCGGTTTCGCTGGGCGGTGTCGCGATCGGGGAGATCCCGATCGCCGAACTCCGGCGGCGGGTCGCCCTCGTGCCCCAGGAGGTCGAGTTGTTCAGCGGCACGGTGCGCGACAACGTCACGCTGTTCGACGACGGCCCGACCGACGACGCGGTGGAGCTCGCCCTGCGGCAGGTCGGCCTCGACGATCTGGCCGCCGGCGGCATCCACCGCCCGCTCGGGTCGGGTGGGGCCGGCCTGTCCGCCGGCGAGGCCCAGCTCCTCGCGCTGGCCCGCATCTGGCTGCGCGATCCCGATCTCGTCGTGCTCGACGAGGCGACGGCGCGGGTCGATCCCGCGACCGAGGAGCGACTCGGAGCGGCGGTGGCGAAGCTGATCGAGGGCCGCACCGCGCTGGTCATCGCCCACCGCCTCTCGACGCTGCACAGCGTCGACGACATCGCCGTCTTCGATCACGGACGCGTCGTCGAGTTCGGGGAACGGGCCGAGCTCGTCGGCGACGACGACAGCCGATACCGGCGCCTCCTCACGATCTCGCTCGAACACGAGGACGAGGCGGTCCGGTCATGAGCGCCGACAAGCGCGCGACCGGCGTGTCGACGCTCACCTGGCGGGTGATCCAGCACCGACCGCGGGAGTTCTGGATCGGCTCGACGCTGTTCGTCGTCTTCTTCGTCATGCCGGCCGCCACCGGATACGCGCTCGCCAGGGGATACGACGCGCTGTCGTCGGGCGACGCGGCCGCGACGTACCGCTGGGCGGCGGCGGTCGCGGCCAGCGAGACGTTGCGCATGGCGGCGGTGCACCGCGGCGCGATCATCTGGGCGAAGCTCTGGGTGATGATGCAGTCGCTGCTGCGGGCCAACATGCTCGCCGCCCAGATGGCGAGCGGCGGACCGGAGGCCGGGCAGCCGGTCGGGTCGGCCGGGTCGGCGATCACCCACTTCCGAGACGACACCGACGACGTCGCCAACTTCGTCGACGGCATGATCGACGTCACCGGCGGGCTCGCCTTCACCGTGATCGCCGGGTTCCTGCTCGGGGCGGCCGACCTCCGGGCCGCGGCGATCCTGATCATCCCGCTGCTCGGGGTGGCGATCGCCACGACGACGCTCGATCGGCGGATCAAGGAGTACCGCGCCGCCGACCGTGTCGCCACCGAGGCGGTCACCGGGCTGCTCGGCGACACGATGGCGGCGGCGACGACGGTGAAGGTCAACGACGCCGTCGAGCCGCTGCTCGCCCGGCTCTCCGTCGTGGCCGATCGCCGTCGCGCCACGGCGGTCAAGGACCGCGTCCTCGACGAGGGGGTCCAGGCGTTCAGCCAGGGCGCCGCCGACGTCGGCCTCGGGCTCGTCCTGGTCGTCAGCGCCGGCGCCATCGCGTCCGGATCGTTCGGCCTCGGCGATCTGGCGCTGTTCGCCGCGTACCTCGGCTGGCTCTCGTTCCTGCCGACGATGATCGGCCGGATGCTGGCCCGGCGCAAGCAGGCCACGGTCGCGTTCGAGCGGATGAGCAAGCTGGTCGCCGACGAGCAGCCCGACAACACGGTGCTGCCCCGTCATCTGCCGATCGACCCGGTCGAGACTCGCGTCCGCCCACCCCACCAGCGACCCGCCCGGGTGCCGCTGGAACGGCTCGACGTGCGGGGGCTGACCGCGTCGTACGCCGACGGCGGCGGCGTGCGGGACATCGACCTGACCATCGCCCGCGGCGAGTTCGTCGTGGTCACCGGCGAGGTCGGCGCCGGCAAGAGCACGCTGCTGAGGGCCATCCTCGGGTTGGCGTGGCGGGCGGAGGTCCACGGCGAGGTGCGCTGGAACGGCCGACCGGTCGAGGACCGTGCGGCGTTCTTCGTGCCGCCGAACGCGGCGTTCGTGGCGCAAGTGCCCCAGCTGATCTCCGACACCGTCCGCGACAACATCGGACTCGGGCCGATCACCGACGACCAGCTGGCCACCGCGCTCGAGCTGGCGGTCATCGACGCCGACGTCGAGGAGATGCCCGCGGGAAGCGGCACGATGATCGGCCCGCGCGGCCTCCGCTTGTCAGGCGGGCAGCGGCAGCGGTTGGCCACGGCGCGGGCGCTGGCGCACGCGCCCGAGTTGCTCGTGCTCGACGACCTGTCGAGCGCCCTCGACGTGGAAACCGAGCTGCGCCTCTGGACCCGCCTCGCCGCGTCCGGGATGACCGTTCTCGCCGTGTCGCACCGCGCGATCGCGCTGGAGCGGGCTGATCAGGTGGTCCGGCTCGACGGGGGACGGGTGGATCTCCGCTTCCCAGTTTCCGGAGTCGGCCCGCGGTGGAGGTCGGGCGTTCGGCAACTAGGCTGGCGCGCAGAGTGAGTCGAACTGTGTGACTCCGCAACAACAAGGAGTCAACCATGGCTACCGGTACCGTGAAGTTCTTCAACGATGAGAAGGGCTTCGGCTTCATCTCACGAGACGACGGCGACGACGTCTTCGTGCATTACTCGAACATCGTCGGCACCGGCCGACGCTCGCTCAATGACGGTGACACCGTCGAGTTCGACATCGCCCCCGGCCGCAAGGGACCAGAGGCAGTCGAAGTCAAAGTCGTCTGAGGAGGCGGTTCCAGTGGCCTCGAGCCCGCAGTCCTATCAGAAGCGCCAGCGCGAACTTCGCAAGAAGGAGCGCAAGGCGGAGAAGCAAGCCGTTCGTCACGGCCGCAGCGCGGCCAAGAAGGAGGCTGGCGAAGATGAGGGACCGGACGAGGACCAACTCCTGGAGGACTTCCGGCTGCTGAACGAGGCGTTCGCCGGCGGCGACGTCGACCAGGACGACTTCGAGTTCCGCAAGGCCGAGATCTTCGCCGCGATGGGCCTCGGCGAGCCTCCCGAGCCACGCGAGGCGCCGGCCGACGAGGCCGCCGCCGCCACGACGTCCGACTGATCACGTCGCCCGCTCAGCCGAGGCCGAGCGGGTACGTCGTGAGCAGTTCGGGTTCGGTCTCCGTGACGAGCACCTGATTCTCGATCTTCACGCCCTCGCCGCCCCGCCGCGGGCCGACGAATGACTCGACCGTGAGCACCATGCCGGGCTCGAGCGCGCCGTCGAAGCCCCACTCGTCCCAGATCTCGGGGAAGTAGATCTCGGGGTACTCGTCGCATTGGCCCACACCGTGGAACAGGCACGAGTAGTGCCGGTAGTCCTCGACCGGCGGGAACCACGACCGGAACGTCAGCTCGCGGAACGTTCTGCCCGGCGTCAGCAGCTCGATGTTGCGCTCGACCTGTTCGCGCGCCAGATCGTAGGTGTGCCGCTGCGCGTCGGTCGGTCCGCCGCCGCGCCCCCGCCCCTCGCCGCACAGCCATGTGCGGCTGATGTCGACCATCATGCCGTACGCGCCGACGAGGTCGGTGTCGTAGGCGACGAGCTCACCCTCCCCGATCACGCGGCTCGACGCCTCTTGCATCCACGGGTTCGTGCGCGGCCCCGACGAGATGATCTGCGTCTCGATCCACTCGCCGGCGCGGCGGATGTTGCCGGCGTGGAGCATCGCCCACACCTCCCGCTCGGTCATCCCGGGTTCGAGGGCGGCCTGCATCTCGGCCATCGTCGTCTCGCAGGCGTGCACCGCGCAGCGCATCGCGCGCAACTCGTCGGGCCCCTTGATCGCCCGGGCCAACTCCATCACCTCCTGACCGAAACCGAGCTCGACGCCCGCGCCCTCCAAGAGCCGGTAGCCAGTGTGGTGGCACTGGTCGATGGCGACGCGCGGGTTCACCCCGCACCGGGACCGGATCAGCTCGAGCATCTCGGCGGCCCAGCGGGTGGCCTGCTCCTCGTGGCGCGGCCCGGCGAGGAAGTAGGTCGAGCCGATCGCCGGCCGGACCTCGTCGACGACGTGGCTGTGCCCGGCCAGGTACTCGCAGCCGTAGTAGTCCCACAGCACGACGTGGGCGTCGGCGCCCACCCAGGCGTACCGGGCGCCGTTGTGCATCACCCAGAGCTGCATGTTCGTCGTGTCGGTCGCGTACCGGATGTTCATCGGATCCATCAAGATGACGCCGTCGTATCCGAAGTGCTCCAGTTGGCCGACGATCCGGCCGACGCGGTACTCGCGCATCGCCGGCAGGTCGGGCAGCTCGAGTCCGGCGGCCCGCCACTCGCCGATCGCCGGTTGCCCCGGACCGATCTGCAGGTGGTGCCCGTCGCCGCCGGCGAAGCGGACCTCGGGGCTGGCGTTCTGCAGCGATGCGGCGATCTTGCCGGTCACGGCCCTCTCCTCGATCTCGTCGGCGGCTGCCGAGACTCTAGGAGGTCGCGGGTGGCGCCAAGGCCGCCGTTCCCCGGGGTTCGCCAGACGCCGGGCCCAGGGCCCGCTGGATCGCGTCGTGGAGCGTGGACACGCTGATCGGTTTCGTCAGCACCGACCAGTCGGGATCGAGCGCCTCGGTGTCGTAGAGCCCGGTCAGCATGACGATCGGGATCCCTGGGCAGCGCTGGCGGATCTGGACCGCGAGGGCGTCGCCGCGCATGTCGGGCATCCCGAGGTCGGTCAGCAGCAGGTCGAAGTGCTCCTCGCTGTCGAAGGACTCGAGGGCGCTGCGTCCCGACGGGCAGGCCGTCACGTCGTGGCCCAGCTGCTCGAGGATCGACTCGAGCACGTCGAGCACGATGGCGTCGTCGTCGACGACGAGGATCCGGGCGCCGCCCGCCGTCGGCGGGAGCTCGTCCGCAGGGGCCTCTGGCGCCAGCCGGTCGTCGGTGATCGGGACCACCACTTGGACCGTGCTCCCGGCCCCCGGCTGGCTCGTGACGTCGATGTGCCCCCCGAGCGAGTGGACGAT
>JBFGCT010000016.1:0-37340 GCA_041581055.1 Ilumatobacteraceae bacterium | reverse complement strand
TCGCGACATCCGACATGTTCGGTCACACAAACCCGGGCCGCCCCCGTCCCCCACGATTCGTGTGACCGAAGATCGCGACATCCGACATGTTCGGTCACACAAACCCGGGCCGCCCCAATCCCCCACGATTTGTGTGACCGAAGATCGCGACATCCGACATGTTCGGTCACACAAACTCGGTCGGCGGTCGGGGAGGGTGCGCCGCATATTCATCCATCGTATCGGATGTTCATGCATCAGCGGACCGCGTTCCCGTCGGTGACGACGAGCGAGCCGTCGAAGATCGTGTGCCGCACCCGGCCCCGGAGGGGCACGCCGACGAAGGGCGTGTTGCGGCTCCGGCTGGCGAGCCGGGCGGGCACGACCTCCCACTCCTCGTCGGCGTCGAACACGGTGAGGTTGGCCGGCTCGCCGACCGCGATCCGGCGGCCGTGCCGGCCGTCGAGGCCGGCGATCGCCGCCGGCTTCCACGACATCGCGGCGACGACGTCGGCGAGCGGCATGTCGAGATGCGCCAGGCAGACACCGAGCGCCGTCTCGAGCCCGAGCATGCCGGGCGGGGCCTGGTCGAGGGGCTGCTCTTTGGTGTCGGGGGCGTGGGGCGCGTGGTCGGTGGCGATCGCGTCGATCGTGCCGTCGGCCAGCCCGGCCCGCACGGCCTCGACGTCGGCCATCGTCCGCAGCGGCGGGTTGACCTTGTAGAGCGCCTGGTACGACGCCAGCAGCTCGTCGGTGAGGCTGATGTGATGCGGTGTGGCCTCGGCGGTGATCGGAAGGCCGTCGGCCTTGGCCGCGCGCACGAGATCGACGCTGCGGGCCGTCGACAGGTGCAGCAGATGCGCCCGCGCCCCGGTCAGCCGCACCAGCTCGATGTCGCGGTGCACCATCAGCTCCTCGGCGATCGCCGGCCACCCCGGGAGACCGAGCCGGCTGCAGCACTCCCCCTCGTGCATCACCGCGCCGGCGGTCAGCCGCTCGACCTCGCAGTGCTGGGCGAGCACGATGTCGAGCCCGAGCGAGTACTCCATGGCGCGGCGCATCAGCAGCGGGTCCTGGACGCCGTTGCCGTCGTCGGTGAAGATCCGCACGCCGACCGACGCCAGCTCGGCGAACGGCGAGAGCTGCTCGCCGGCCCGGCCCATCGTGATCGACGCGGACGGCACCACCGCGCACAGCCCCGCCTTCTCCCCCTGCTCGCGGACGAACTCGACCACGCTCACCGAGTCCTGCGTCGGGTCGGTGTTCGGCATGGCGACGACCGCCGTGTACCCGCCGAGCGCCGCCGCCCGGCTGCCGGTCTCGATCGTCTCGGCCTCCTCGCGCCCCGGCTCGCGCAGGTGGGTGTGCAGGTCGACGAACCCCGGGCTGACGACGAGACCGGTCGCGTCGACCACCTCGTCCATCTCACCGGGCACGAGCGCCTCGCCGACCTCGCCGACCTCGACGATCCGGCCGTCGCCGATCCGGATGTCGCCGGACCGGGTCCCGGTGTGGTCGATCAGGGTGCCGCCGGCGACCAGGACCGTCATGCGGGCGCTCCTTCCGCGAGCACCGTGTCGGCGCCCGAGCCGAGCAGGTCGAACAGCACCGCCATCCGCACCGCGATGCCGTTGGTGACCTGCTGCGTGACGACGGCGCCGGGCAACTCGCTCGGGTCGACCGCCATCTCGATGCCCCGGTTCATCGGCCCGGGGTGCATCACGAGCGCGTGCTTCGACAGCCGCTCCGCCCGCTGCCGTGTGAGCCCGAACCGGGCCGTGTACTCGCGCAGGCTGGGCACGAGCGCCTCCTGCATCCGCTCGCGCTGCATGCGCAGCAGGTAGAGCACGTCGATCTCGCCGATCACGTCGTCGAGCCGGTCGGTGGTCGGCTCGTCGACGACCGGCGGCAGCAGCGTCTTGGGGGCGACGAGGATGACGTCGGCGCCGAGGGCGCGGAAGGCCGCCGAGGTGCTGCGGGCGACCCGGCTGTGCCTCACGTCGCCGACGATCGCCACCCGCAGCCCGTCGAAGCCGCCGGTGCGGTTGAGCGCGGTGCGCACCGTGTACACGTCGAGCAGCCCCTGCGTCGGATGGGCGTGCCAGCCGTCGCCGGCGTTGACCACGCTGGCCGTCGTCCAGCTCTCGACGAGCCACGGGGCCCCGCTCGACCCGTGGCGGATGACGAACGCGTCGACGCCCATCGCGCTGATCGTCTCGATCGTGTCGCGCAGGCTCTCGCCCTTGTTGAGGCTCGACTGCCCGACGGCGAACGTCATCGTGTCGGCCGAGAGCCGCTTGGCCGCCGTCTCGAAGCTGAGGCGGGTGCGCGTCGAGTCCTCGAAGAACACGTTGCAGACCGTCTTGCCGCGCAGCGCCGGCACCTTCGGGTTGGGCCGCCGGTTGACCTCGGCCATGTGGTCGGCGAGGTCGAGGAGCCGGGCGACGCCGGCCGGCCCGAGCTCGTCGATCGACAGCAGCGACCGGCGGGCGCGGCCGCCGGTGACAACCGTGCCGGTCGCGCCGGTCATGAGATGACCACGCCGTCGGCGGCGACGAGCACGGACTCGTCGGCGCTCGTCGGGAGGTTCTTGCCGACGTAGTCGGGCCGGATGGGGAGCTCGCGGTGGCCGCGGTCGACCAGCACCGCGAGCTGGACCGAGGCGGGCCGGCCGTAGTCGCTGACCGCGTCGAGCGCGGCGCGCACGGTCCGACCGGTGAACAGCACGTCGTCGACGAGCACGACGGTCGCCCCGTCGATGTCGAAGCTCAGGTCGCTGACCGCGCCGGGCGAGACAGGGCGCAACCCGATGTCGTCGCGGTAGAGCGAGGCGTCGAGGGACCCGACCGGGATCGGCGACTCGATCCGGGCGATCTCGGCGGCGAGGCAATCGGCGAGCCAGACGCCGCCGGTTTGGATCCCGATCAGCGCCACGCCGACCAGCCCCCGGTTGCGCTCGATGATCTCGTGGGCGATGCGGGTGATCGCCCGCCGGACGTCGTCGGCGCCGAGCACGTGTTTGGCCGCCGGTTGTGTTCGCTGCTCGTCGGCAGACATCAGTTCTCCTCCGTCCGGGCCTCACAGGACCCGCTTCACGGTCGAGTGCGAAACGTAGCACCTGCGCCCGCCGATCGCCGAGGATCGATCGAAAAGCCCGGCGTGGTCAGCGGCTTTCGGGCGGAGGCAGATCGACGGAGCGGTCGCGGCGGTACAGCAGCCACCGCTCGTTGCGGGCGATCTCGTCGAACGCGTCCGAGATCGCCGCCCAGTCGGCGACGAGCTGGTCGTCCTGTCTCGTCGGGATCATCACGAACTCGACGCGCTCGGCCCGGTCCTCGAGCCGCGTGCCGCCGAGCGAGTCGTCGGGCCCGTAGAGCACGACCCGGAACGGGGTCGGGAACTGGTAGATCTCGGTCCGGTAGGCGAGGTGCGGGGTGACTCGGTAGTGCGCGGCGACGACCGCGTCGTCGGGGATGCCGGCCATCAGCTCCCGCGCCGTCACGGCCAACTCGCCGTTGGGCTCGCCGTAGTAGAGCGGGGTGCGGCCCCACGGCACCGGCGCCCACAGATACGACGTGACCATCGCCGCGGTCCCGAGGACGACGAGCGCCAGCCCGCGGGTCGGGATCCAGAGCCGGCGGACGACGCCGTGATCGTCTTCGGCGCGGATCGCCCGCCGCTCGCTGATCGCGCCGATCGCGTGGACCGTCCCGAGCGCCAGCGCCGGTACGGCGACCAGGCTGTAGTGGTACTGGATCTGGTACTGGTACCAGAACGTGCTGAGGATGTTGGTGAACAGCACGAGCGCGCTGACCAGGGCGACGCTCGGCAGGCGGGCGAACAGCCAGGCGAACGGCGCCGTCATCTGCCACAGGTACCACGGCCGCCCGTCGCTCGTCAGGTGGTCGGCGAGGTCGGTCGGGTTGGTGACCGCGGTGTCGATCACGCCGCGCGGCCCGCCGAACGGGATCCGCCATGAGTTGCGGGTCGGCACCCCGATCAGGCTGCGCATCACGAGGAACATCGCGACCGCCATGAACGCCACGCTGCCGACGACCGTGACCAGCCCGATGCGTCGGTCGCGCCGGAGCGCGACCCAGATCCCGAGCGGCACGATCACGAGCGACACGTCCTCTTTGACCATCAGCGACAGCACCACGAACACCGCGTACATCCGCCACTTCGACTCCAGCGCGGCGTAGACCGCGAACCCGACCAGCACGCCGAGGAACGCGTCGGGATGGAAGTTCTCCAGGTTCGTCCAACCGACCGCGGGGTGCACCAGGTACGCGCACGCGGCGAGGACCGCCCACCACTCCGAGCCGAGCCGCGTGCGGCCGTACAGGAAGATCGGGACCGCGCCGAGGCCGATCGCCGCCGACTGGGCGGTGAACATGATCCACGCCCCGGGCGCGATCCAGTACAGCGGGACGAGCAGCAGCAGGATGAACGAGCTGTGGTCGCCGAACAGGTTGCGGCCCATCAGCGTCACGAACGGCGCGTCGCCGCGCGACAGCAACCACATCCCCTGGTCGTACAGCGCGGAGTCGTAGGTCGACGTGGCCAGGCCGTGGTGCAGGTCGAGCGAGCGCCTCGTGAAGTACGAGATGTAGAGCAGCAGCGCGGCGACCAGGACGAGACGCGGGATCGTCAGCCGCTCGACCAGGCCCCGGCCCGCGCCGCGGCCGGGTTCGCCGCGGGGCGGGTCATCGACGGCGACGACGTCGACCGCGGGCGAGTCGTCGACGGCCGTCAGCTCGGACATCCGACCATTCTCGCAACATCGCGCGCCCCGGAGAAGGCACCCTCGCCGGGATTCAGGCGGGACGGAGCTCGGAGACCAACGCCGACAGCACGCCGTTCACGAACCGGCTGCTGTCGTCGGTCGAGAAGCGCTTGGCGAGCTCGACCGCCTCGTCGATGACGACGGCGACGGGGACGTCGGGCCGCTCGGCGAGCTCGAAGGCGGCGATGCGCAGCACGTTGAGGTCGAGCACCGGCATCCTGTGCAGCGTCCAACCCTGGGCCCGCTCGGCGATCGCCGCGTCGAGGCGGTCGCGGTGGGCCTCGACCCCGGTGACGAGCAGCGTCGTCAGCTCGTCGGGCTCGAGGATCTGGGCGGCGAGCGCGTCGCTGCCGGCGATGCCCTTCGAGTGCGCTTCGTACAGCAGGTACAGCGCGCGCTCTCGGGCGTCGGAGCGCTCGTCTGGTCGCGGGAGCTTGGGCACGATGTCGGTGCTCACACGCGGGTGATGTACTCGCCGCTGCGGGTGTCGACCTTGATCTTGTCGCCGGGTTCGACGAACAGCGGCACCTGCACGACCTTGCCGGTCTCGAGCGTGGCCGGCTTGCGGGCGCCGGAGACACGGTCGCCCTGGACGCCGGGCTCGGTCTCAGCGATCGCCAACTCGACCGCCGCGGCGATCTCGACTCCGATGATCTCACCTTCGTATTGAGCGATCTGGGCGATCATCTGCTCGGTCAGGTAGTCGGTCGCCTCGCCGAGCGCGCTCGGGGGTACGTGCATCTGCTCGTACGTCGAGGTGTTCATGAACACGAAGTCGTCGCCGTCGCGGTACAGGAACTGCATGTCCTGGCGGTCGACGATCGCCTGCTCGACCTTGATCCCGGCGTTGAACGTCTTGTCGATCACCGCGCCGGTCCGGACGTTGCGGATCTTGCTCCGGACGAAGGCGCCGCCCTTGCCCGGCTTCACATGCTGGAACTCGACGACCTGGAACAGGTTGTGGTCGATCTCGAGCGTGATGCCGTTCTTCAGGTCGTTGACGGAGATCTGGGGCATGTCGGTCCATTCAAGCTGCGGTTCGGGCGATCGGGTTCAGAGCGGCCGTTTGGGGAAATGTGTCAGCACCCGATGACCGGCCTCGGTGACGACGACCAGATCCTCGATCCGGAATCCGCCGAAGCCGCCACGATAGAGGCCCGGTTCGACGGTCACCACGTGGTGGCGCATGATCGTCTCGTCGCTGGCCGGCGAGTGGAACGGCGACTCGTGGATGTCGAGGCCGACGCCGTGGCCGGTCCCGTGCAGATACCAGTCGCCGTAGCCGGCCTCGACGAACACATCGCGACAGACCTTGTCGAGGTCGCGGGCGTCGAGGTGCTCGCGCACGGCGTCGAGCCCCGCCCGCTGCGCCGTCGCGACGAGGCCGTACACCTCTCGCTGCTGCTCGGTCGGGTCGCCGATCACCCACGACCGGGTCATGTCCGAGTGATAACCGTCGACGAGCGCGCCGACGTCGATGATCACCGTGTCGCCCTCGACGATCGTGCGGTCGCTCACCTCGTGGTGCGGGCGGGCGGCGTGCTCGGGGCCGCTGGCGACGATCGTCTCGTAGCTCCGGTCGTCGGCGCCGTGGAGGCGCATCCGGTACTCGAGCTCGTTGCGGATGTCGGCCTCGGTGACCGGGTCGTCGACGGTGGCGAGCAGGATCGGCTCGACCTCGGCCAGCGCGGCGTCGGCGGCGGCGGCCGCAGCCGCGATCCGGGCGATCTCGGCGTCGTCCTTGATCTGGCGCTGGAACTTGACGACGGAGTCGACCGGCTCGAGGTCGAAGTCGATCGCCAGCCGTCCCCACTCGGCGTGCGTGGTGGCGCGCGGGTCGAGCCCGACGCGGCGGGCGCCGTGCAACGACTCCCTGCGCCTCTCCTCCAGCCGGGCCCGCTGCTGCTCGGCGACGACGGTGGCGCCCGAGCCGGCGGTCTCGGCGCGGGCCCGGTCGCCGTACCGGCCGTCGGTGCCGAGGATCACCTGGTCGGCGCGGACAACGGCCCACCCGTTCGAGCCGGTGAACCCGGTCAGCCAGCGGACGTCGGTCAGGTCGGTGTACAGGAAGGCGTCGCAACCCGAGTCCGCGTCGCGCAGCGCCGTCTGCACGACGCGGACACGGTCGGCGTGGTCGATCGGCGGCAGCTCGACACGCATCGTCACCTCGTCATCCTCGCCAGCGCGTCGCGCGCCGGCGCCTCGTCGACGCCCGTGACGACCTCGACCCCGCGCGGCCCGTCGAGCACGAACGTCAGGCCGTCGAGCGCCTTCTTGTCGCGGCGCATGAGCGAGATGAGCTCGCCGGCGTCGAGACCCGGCGGCGGCGACGTCATCAGATCGTACGCCCCCGCCACCACGCGGCGGTGCTCCTCGACGCGGCCGTCGTCGATGCGGCCCAACTCGCGGGCCAACTCGGCGGCGTAGACCAGCCCGATCGCCACCGCCTCGCCGTGCGCGAGATCGTGCCCGCTGGCGGTCTCCAGCGCGTGGGCCAGCGTGTGGCCGTAGTTGAGCAGCGCGCGCCGGCCGCCTTCGCGCTCGTCGCTCGCCACCACGTCGGCCTTGATCTCGACACAGCGGGCGACGCGCTCCTCCAGCTCCATCGCCAGCAGGTCGTCGCCGGTGAGGAAGTGGTACTTGGCCATCTCGCCGAGGCCGCAGCGCATCTCGCGGGGCGGCAAGGTGTCGAGCGCGTCCAGGTCGCAGACCACGCCGGCGGGTTGCCAGAACGCCCCGACCAGGTTCTTCCCCTCGGGCAGGTTGACGCCGGTCTTGCCGCCGATCGCCGCGTCGACCATCCCGAGCAGCGACGTTGCGACGTGGATGACGGCGACGCCTCGGTGCCACGTCGCGGCGGCGAACCCGGCGACGTCGGTCACCATCCCTCCGCCGGCGCCGATCACGACGTCGCGGCGCGTGAGTCCGAAGCCGGCGAAGCCGACGGCCAGATTCTCGACGGTCGCCAGCGACTTCGCCTGCTCCCCGTGGCCGATCTCGAACACCTCGACGGTGCGGCCGCCCAGCCAATCGTCGAGCTTGCAGAACGCCGGCGGGATCCCTGCCTGGGTCACGACCGCGACCCGCTCGGCGCTGTCCGGGACGAGCGACGGCAGCTCGGCGACCGCACCCCGGCCGACGATGACGTCGTACGACCGCTCACCGAGCTCCACGGTCACCCGCCTCACCCCGCGCCCCCCCACGTTTGCGTCGCGATTGTGAACACCCGTCGCGCCGAAATCGCGACGCAAACGGTGGACCTGGGATCCCCCCACGTTTGCGTCGCGATTGTGAACATCCGCCGCGCCGAAATCGCGACGCAAACGGGTGGGGCGGCGGCGGGAGGGGCCGGTGGCGGGGTCAGGCGCAGCATCGCAGCACCGCCTGGGCGACGTCGTGGACGGAGCGGTGGTCGACGGAGACGATCGCGTCGGCGACCTCCCGGTACAGGCCGGCCCGCTCGTCGAACATCCGCCGCAGCGTTCGCTCCGGATCGTCGTCGAGCAGCGGGCGGTGTGCGCCGTTGCGCACGCGGGCGAGCAGCACGTCGACGTCGGCGAGCAGCCAGACGATGTGCGCGTCGGCCTCGACGAGCAGGGCGCGGTTGGTCGGGCTGAGCACGACGCCGCCGCCGGCGGCGATCACCGCCGGCGCCTCGGCGGCCAGCGCGGCGCGCAGGACATCGGTCTCGATCAGCCGATACGCGGGCTCGCCGGCCTCGGCGAAGATCTCCCGCACCGACCTGCCGGCCCGCTCCTCGATCAGCTCGTCGGTGTCGAGCAGCGGGCGCTCGAGGCGGTGCGCCATCGCCCGCCCGACCGACGACTTCCCGGCGCCCATCATGCCGACGAGCACGATGTGCTGGGAGGAGCAGTCCCACGTGTCCGCCATGCCCAGCTACCGCCCTACAGCGTCGCCGCGAACGCCTCGGCGTTGCGGACGAACTCGTCGATCGAGTCACCGCCGAACTTGCGCTGCGCCTCGCCCGCCAGGACGAGCGCGACCATCGTCTCGGCGACGACCCCCATCGCCGGGACGGCGGTGACGTCGGTGCGCTCCTTGAACGACACCGCCGACTCCTTGGTCGCCGTGTCGACGGTCTCCAGCGTCGGCTTGTTGAGTGTCGCCAGCGGCTTCATCGCCGCCCGCACGACCAGCAGCTCGCCGGTCGAAATGCCGCCCTCGGTCCCGCCGGCGAGCGTGCTCCCCCGCCGGTACTGGTGGGCCTCGGCGTCCCACGAGATCGGGTCGTGGGCGTTGCTCCCCCGGCGGCCGGCCACGTCGAACCCGTCGCCGATCTCGACCCCCTTGACGGCCTGGATGCTCATCACCGCCTGGGTGAGGAGGGCGTCGAGCTTGCGGTCCCAGTGGACGTGGCTGCCGAGCCCGACCGGCACGCCGAAGCCGAGCACCTCGACCACACCTCCGAGCGAGTCGCCCTCCTTGGCGCAGTCCTTGATCTCGGCGATCATCTGCTCGCCGGCGTCGAGGTCGAAGCACCGGACCTGGTTCTCGTCGACCCGCCCGAGCTGATCGGGCGTGGGGCGCGGGGCGCCGTCCCCGACGCGCACGGGCCCCATCTGGATCACGTGCGAGATGACCTCGACGCCGAGCGGGCGGAGCAACGCCTTGGCCAGCGCGCCGGCGGCGACGCGGGCGGCGGTCTCGCGGGCGCTCGCCCGCTCCAACACGTCGCGCGCGTCGGTGAAGCCGTACTTCTGCATGCCGGCCAAATCGGCGTGTCCGGGGCGCACCTGGGTCAGCGGCGCCTTGGTCGCGCCCGGGGCGGGGTCCATCTCCGCGTGCCACTTGTCGCTGCGGAACCACTCGGTGTTCTTGATCTCGATGGCGACCGGCGACCCGATCGTGCGGCCGTGCCGGACCCCGCCGATCAGCGTCAGCTCGTCGACCTCGAAGCGCTGCCGCGGCCCGCGCCCGTAGCCGAGGCGGCGGCGGGCCATCTCGGCCTGGATCTGCTCGACCGTGATCTCCAACCCCGCCGGCAGCCCCTCGACCACGACGACGAGACCCTGCCCATGGGACTCCCCGGCGGTCAGGTAGCGCAGCATCCGGGCGATCCTACCGGCTCCCCCTCCCCCGAAATCTTCCGGGATTCTCGCGCTCGGCGCGACCGCATCGCGAGATTTCGGGGATTGCCGGGGATTGTCGGTGATGGGGGTCAGGGGGCGATGGGGCGGGCGGCGAGCGCGGACTCGGCGGCGGCGCGCATCACGGCGGTGTCGGGCGTCGAATCCGAACCGAGCCAGCGCCGCTGCTGGAGGGCGGCCTGGTGGACGAGCATCGCCAGCCCGTCGACGGTGGTCGCGCCGGCCCGCCGGGCCGCGACCAGCCACGCCGTGTCGAGCGGGTGGTACACAAGGTCGGCGACGACCTGGGTCGGGCGCAGCAGGGCCGGGTCGCAGGGCAGATCGCCCGCGCCGGCGTGTGCGGCCACGACGCCCATGCCGACGCTCGTCGCGTTGACGACGATGTCCGCCCGTGTCACGTCGCCGGCGGCGCCGACGTGGGCGACCGCCGCCAACCCGGCGGCGAGCTCGGCCCGCTCCACCGTGCGGTTCACCACCGCAACCGATCCGGCGCCGGCCCGGCCGAGCGCGTCGACGACCGACCGTGCCGCGCCGCCCGCGCCGAGCACGGCGACCGACGCTCCGGCGACCTCGACGCCGGCCTCGTGCAGCGACGCCACGAAACCGGCGCCGTCGGTGCTCGATCCGACGAGCTCGTCCCGCGACCAGCTGACCGTGTTGACCGAGTCGAGCGCCATCGCCTCCGGCTCGAGCCGGTCGACGGCGGTCGCGGCGGCCGCCTTGTGCGGCATCGTGACCGAGAGCCCGCCGAGCCCGAGCGTGCGCATCGCCTGGACCGCGGCGGCGCCGTCGCCGGGCGCGACCTCGAACGCGACGTACGCCCAGTCGACGCCGGCCGCCTCGAACGCGGCGCGGTGGATCACCGGCGAGAGGCTGTGGGCGACCGGCGACCCGATCACCGCGGCGACGCGTCCGACGCTCATCGGGACCGCGGTCCGGATCGGGCCGCGGCCGACCGCGCGATCACAGCAGGCCGAGGGCGCGGGCGGCCTCGACGTTGGCCTCGTGCTGCTCGGGCGTCGCGGCGAACGCGTGCCTCCCGTCCTCGTCGGCCAGGACGTAGAAGAAGTAGTAACACTGCGACGGGTCCGGCAGGTCGATGCACACGGGATCGCCGACCGGCGGGTTCGGCGCCGGGTTCAGCGCGGCCCGGATCGAGGCCCGCCCCGGGTTGGCGATCGGCGTCGGGGGCAGCCCGGCGTGCATGTACGTGTTGTACGGCGTGTCGATCTGGCGCAGCTCGCTGAACGGCAAGTCGGGGTCGAGCCCGAACTGGTTGCGGCCGTAGAGCACCGCCGCGTCGATCTGCAGTTTCATGCCGACGAACAGCCGGTTGTGGATCACCCGCGAGATCTTGGCCCGATCCTCCGGCACCTTCGCCTCGCGCTCGATCAGCGACGCGATGATCAGGATCTCGTAGGGCGTCCGGCCGAAGATCGGCGCCCGGGTCTCGATGTCCTCCTGGCTTCCCACCCGCTCCATCAGCGAGACCATCCGCTCGATGACCTGGCCCTCGCTCTCGGCGTTGGACACCTGATAGGTGTCGGGGAACAGCAGCCCCTCCAGCGACGTGACGCCCAGGGGCTGCCACGCCGAGCGGATCGAGCGATCGCGGGCGGCGGCCTCGAAGTCGTCCGCGCTCATCCGGCTGATCGTCGACTCGAGCCGGGCGGCCATCCGCTCGACGGTGAACCCCTCCGGGAACGTGACCTTCGTGTAGGTCTGGCCGGGCGGCGTCTCGAGGGTGTCGAGCACGTTGCCCATGTGGTCGAACGGCCGAATCTCGTAGAAGCCGGGCGTGATCTCCAGACCGCCCTTCTGGTCGACGTACCACTCGAACACGCCGGCGTCGGACACGAGGCCCGCCTCCTCCAGCCGCGCCGCGAGCGACTCCAGGTCGTCGGTCTCCAGCACGGTGAAGCTCTGCACCGCGCCCGGGTCGCCCGCTGGGTTGATCCGCTCGAGGTACCACCAGCCGACCGCGCCGGCGATGAGGATCATGACGATCGTCAGGACCATCGCGAGGTAGACGAACCACTTGAACGGCCGGGTCTGGCGTCGCAGCCGCTCGACGCTGGCGGTGGCGTCGGCGTCGTCCCACGGGTCGGTCGGCCAATCGATCGCGGGACGGTCGTCGAGGTCGACCTGGGCCTCGGGCAGCAGGGGGTCGAGCTGCCTCATGGCGTTGCCGCCCCGTCGGGCCACGTGTTGCGACGGTGGTCGAGCCAGGCCTGCAGCATCACCGCGGCAGCCACCTTGTCGACCACCTTCCGGCGGGCCCGCGCGTCGAGGCCGGCCTCGCGCATGCCTCGCTCGGCGGTGACCGTCGTGAATCGCTCGTCGTACATCTCGACCGGCACGCCGACCACGCTAGCCAGCTGCTTTGCCTCCGCGGCGGCAGCGGTCGCCGCCTTGCCACGGCGCCCGTCGAGGGAGAGCGGCAGGCCGACGACGACCACCTCGGCTTCCTCCTCGCGCGCGATCCGCGCCAGCTCGCCGTGGTCGTGACGGCGCGACGTGGAGCGGTGGACGGTGGTGAGCGCGCTGGCGATCGTGCCCGACAGGTCGCTGACCGCGACACCCACCCGTTTCGAGCCGAGGTCGACGCCGATGGCGCGCACGCCGGGCACCCCGGCACCGGGTTGGCGCGCCGACCCGCTGGCGCTCACGACCGTGCGGCCACCGCCTCGGCGGCGAGCCGGAGCGCCTCGCCGATGCCCTCGACGTCCTTGCCGCCGGCCGTGGCGATGTCGCCCTTGCCGCCGCCGCCGCCGCCGACCGCCTTGGCGGCGTCCTTCAGCAGCGCCGCCGCCGGCTCGGCGCCGCCCGGTTGCTGCGCCGCGACGAGCCCCACGCCGCCGGTCGTCGTGACGCCGACGAGCACGACCGTGTCGACGCCGGGCTGGTCGCGGATCGCGACCGCCAGCTCCCGCAGGTCGCCGGGGCCGAGCCCGTCGACCCGTGTGACGACGGCGCCGTCGACGGCCGACCCGGCCAGCTCCGACGCCCGCCCGACGGCGAGCTGGCCGCGCAGCCGCTTGATCTCGTCGGTGAGGCTCTTGATCTCGTCGAGCTTGCGCTGCACGCCGTCGAGCACCTCGTCGGCGCCGGCGCCGACGAGCCGGGCGGTCTCGGCGAGCAGCCGCTCGTCGCGCTGGAGCAGCTCGACGCTGGTCGCGCCGGTGACCGCCTCGACGCGCCGCAGGTTCGAACCGATCGACGCCTCGCTGACCACCTTGATCGTGCCGATGTCGCCCGTCGCCCGCACGTGGGTGCCGCCGCACAGCTCGATCGACGGGCCCGCCTCGAGGACGCGGACGATGTCGCCGTACTTGTCGCCGAAGAACGCGATCGCCCCGAGGGCCTCGGCCTCGTCCTTGGTGGTCTCGTAGGCCCGCACCGGCGAGTTGGCCAGCGTGTCGGTGTTGGCGATCCGCTCGATCTCGGCGATCTGCTCGTCGCTGACCGCGTCGTAGTGCGAGAAGTCGAATCGCAGCCGGTCGGGGCCGACCCAGGATCCGGCCTGCTTCACGTGCTCGCCGAGCACCTGGCGCAACGCGTGGTGCAGGAGGTGCGTGCCGGTGTGGTTGCGGCGGATGGCGTCACGGCGGGCGACGTCGATCGCCGCCGCCGCGGTCTGGCCGGGCATGATCGTGCCGTCGACGATCCGCGCCGTGTGCCGCCGGAGGTTCGGCAGGGCGAACGTCGTGTCGAGCACCTCGGCGGCGCCGGTCTCGGTCGTGATCGTTCCCGTGTCGCCGATCTGCCCGCCCGACTCGGCGTAGAACGGGGTGTGGTCGAGGAAGATCTCGACCGTGGGGCCGCCCTCGTCGTCGTCGGCCCCGTCGAGCACCGCCAGCACTCGGCTCTCGCTCGACGTGTCGGCGTAGCCGACGAAGTCGGTGACGCCGAATTGCTCGACGATGTCGCGGTAGCTGTCGAGGCGGTCGTCGTCGGCCCCGCCCTTGTGCGCCGCCTTGGCCCGCTCGCGCTGCGCGGTCATCTCGGCGGTGAAGCCGGCGAGGTCGACGGCCACCTCTCGCTCCCCCGCGATCTCCTGGGTCAGCTCGAGCGGGAACCCGTAGGTGTCGTGCAGCAAGAACGCCGTCGAGCCGGACAACTCGGTCGTGTCGGGCGTCAACTCGCCGTCGAGGATCGACAGGCCGTTCTTCAACGTGTGGCGGAACCGCTCCTCCTCCTTGGTCATCACGCTGACGACGAAGTCGCGGTTCTTCATCACGTCGGGGTAGGCGTTGCCCATCACGTCGATGGCGACCTCGGTCAGCCGGGGCATGACGAGGTTGTCCGTGCCGAGCAGGTAGGCGTAGCGCACCGCACGGCGGATGATCCGGCGCAGCACGTAGCCGCGCGCCTCGTTGGACGGGAAGACCCCGTCGTTGACGAGCATCGCCCCCGACCGGGCGTGCTCGGCGAGCACCCGCATGGCGAAGCTGTCCCGGTCGTCGTAGTCGCCGACGACGTAGCGTTTTCCGGTGAGCGAGCACGCCTCGTCGATCAGCGGCTGCATCAGGTCGGTCTCCCAGACCGAGTCGACGTCCTGGACCATCGCGAGGATGCGCTCGAGCCCGGCGCCGGTGTCGATCGACCGCTTGGGGAGGGCGGTCCGGGTGCCGTCGGGCGACTGGTCGAACTGTACGAACACCAGGTTCCAGAACTCCATGAACCGGTCGCCGGCGGGGTCGTGGAGCGGGCCGCCGTCGGGCCCGAAGCTGGGTCCGCGGTCGATGTGCAGCTCGCTGCACGGCCCGCACGGCCCGGTGTCGCCCATCTGCCAGAAGTTGTCCTTGTCGCCGAGCCGCTGGATGCGCTCCATCGGGATCCCGACCTGCTCGTGCCAGATCGCCTCGGCCTCGTCGTCGCTGTCGTGGACGGTCACCCAGATCCGGTCGCCGTCGAACCCCCATCCGCCACCGGCCGGGTCAGCTGTGACGAGGTCCCAGCTCCACGGGATCGCCTGCTCCTTGAAGTAGTCGCCGAAGCTGAAGTTGCCCATCATCTCGAAGAACACGAGATGCCGCTTCGTGCGCCCGACGTCGTCGAGGTCGTTGTGCTTGCCCCCGGCTCTGGCGCACTTCTGGGAGCTGACCGCCCGCTTGAACGGCGGTTGCTCGTCGCCGACGAAGTACGACTTGAACGGAACCATGCCGGCGACGTTGAACAGGATGCTCGGATCGTGCGGAATCAGGCTGGACGACGGCACGACGCTGTGGTCCTTCGCGGCGAAGAAGTCACGGAAGGAGTCGCGCAGTTGATCGGCTGTCATCCTGGTCGTCATAGTCCTGGCGAGCCTATCGACGCCGCTGCGGAGCGCCCGGGGGCATTCTTGCCGCCGGGAGGCGGCGCCAGGGCGCCCGGACCGCCGGGACCACCGGGATCGGCTTGGGTGGCGCGGCCACGACGCTGGGGCCGCGCCACCCGATCCGACCGCTCAGGCGGTTGCGGACGAGGCGAGCGCCTGCACCCGGTCGCGGGCCGCGGTCACCTCGGACTTCTGCCGCTCGATGACGGCCCGCAGGGTCGGCGACACGTCGGCCTCACAGGCCTTCTCGTACTCGGACACCGCGTGGTTCTCACCGGTCGTGACCGCGTTGATCACCGCCTGCCCGCTCGACCCGGTCAGCGCGTCCTTGAGGGCGATCCACCCGCGGTGCAGGTCGCCGACCAGCGTGCCCTCGGCCTCGACGGTGTCGCCGTAGTTGCCGGCGAGGTTCCTCAGCTCGGCTGAGAAACGAGCCCGCTGCGCGCTCAACTCGCGGAACAGCGAGGCGTACGCCGCGTGCTCGGAGTCGTCGAGCTTCTCCGCGGCCCGTGCGAATCCCTCCCGTCCGTCCTCGAGGGTCTGGACGAGGTCCTTGGTCACGTGCTCATCGGTCGACATGGTGTGGTCCTTTCATCGGGGGGTGGTGTTGACTCGCTCGCCGGTTGTTCCGAGCGGCGATGGTCCTCCGGTACCCGGAGCGGTCGGGGGCCAAACCTCCGGCCGCCGCCGGCCGGGCTTCGGGCCCGCTCAGAGGCACACGGTGAGCGCGGCCGGCTGGACCTCGACGTCGAGGCGGAGGACCGGGTCGCGTTCCTCGCCGTCGAGCTCGTACACCCGGCGTCGGTCGTGCTCGATGGTGAACCGCCGCCCGCGCGCCCGCCGGACGAGGTGCGGCGGCGCCGGCTTGCGCCGCAGCAGCCGCCATCCGACGGCGGCCCACTCGCGCCACGTCGTGGCGGCGACCACCGCGATGTCGAGGACGCCGTCGTCCGGCGCGGCGTCGGGGAACACGTCGATGCCGCCGGTGATCGTGCCGAAGTTCCCGACGAGCACCATCGACGTGCGGGCCCGGAGCCACCGCTCGCCGTCCACATCGACCGTGGTCAGCACGAGGTCGGTGCGCAGGTGCTTCAGCGCCGAGACGACGTAGGCGAGCGACCCGAGCTTGGATTTCAGCGTCGAGTTGGCGTCGCGGATCATCAGCGCGTCGAACCCGGTGCCGGCCATCACGGCAAACGCCTCGCCGTTGATCCGGCCGACGTCGATCGTCCGCCTTCGACCCTGCCCGATCGCGGCGGCCGCGTCGAGCCCGCTCGGGATGCCGAGGTTGGCGGCGAGCAGGTTGCCCGTCCCCAACGGCACGACGGCGAGGGCCGCGGACCTACCGGCGAGCGGGCCGAGGCAGGCGCGGACCGTGCCGTCGCCGCCGCAGGCGACGACGATGTCGGCGCCCTCGGACAGCGCGGCGGCGGCGAGGCCCGTCCCGGGGTCGTCCGGCGTCGTCTCGACGAGGGTGGTGTCGCCGCCCAGGGCCGCCCGCAGCTCCTGCTCGTCGGGCGCGCCGCCGCTGGCGGGGTTCCAGATGGCGCCCCGGCGATCGGCGCTCACCGCGCGACCCCCGAATCGGCCATGGCGGAAGCGCCGGCGCCGATCGCCGTGTCGGACGGGATCGCCGATTTGCCGTCGGCCGCGTCCGGCGGCGAGCCGACGACCGACCAGCAAACGCCAAGCGCGACCAGTCCCAGCCCGATCCCGGCGACGACGTCGCTCAGGAAGTGCATGCCCTGGTACATGCGGGCGAGGCCGACGACCACCGGCAGGACCGCGGCGACCCCCACCGCGAGCGCCCGCGCCCACACAGCACGGGTGCGCCAGAAGACGACGACCACGAACGCCCCGTACACCGTGGCCGCGGCGACATGCCCTGAGGGAAAGCTGGAGTCGACCGGTGAGTCGAGCAGCCGCGGCACGTCGGGCCGGGAGCGCTGCACGATCGCGGTGATGGTGATGAACGCGGTGGCCTCGAAGATCAGCGTCAGCGCGACGAACGCGGCCTCGTGCCACCGCCGCCAGCGCCACAGCATCAGCCCGACGACGAGCGCGGTGACCCCGATCTTCACCGGGGTGTCGGCGGCGCGTGCGCCCCACGTGGCCAGCGCGTCGCGTGTCCCGGTGCGGTTGGCGGCCAGCCGCTCGGCCAACCGGCGGTCGAGGTCGGTCACCGGGTTCGGGTCGGTCCATCTCGTGACGACCGCGCCGATCAGCACCCCGGCGGCGACGACCGCGGCCAGCGCGACGGCGAGCCGGACCCACTGCGCTCGCCGGATCGTCCAGGTCGATCTCCACCAGGGAGTCGACCCGTGGGCGCCGTCCGGCCCGGTGTCGGTCATCGGTGCGGCGGTCGTCGGGGCGGCGGTCGTCGGGGCGGCGGTCGTCCCGGTGTCGGTCATCGGGGCGGCGGTCATCGGGGCGGCGGTCGTCGGGGCGGCGGTCATCGGGGCGTCGGTCATCGGGGTCCTTCCGGCGGTCGTCGGGGCGGCGGTCGTCGGGGCGTCGGTCATCGGGGTCCTTCCGGTGTTCGGGGCGACTGGGCGGGGTGTACCCGCTCCCGGGGCGGCAAAACCCGCAGTGGGGACCCTCAGCCGGTCAGCTCGCCGGCCACCGTCGGCGTCAGCACCGGCTGACCGTCGGCGCCGGCGGACGCCCGCTCGAGTTCGAGCGACGCCCGTTCCCCGTCGAAGCGCAGCTGGCCCATGCCGTTGTCGAAGATCGGTCCCGCGGTCAGCTCCCAGCGGGCCGTGCCGCCGTCGAGCCCCACGCGCCGTTCGAGCCACGCCCCGATCGCCCGCCCCACCCGCGAGATGGCGAAGCGCAGCGCGCTCCGCTCGCGCAGCCGCAGTGCGTTGCGGATCGGCGAGCTGACGACCTGTTGCACCGGGGTCCCCGGCCGTCCCAAGTCGACCCGGGCGACGTAGGAGAAGTGGATGTCGCCGGCGACCACCGTGATCGAGTCGAGCGAGGGGTCGCGGGCGGCCAGCTCGTCGAGCAGTTCGACCATCGCGTCGAACGACCGGCCGAACGCCGGCCAGTCCTCGAGGTCGAGCGCCCGCCGCAACCACTCGGCGAGGCGGGCGGCAACGCTCCCCCACGCGCCGTCGCACACCCTCTCGTTCCACCGCTGCAGCCCGTGGATCCCGCCCGGGACGAACACCGGCACCGACGTCGCCAGGACGAGATGGCGATCGGCGCCGCGCGCCTGGTCGGCGACCCAGTCCCACTCCTCGGCGCCGACCATCCGCCGCTCGCCCGGCGCGAGGTCGCGGCCGTTCCGCGAGTCGATCACGATGACCCGCGCGGCGCCGACGTCGCGCGCGAAGCTGAAGCGGTATCCGCCGGGAACCGGCGTGAACTCCTCGGACCGGCGGGCCCAGTCGTTGAGGACGGCCGCGCCGTCCCCGGCCTCGACGAGTTGGGCGAGCAGGCCCTCGCGCTCGATCTCGTCCGGCGAGAGGTTGCCCAGATGCTGGTGGATCCAGTAGGAGGTGAGCGCGCCGATGATGTGGTCGTTCCACCACGACGTCGCCCGCGTGTCGTCGACCCAGCGCATCGAGATGTTCCAGTCGTCGATGACGTCGTGATCGTCGAAGATCATCGTCGAGGGCAGCACGGAGAACATCCACCGTTCCACGTCGGGCGACCAGCTCTCCCGGTACAGCCAGGTGTACTCCTCGAAGTTGGCGGCGACGCCGGGCGGGGCGGGGACGGCGGGCCGCGCGCGCCGCCGGCGCATCAGTCGGGCGGCGCGCGGCGACGGATCGTCGGCGTAGATCTGGTCGCCGAGGAAGACGACGAGGTCCGGCCACTCCTCCCGCGGCTGGGCCAGCATCCGCAGGCCGTGGGCCCGGAAGGCGTCGACGCCGCGCCGCCGGCCGTCGCGCCCCGGCTCGAGCGAGTGCGGCGGCTCGTGCGGCGCCGCGGCCCGACAGCTTCCGAAGAGGATCCGGACCGGGCCGGGCCGGCCCAGCGTCCTGATGCTGCTCGGCGGGAACCGCGTCCCGTCCTCCGGCCAGCACCGCACGCCGTCGAGGCGCACCTCGTAGTCGACGATCGAGTCGGGTTCCAGGTCGCGCACGGCGACGAGCGCATAGTGGTGACCATGGACGGTGAACGTCGCCGCCGACGCGCCGAGGACGGCGACCGAACACGGCCGGTCGGTCTCGCACCAGATCGTCGCCGTCGTCGGGCCGACATGGCGCAGCATCGGTCCGAGCAGCAGGCGCGGCGACTCGTCGAGGGGATCGTCCAGGGGCGCATCGTGGCGCACCGCGCGGCGCATGTCAATCAGGGCCGAAGCGACGGCGACCGGCGTGGTCCGCCGCCGAGCGCCGCGTTTGGCCGGACCGGTTCCGGGGTAGAACCGTCGCCGTGACAGAGGCGTCGGCGATCACAGCCCAGCAGGACGATGTCTCGTCCGCCCCGGCGGCCGTCGCCGCACAGGCCGAGCAGATCGTGCGCCGCGCCGGCCCCTGGTTGGAGTGGCTGACCCGCACGGGTTGGGCGGCCAAGGGCGTCGTCTACCTGCTGATGGGCCTCACGGCCGTCAACATCGTGCGCCTGCAACCGACCGACGACGAGGCGTCGCCGGAGGGCGCCCTCGCCCGCGTGATGGAGCGGTCCGGCGGGCGACTGCTCCTGCTGATCCTCGGCGTCGGGCTGCTGCTCTACGTGCTGTGGAGGGTGCTGACGGTCGTGATGATCGCCGGGAACGATCTCTCCCACTGGCTGGACCGCGCCGGATACACGTTCTCGGGCCTGTTCTACCTCGCCTTGGCGTGGACCGCGTTGACGTCGGTGCTGCGCGACGAGCGGCCCGAGGACGGCAACACGATCGAGCGCATCTCGCGCGCGCTGATGGACACCCAGTGGACCCGCGTCCTGCTCGGAGTCGGTGGCCTCGTGACCATCGGCGTCGGGTTGTACTTCCTCGTGCACAAGGCCGGCCGCCGCGCGTTCACCGACGACCTCGACGAGGTCGACCGCACGATCGGCGCCAACGACGCGTACGGGCGGGCCGTGCTGCTCGCCGGCGTCGTCGGCTGGACCGGGCGGGCGATCGTCACAGCGTTGGTCGGCTTCTTCGTCACCCGCGCCGCCGTGCGATTCGACGCCTCCGAGGCGCGCGGTTTCGACCGAGCCCTGAACGAGGCGGCGACGACCGACCTGGGGGCGGTGCTCGTCGGGTGCGCGGCCGCCGGGCTGATCGTCTACGGCGCGTACTGCCTCTTGAGCATCCCGCATCGCTGCCTGGAGATCGAGCGTTGATCCCTCTCGTGGTCGTCGCCGTCGCCGTCGCCGTGACGGTGGTGCTCGTGCTCGCCGAACTCGTGCTCGGCCGGCGCCGCCCGCTCGACACCGAGCTGCCCGAGCGGTGGCTCGTGCGCCACGCCCCAAAGCGGGTCCGGCCGATCTTCCGACGCGTCGACCGCCGCATCGTCGGAGGCGTGGCGATCGCCATCAGCCTCGTCGTCGTCGCCGTGGGCGGCACCGTCGTCGGGACCATTCTGGACTCGGTCGACGAGGACCGCGGCATCGCCCGGTGGGACGAGTCGGCGGCGGAGTGGGGGGCGCGCAACGCGACCGACGCGTCGACATTCGTCCTGCGGGCGATCACTCAGCTCGGCGGGACCGGTGGGCTCCTCGTGATCATGCTCGGGCTCGGCGTGTGGGAGTTCCGCCGCAGCCGGACGTGGGGCCCACTCGCGTATCTCGGCGCCGTCGGGCTCGGCGTCGTCGTGTTGAACAACACGCTCAAGATCATCGTCGACCGTGAGCGGCCGATGTTCGCCCAGCTCACGGGGGCCGCCGGCACGTCGTTCCCATCGGGTCACTCGGCGGCCGCCGCCGCGTGCTGGGCGGCGATCGCCCTCGTCCTGTTCCGCCGGGGCTCGAAGGCGGGGCGGGCGGCGGGCGCGATCGCGGCGGTGCTCGTCGCGGTGGCGGTGGCCACGACGCGGGTCCTGCTCGGCGTGCACTGGATCAGCGACGTCGTGGCCGGGGTCGTCGTCGGATGGGTGTGGTTCGGCGTCGTGACGTTGATCTTCGGCGGGCGGCTGCTCAGGCTCGGCGAGCCGTCGGAGCGCATCGCCCAGGGGCGGGCCGAGGCGCCGGTCGGCGCCAACGTCTGCGCTCAGGGCGCTAGCAAACGTTTGCGTTCCGGGCGCTAGCTTGCGGGCGAGTGAGCCGACCTGACGATCTCCACGAGTGGATCAGCTTCGAAGATCCGGACGAGCACCGTACGTGGATGTTTGACGCGACGTTCCTGCGCTCGGACTACACCTGTATCTACGGGTGCGGTTGCCAGGGAATCCTCGACCAACCCGCGCCGGAGTTGGCCCAGGGCTGCTGCAGCTACGGCGCCCATTTTGCCGACAAAGCCGACATCGCCAACGTGCGGCGTCACGCGGCGCGGGTCCGCCCCGAGCACATGCAGTTCCACGCCAAGGCGGCCAAGAAGGGTTGGCTGCGCGACGGCGACCCCGACGACGAGGGCAAGCCGACCTTCGTGACCCGCCTCGTCGACGACGCGTGCGTCTTCCTCAACCGCCCGGGATTCGAGGGCGGGGTCGGGTGCGCGCTGCACATCGCCGCGCTCGACGCCGGGGAGCGCCCGCTCGACTGGAAGCCCGAGGTGTGCTGGCAGGTCCCGGTCCGCCTCGAGCACTCCACCGACGAGTCGGACCACGTCACCTCGCGGCTCCGGGAGTGGAAGCGGCGGGATTGGGGCGCGGGCGGCGAGGATTTCGGCTGGTGGTGCACCGAATCGGCCGACGCCTTCGTCGGCGCCGAGCCGGTCTACCGGTCGGCGCGGGACGAGATCGTCCAGTTGGTCGGCACCCGCGTCTACGAGCTCATGGTCGAGCAGCTCGAACGCCCAGAGTGGGTTCCGTTGCCACACCCGGTGAGGGCGCGGTGAGCGTCGGTCGCCGGCGGACGGTCAGTCGTCGGCGGATTCGTCGTCGTCGTCGAAGGTGACGCCGTACTTCTCGGCGAGGGCGGCGTACTCGTCGTCACCGTCGTCCTTCTCCGGTGGGCGATCGCCGAACCCGAGGTCGAACGCTCCGGGACCGGACTGCTTGAGTTTTCTCGCCTCTTCGAAACGGCGATGACGACCCTTCTTCACGACAGGGCTCCCAGACTAGACAGCTGACATTGCCGTTGATTGTACCCCCGGAGCCAGGGATATCGCGGATCGATCTGCTGGGCCGACCTCCGTGCGACAGCGGCGCTCACCGGGCGACGGGGATCAGCCGCAGGCGGCCCTCGCCGTCGAAGGTGAGGCCGGCCGTGCCGCTGACCAGGCCGCGGACGCCCTCGCCGACGAGTTCGGCGCGCCAGCCGGAGGCGAGCCGGGCGCCGCCGTCGTCGCGGAGAAAGGCGACGATGTCGGAGCGGGTTGCCAGCAAGGCCGTGTCGATTCGCTCGTCGCGGGCCAGCTGGCCGACCCACGCGGAGATCAGCGTGACCGCGGGGCGGAGCTTGCGATCGAGGTCGTCGGTGGACGGCGGAGCCTCCGGCGGGTCCGCCTCGCGGGCGGCCCGCACGGCGTCGAGGATCTCGGCCGCCAGCGCCCCGCGCGAGTGCCGCTCGTCGACCCCGCGCGCCTGGGAAAGCTCCTTCTCGGTGGTCGGCGCGCGCTGCGCGATGCCGAGAATCGCCAGGTCGGGCAGCACCTGACGCACCGGGGTGTCGGTGCGCATCGCCCGGCGCTCGCGCCACGCGGCCACGGCCTGGGCGACGGCGCGGGCCTTCGGTCGGAGCGACCGGGCGTCCTTCAGGCGCAACCACGCCGCATCGGGGTCGGCGCCGCTGACCGGCCGCATCCGCAGCTCCTCGCACGCCTCCTCGGCCCACGCCAGCCGATCGAGCCTCAGGAGTTGGTCGGCGAGCCGATCGAAGACCGGGAGCAGGTACTCGACGTCGACCGCCGCGTACTGCCGTTGCGAGTCGCTGAGCGGGCGCCGCAGCCAGTCGGTCAGGCGGTCGCCCTTGGCGGGCGTGACGCCGATCTCGCCCTGGAGGAGCGACGCCAACGACGGCGTGCCGTAACCGACGAAACCCGCCGCGATCTGGGTGTCGACCATCCGCCGCGGGACCGAGCCGACCGAGTGGGTGAGCACGTCGAGATCCTGCTGGGCGGCGTGGAAGACGCAGCACGCTTCGGACGCGAACGCCGTCGCCAGGCTCGTGACGTCGACGGCCAGAGGGTCGATCAGGACCAGCTCCTGCCCGGCCGGGCCCTCCCAGGCGATCTGGACGAGCGCCAGCTTCGGATAGTAGGTGCGCTCGCGGTGGAACTCGGTGTCGAGCGCGTACCGGGGTGTGGTGGACAGGGTCGCCACGATGTCGTCCAGCTCGTGCTGGGCGTCGACCCAGCGGTACGCGATCGCTCCGGGTTTGCCGTCGGTCACGGTCAGGAACCGGCGGCCGAGTCGAGGCCGGCGGCGAGCCAGGCCAGCATGCCGCCGGCGACGTTGACCGCGTCGAGCCCGCGGGCGGCGGCGAACTCGCAGGCATGCGCGCTGCGCCCTCCGGACCGGCAGATCACGTAGGTCGGGCTGCCGTCGAACCGGTCGAGGTTGTCGGGGACCGTGCGGAGCGGAACATGCGCCGCGTACGGTACGCGGCCTTGGCGCCACTCGTGCGGCTCGCGCACGTCGATGAGCCGGACGTCGGGCCCGAGCGCCGCCAGTTCCTGCACGGTGATTTCCGAGATCGCCACGCCGGTGAGGCTACCGAGCCGGTGCGGTGACCGCGAGCGTTCGCGGTCATGGCACGAGATCGTCAGGTGTGTTGATGTTGCGCAGGGCCGCGGCGGGGACGGCCACCTCGATGGCACGCAGCCGCCGGAGCACGCGATGCACCGCTCGCTCGCCCGATTCGAACGCCTCCAACGCCACCGGCAGGGCGGTCGGCCGCCACAGCGCGCACCCCGGCTCGACCACGTTCGTGCGGGCGACGGCCACATCGGCGGCGGGGTCGGCGGCGGCGGCCCTGACGATCGTCAGCAGGACGTCGCCGGTCAGGTATGGCAGGTCGCAGGCCACGACGACGACCTCGCCCGGCGCCGACTCGAGCGCGGTGATCACCCCGCCGAGCGGCCCCGCGCCGGGATGCCGATCGGGAACGAGCGGAAGCCCCAGCCCGCCCAGTTCGCCCGCCTCTCCCCCGACCAGCACCACCGAACCGCAGCCGGCGGCCACGAGGGCGGCGGCCACGCGGCGGGCCATCGGGGCGCCCGCGACCTCGACCAGCGCCTTGGGGCGGCCCATCCGCCGGCTTCCGCCGCCGGTCAGCACCGCGCCGGTCAGCATGACCGGTCGATGCCGTCCGGGTCGGTCGTGTCACCGCGCGGTCGCACGGCGCCGCTGTGCATCGCCGGGCCGCCGTCAGTCGTCGGGGACGCCGGTCGGGTCGAGCTGCAGCAAGAAGGTTCCACAGCGCTCGGCCTCGTCGGACTCGCCGATCTCGGCGGCCATCCGGCCGAGGCCGCGCAGCGCGCGCAGGAACCCGCGATTCGTCGGCTCGGACCAGCGCACGTAGCCCGACCCACGCCACCCGTTGGCCCGCAAGGCGTCGAGGCCGCGGTGGTACCCGACGCGGTAGGCCGCGTAACGCTCGATGGTGTCGCGGCCGAGGTCGCCGAGGGCCGCCCAGCCGTCGAGGAACCGCGGCGAGGCGGCGACCACCTCGGCGACCAGGGCCCGCCGCTCGGGCTCGGGGGCGTTCATCGCCTCGGCCAGGTGGGCGGCGTCGGAGGGGTCTGGCGCCGGGAGCACCGTCGTCGGCAAGCCGGACGACATGTGGATCGGTTGGTCGTTCACGCCCGGGAGCGTACCGACCGGCCACGGATCGCCGGGCTCCGCGACGTAAGGTTCTGCCGTGCTCGCCCTCTCGCTCGATACGGCCAAGAACATCGCGATCGCCGTCGTGCTCATCTTCGTCGTCGGGGGAATCGCCGCGTTCTGGGTGATGAAGACGATCGTCCAGAAGCTGGTGGTGGCCGGCGTGCTGGCGGTGCTCGTGTTCGCGGTCTGGTCCCAGCGGACCTCGCTGCAGGACTGCGCCGACCAGGTCAAGACCAACTTCGAGCTCGTCGGCGCCGACGTCCTGCTCGCCGACTCGTCGTGTTCGTTCTTCGGGTTCGACGTGACGATCTCGGACCCCCGCGGCGACTGAGGCCCGGACAACGGCCGCGGCGCATGGGATCGCGTACAAACGCCGCCGCCCGCCCGACGCCGGAGGGGGTCGATCGGACCACCCTGGCCAAGCTGACGGCGACCAAGGCGGTCGCCAACACCGCGCTGCGGTGGGTTCCACCGTTCCTGCCGACCCTCGAGCGGGCGTTCGGCGCGACGACGACCCAGCTGACGACGGCGATCGGCGCCGGCGAGTTCGCCGGGCTGTCCACCCTCGTCGTCGGCCGCCACCTCGACCGCCGCCACGAGCGAACGGTCATGGTCGCGGGGCTCGGGGCGATCTCCCTCTCGGCGGTCGTCGCCCTCGGCGGGACGATCGCGACGTTCGCCGCGTCGTTCTTCCTGCTCGTCGTGGGCGTCTCCAACTTCACGGTGGCCGGGCACGCGTGGATCAGCCATCGCGTCGACTTCCGGTGGCGGGCGCGGGCGATCGGGCTGTTCGAGACGTCGTGGGCGTTCGCGCTCCTCCTCGGCGCGCCCGTGATCGCGGTGCTGATCACCTGGTTCGGCTGGCGCGGGCCGTTCGTCGCGATCGCCCTCGCCGCCGCCGTCGCGGCGCTTGCCGTCGCGACCACGCTCCCGCCCAGGAACCCGGCGGACCACGACGGCGCGTCATCGGACGCCTCGTCCCAACCCGTGCCGGCACGCGCCTGGCTGGTGATCTTCGGCACGGCGCTCATGGCGCTCGCCGGCATCTCCGTGTTCGTTGTCTCCGGCACCTGGCTCGACGACCGGTTCGGCGTGCCGACCGCCGGCCTCGGCGCCGTGGCGATGGCGTTCGGCGGCGCCGAGCTGGTCGCCAGCACCGGCACCGCGGCCTTCGCCGACCGGATCGGAAAGCTGGCGAGCGCGGTCGGCGGGCTGGTCGTGCTCGGGGTCGGGCTGACGGTGATGCTGTCGGCCGGCGACGCGACGATCGTCGGCGTCGCCGGGTTGCTGCTGTTCCTGCTCGGTTTCGAGTTCGGGTTCGTGACGTCGCTGGCGATCGTCAGCGAGGCGGTGCCCAACGCCCGCGGCAAGACGATCGCCTTGACCAGCGCGGTCGGCACGTTCGCCCGCGGCGGCGGGACGATCCTCAGCGGCGTCCTCTACGGCGCCCACGGCATCGCCGGGACCGCCGCGCTCGCCGGCGCCGCGGCGACCGGGTCGCTGTTGTGCTTCCTGCTCAGCCGGAGCGGGCGAGCCGGCGCCCGCTGACGCCGGCGCCGTGGCGCGACGCGCTCAGTCGACGTCGACGATCCGCAGGACGTCGGTGGCGACCGACGAGCTCGACGCGCCGTCGCGGCCGCTCGGCGCGCCGGCGAGGACGAGCACCGTGTCGCCGCGCTTGATCATGTCCTTGCCGAGCGCCGTCTCGACGGCGAACCACACCATCTCGTCGGTCGAGGAGTACGTGTCGACCTCCACCGGCTCGACACCCCACGACAGCGCCATCGCCCGCACCATCGTCGGGTCCGGCGAGAGTCCGACCATCCGGGCGTTCGGGCGGAACCGGGCCATCGCCCGCGCCGTTCGCCCGCTGCGCGTGCAACACAGGATCGCCTCGGCGTCGACGTCCATCGCCGCCTGCGAGGCAGCGTGGGTCAGGGCGGCGGTGATCCGGTCGACGAGGTGCAGCTCCTCGTCGTCGCGGCGTTGGACCAGGCCGAGCCGGTCGGCCCAGCGGCGGTAGCTCGCCTCGCACTCGGCGCGCTCGGCGACGAGGCTCATCATCGCCACGACGCCGACCGGGTCGCGGCCGATCGCCGTCTCGCCGGACAGCATCAGCGCGTCGGTCCCGTCGAACACCGCGTTGGCGACGTCGCTCACCTCGGCCCGCGTCGGCGACGGCGCCGAGATCATCGACTCGAGCATCTGCGTGGCGGTGATCACCGGCGTGCCGACCTCGACGCACTTGCGGATGATCTGCTTCTGGAGGTGCGGGACGTCCTCGATCGGGCAGTCGATGCCCAGGTCGCCCCGGGCGACCATCACCGCGTCGGAGACGGCGATGATCTCGGACAGGTTGCGAAGCGCCGCCGACGTCTCGATCTTGGACACCAGCCGCACCCGCGTCCCGGTCACGGCGCGCACCTTGTCGACGTCGGCGGCCGCCCGCACGAACGACACCGCCATGTACTCCACACCGGCGTCGGCCATCACGTCGGCCAGCTCCAGATCCTCGGCGGTGGGCGTGGTCAGGCGCAGCATCTCCGACGACAGGTGGACGCCGGGCTGACCGCTCGTACGGCCGCCGGTCTCGATCCGGGCCGTCGCCTCCACGTCGTCGACCTCGACCACCAGCATCGAGATCGCGCCGTCGCCGAGCTGCACCCGGCTGTCGGGCTTGAGATCCTCGAGCAACGTCGGGTAGGGCACGCGGATCAGTCCCGCGTCGCTCTGCCCGTCGCCCGGGCGCAGGTGGATCTGGCTGCCGGCCGAGAGCTCGACGCCGCCCTCGGGGAAGTGTCCGGCGCGGATCTTCGGACCCGGGAGGTCGGCGATCACGGCGATCGGCCGCCCCACCTCGCGTTCGGCGTCGCGCACCGCTCCGAGCCGCTCCAGGTGCTCCTCGACCGACCCGTGGCTGAGGTTCAGCCGGACGACGTCGAGCCCGGCCGACATCAGCTCGCGCAGCATCTCCGGAGAGTCGCTGGCCGGGCCGATCGTCGCCACGATCTTCGTTCGTCTGGTCATCTCTGATTGTCTATCGCACCATGGAGCTGTTGTTGATCAGACACGCGTTGCCGGAGCGAGTTGAGTTGGCGGGCGGCGCCGCCGACCCCTCGCTGTCCGACGACGGTCGGGCGCAAGCACGGCACCTCGCCCGCTACCTCGCCGCCGAGCACCTCGACGCGCTGTACGCGAGCCCGCTGCGCCGGGCCCGGGACACCGCCGAGGCGGTCGCCGCCGGCCGCCCGATCGAGATCGTCGAGTCGGCCGGCCTCGCCGAATGGGACCAGAACAGCCCCGAGTACGTGCCGTTGGAGGAGCTCAAGGCGGCCGACGACCCGCGTTGGCACGCCCTGCTCAGCGGGGAGTGGACCTCGGACGAGTCCCCCGACGAGTTCCGGCGCCGGGCGGTCGACACGATCGAGCGCCACATCGCCGACCACCGCGGCCAGCGGATCGGCGTCGTCTGCCACGGCGGGGTGATCAACGCCTACCTCGCGCACGTGCTCACGCTCACCGCCGGGTTCGAGTTCGGCTTCTTCTACCCCAACTACACCTCGATCCACCGTGTGGCGGCGGCGTCCACCGGTCAGCGCGAGATCGTGACCCTCAACGAGACCAGCCACCTCCGGGGGACCGGCCTGCCGATGGGGCTGTTCCAGCGAAGCTGACAGGATGGCCGAGATGACACACCACCTCGACGACTTGATCGCCTTCCTCGACGCCTCGCCGTCGCCGTGGCACGCGGTCGACTCGGCGATCGAGCGACTGCCCGGGTTCGAGCGGATCGAGGAGTCGGCCGCGTGGGACGACGTGCCGCGTGCCGGGTACGCGGTGCGCGGCGGCGCGCTGATCGCCTGGCGGATCCCGGACGCGGCCGGCCCGGCGACGCCGTTCCGCCTGGCCGGGGCGCACACCGACTCGCCCGGCCTGCGGGTCAAGCCGCGGCCAGACCGCTCCCACGTCGGTTGGAAGCAGCTCGGCGTCGAGGTGTACGGCGCGATCCTCAACAACACGTGGCTCGATCGCGACCTCGGCGTCGCGGGGCGCCTCGTGTCGGCCGACGGGGCTGCGACGTTGGTCGCCGTCGACGAGGCGATCGCCCGCGTCCCGCAGCTCGCGGTGCATCTCGACCGCGACGTGAACGAGGGCGGGCTCAAGCTCGACCGGCAACAGCACCTCACGCCGGTGTGGGGCGTCGGCGCCGCCGCGCCGGGCGAGTTCGCGGCGTGGATCGGCGAGCGCGCCGGTCTCGCCGCGCCGCCGGCCTGGTGGGAGCTGTGCCTGTTCGACACGACGCCCGCGGCGGTGCTCGGCGCCGACCGCTCGCTGCTGGCGTCGGGCCGCCTCGACAACCAGGTCTCGTGCTGGGCGGCGACGGTCGCCCTCGCCGCCGCCGACCCGTCGGACCACATCGCGGCGCTCGTGCTGAACGACCACGAGGAGGTCGGGTCGTCGAGCACGTCCGGCGCGTCCGGTCCGTTCCTCGAAGCGGTGCTCGGCCGGCTCGTCGCGGCGCGGGGCGGGTCGCCCGACGACGTCCACCGCGCGCTCGCCGCGTCGTCGTGCGTCTCGGCGGACAACGCCCACGCCGTGCACCCGAACTACTCGGAACGACACGATCCCGGCCACCAGCCGCGTGTCGGCGAGGGGCCGGCGCTGAAGATCAACGCCAACCAGCGCTACGCCACGTCGGCCGAAACGGCGGCCGAGTTCCAGCGCGCCTGCGAGTCGGCGGGTGTGCCCTGGCAGGTGTTCGTGTCGCGCAACAACATGCCGTGCGGGTCGACGATCGGACCGCTCACCGCGACCCGGCTGGGCATCGCGACCGCCGACGTCGGCGTCCCCCAACTGTCGATGCACTCGGCCCGCGAGCTGTGCGGCGCCGAGGATCCGATCCACCTCGCCGCCGCCCTCGCCGCCTACCTCGCCTGACGCTCCGAAACGCCCCGAAACGCCCCGAAACGCCCCGAAATCTTCCCGAATTGTTGCGCTCCGCGCAACGAGACCGCGGAATTTCGGGTGGATTGGGGTCAGCCGACGGTGGACTGGGCGCGGTCGAACAGGCGCTGCAGCTCGGTGTGCAACTGCTCGGTGACCGCCGTGATCGCTTTGCGCGAGGCCCGCCCGGAGGGCCCGACCTCGGCGCGGATCGGCGCGCCGATCGCGACGTGCACCCGGCCCGGGTGGAGGAACTTGGCGCCGCGCGGCAACACCCGCGCCGACCCGCCGATGCCGATCGGGATGATCGGGACGCCGGCCTTCGCCGCGACGTAGGCCGCGCCGTCGAACAACGGCTGCACGATCGGGCCGTCCTTGCGCTCCCCCTCGGGGAACAGCACCAGCGGCTCGCCGGACTCGAGCACCGCCACACTGCGCTTGAGCGCCTCTCTGTCGGCGGTGCCGCGCGCGACGGGGAAGCCGCCGAGCGCCGACAGCAGCGAGCCGAGGACCGGGTACTTCCAGACCTCCTGCTTGCCCATGAAGCGGACCCGCCGCCGCGTGACGCTGGCGGTGATCGGCGTATCGATGTAGCTCCGATGGACCGGCGCGAGCACGTACGCCCCGGAGCGGGGCAGGTGCTCCTTGCCCTCGAAGGTCATCCGCGTCCACAGCTGGGTGATGCCGCAGACCAGCGTGCGGAACACCGCATAGATGATCTTGCTCGGGATCGACTGGCCGGCGAAGGTCGTCTCGATCTTGGTCACGGGAGCATCCCGACGATCTCGTCGACGACCTGTTGGATGCCGAGACCGGTCGTGTCGACCACGACCGCGCCCGTCGCCTCGGTCAACGGCGAGTCGGCGCGGGTGGAGTCCTTCCGGTCGCGCTCGATGATCGAAGCCTCGACCTCGTCGACGTCGCCCCCGATCTCGGCGACGCGCCGCTCGGCGCGCACCCGCGGCGTGGCGGTCACGTAGAGCTTCAGCGCGGCGTCCGGGAACACGACCGAGCCGATGTCGCGGCCCTCGACCACGCCTCCGTCGCGCGCCGCGACCCATTCGCGTTGGCGGCGGACCAACTCGGCGCGCACGGCGCTGTTGGCGGCGACGGCGCTCACCGCGCTCGTCACCTCCCGGCCCCGGATCTCGATCGTCGCGTCGAGGCCGTCGACGACCACCCCGTCGTCGCCGACCGCCAACTCGACGACCTCCGCGACGTGCGCGACGTCGTCTTCGTCCATCGGGTCGAGACCGCGCCGCAGGACGGCATAGGTCACGCCGCGGTACATCGCCCCCGTGTCGAGGTAGTCGAGCCCGAGGCGGAGGGCGACCGCCCGGCCGACCGTGCTCTTGCCCGCCCCGGACGGGCCGTCGATGGCGATCACCAGCGGCCCCTGACCGCCCGTCGGCGACTCAGCCGCGTCGGGCGCGCTCACCAGGACACTCCAAGGGGCCGTCCCTCCTCGTAGCCAGCCGAACTCTGCACGCCGACGATCGCCCGGTCGTGGAACTCCTCGATCGTGGCCGCGCCGGCGTAGGTGCACGACGATCGCAGCCCGGCGACGATCTGGTCGATGATGTCCTCGACGCTCGGCCGCTCGGGGTCGAGGTACATGCGCGACGTGCTGATGCCCTCCTCGAACAGCTCCTTGCGGGCCCGCTCGAAGGGCGTCTCGCTCCGGGTGCGGTTCTTGACCGCCCGGTTCGACGCCATCCCGAAACTCTCCTTGTACAGGCGCCCGTCGGGGTCGCGGAGGGTGTCGGCGGCCGACTCGTGGGTTCCGGCCAGCCACGATCCGAACATCACGTTCGACGCGCCGCCCGCCAGGGCCAAGGCGACGTCACGCGGGAACCGCACGCCGCCGTCGGCCCACACGTGCCGGCCGAGCCGCCGCGCCTCGTCGGAGCACTCGACGACGGCGGAGAACTGCGGCCGCCCGACGCCGGTCATCATCCTCGTCGTGCACATCGCGCCGGGTCCGACGCCGATCTTGACGATGTCGGCGCCGGCCTCGACCAGCTGGCGGGTGCCCTTTACGGTGACGACGTTGCCGGCGACGATCGTCACATCCGGCAGGTCGCGGCGGACCGCCTCGATCGCCGAGAGCGTTCGGGTCTGATGGCCGTGCGCGGTGTCGATCACCACGACGTCGGCCCCGCTGGCGACGAGCTCCTTGGCCCGCGCCGCGGGCTCGCCGTTGATCCCGACGGCGACGCCGATCTTCAGCCGGCCGTCGCCGTCGACCGCCGGCCGGTAGATCGTCGACCGCAGCGCGCCCTTGCGGGTGATCACGCCGATCAGCCGCCCGTCGTCGCCGACGACGGGCGCGACGTGGAGTCGCTTCGCCTCGAGCTGCTCGAATGCCGCCTCGGGGTCGACGTCGGCGGACAGGATCCGCAGCTTCGGGCTCATCACGTTGCCCAGCTGGGTGAAGCGGTCGAACCCTTCGCCGTCCTTCTCGGTGAACACGCCGATCGGGCGACCGTCGTCGATGACCACGACGGCGCCGTGGGCGCGCTTGTGGATCAGCGACAGCGCGTCGCCGATCGTCGCGTCGGCGGCGAGCGTGATCGGCGTCTCGAACACCGGGTGACATCGCTTGACGTACTGCACGACCTTGGCCGAGATGTCGACCGGGATGTCCTGCGGCAGGATCGCCATCCCGCCCCGGCGGGCGACGGTCTCGGCCATCCGCCGGCCGGCGACGGCGGTCATGTTCGAGACGACGACCGGGATCGTCGTGCCGATCCCGTCGGGCGTCGTCAGATCGACCGTCATCCGCGACGGGACGTCGGACAAGCTGGGGACCATGAAGACGTCGTTGTAGGTCAGGTCGAAGCCGGGTTTGTCGTGCAGCATGCGCATGGTGGCGGTCTCCTCCTTCGGCGGCTGCCATTCGGAGCGGACTCAGGCTACGGCCTACCCTTGCCGGTTCATGACACCGGTCGTCCTCGTCCACGGTTGGGGAGGCTCGTTCGAGTCCACGTGGCAGCGCAGCGGGTTCACCGCCCTGCTCGAGGACGCCGGCAAGCCGGTGATCGGGGTCGACCTGCTCGGGCACGGCGCCGCCCCCAAGCCCCACGACGTCGCCGACTACAGCGACCTGACCACCCGGATCGCCGACGCGCTTCCCCCCGAACCGGTCGACGCGATCGGGTTCTCGCTCGGCGCGCTGACGCTGCTGCGCCTCGCCGTCCGCGAGCCGGGCCGGTTCGCGCGGATCGTGCTGGCCGGCATCGGGCGCAACGTGTTCGAGCGCGACTTCGCCGGCACCGAGCAGATCGCGGCGGGGCTCGAGCTGGCGATCGAGGGCGGCGATCTCGACGATCTCGACAACACCGTGCGGCTCTTCGTCCAGTACGCGCGGCAACCCGGCAACGACCTCCTGGCGCTGACCGCCGTGATGAAGCGGCCGCCGGGGTCCGACCTCGAGCCGACCGACCTGAAGCGGGTGACGTGCCCCGTCTTGGTCGTCGTCGGCGACCAAGACTTCGTCCACCCCGGCGACGAGCTGGCCGCGGCCTTCCCCGACGGCCGGTGCGTCAGCCTGCGCAACGTCGACCACTTCGCCACGCCCGAGGCGTTCGGCTTCTTCGACGCCGCCCTCGAGTTCGTCGACGCGATCTGACTGCGGTGGCCGACGTTCCGCCGTACGACGAGTTGGTCACGACCGACGTCGAGGCGGCGGCCGCCCGCATTCGCGCCGGCGGGCTGGTCGCCATCCCGACCGAGACCGTCTACGGTCTCGCCGCGGCCGCCGCCGACCCGGTTGCCGTCGCCCGCGTCTTCGAGGTCAAGGCGCGCCCGCGCGACCATCCGTTGATCGTGCACCTGGCGGCCCCCGATCAGCTCGACGGGTGGGCCAGCTCGCCGAGCGCCGCGGCGCGCCTGCTCGCCGACGCCGCCTGGCCCGGGCCGCTGACGATCATCGTGCCGCGGTCCGCCGCGGCGTCCGACATCGTCACCGGCGGCCGCGAGTCGGTCGGGCTGCGCGTCCCCGCCCACGCCGTGGCGCGCGAGTTGATCGAGCGCGTCGGCCCGCTCGCCGCGCCGTCGGCCAACCGATACGGCGACGTCAGCCCGACGACGGCGCGGCACGTGTACGACGACCTCGCGGCGCTGCTCGACCCGGAGCGCGACGCGATCCTCGACGGCGGGGCTTGCCCGGTCGGCGTCGAGAGCACGATCGTCGACTGCGTCAGCGACCCGCCCCAGATCCTCCGCCCGGGCGGCGTGCCGGCCGAACATGTGCAACGGCTGCTCGACCGACCGCTCGCCCCCGCGTCCGGCCCGGCCCGGGCGAGCGGGATGCGCCGCTCGCACTACGCCCCGCGCTGCGCGGTCCGCCTGGTCGACGATCTCGACGACGCGGTCGCCCTGCGCGCCGACACACCCGGCGCCGAGATCCTCGAGCCCGACGCCGACCTGGTCGTGGCCGCCCGCGAGCTGTACGCCCGCCTCCGAGCCGCCGACGAGCGGGGCGTCGCCACGCTGATCGTCGTCCTCCCGCCGGCCGAGGGCCTCGGGCACGCGATCCGCGACCGGCTGGCGAAGGCCGCCGCGCCGCGCTGAGCCGCGACGCACCGGCCGTCAGCCCGGGTCGTGTGGTCCCTGCTCGTTCCAGTCGAGGCGGTTGAGGCCGTCGACCCAGACATCCCGGACGACCTCGACGGGCGGCCGCGGGACGCCGCCGATGGCGCCGATCGTGAGGCTCACCGTCGTCGCCCCGGCGTCGGGAACCAGATCGAGCCGGCACCAGCACCGAAGCGGGGGCCCGAGGTCGACGTCGAGGCGGTACGGCGGATCGTCGTCGAGCGCGTCGCCGAGCCACGCGGCGACGATCACGAGCGCCTCGAACGTCTCGGCGGGCAGCGCTTCGACGGTGAACGACGGCACGTCGCTCGTAACGGCGTCGTCGTCTCGCTCCTCGCTCACCGACGGATCTCGGGCGGGTGGAGCGGTCGGCGGCACCGGCCGTTTGAGCCGGCGCAGCGCGGCGGCGGCCGCCGCGTTGAGCGCCCGCATGACGTCGGCGTCGCCGCCGCGGTCGGGGTGGTGCGCCTTGGCCAGCCGTCGGCGGGCGCCGCGCACGTCGTCTGCCGTCGCGTCGGAGGGCAGCCCCAAGGTGTGGAGCGGGTCATCGGCCATCGTCGCCGCCTCCCGGCGCCGTCGGACCGGGCGAGCCGTCGCCGGCCAGCGCGTCACGCAACTCGGCGTACCGCTGGCGGACGTCCCCGCCGTCGACCCCGGTCGTCTCCGTGCCCGCGCCAAGCCCCCACCGCCGCTGGACGACGGCGGGGCCGACCTGGTCGAGCACGGCCGCCGCCTGGACTGCGGCGCCGGTCGCGACGGCCTCCTCGGTGGCGCTCACCACGACCGGGCGATCGACGAGCCCGGCGAGCACCCGCCGCACCGCAGCCGAGCGCGCTCCCCCGCCGGTGAGCACGATCCGGCCGTCGACCGCGGCGTGCGCCGTGAGCGCGTCGAGCCCGTCGAGCAGCCCGCAGACGACGCCGTCGACCGCGGCGCGCGCGAGCTGGGCCCGCGTCACGTCGGTCCGCAGCCCGCCGATCGCGCCCGACGCATCCGGGCGGTTCGGCGTCCGCTCGCCGTCGAAGTACGGCAGCACGATCGGCCCGCCCGGCGCCGCGGCGAGGGCGAGCTCGTCGAACTCGTCGCGGTCGGCGCCGATCAGGCGGGCGATCGCGTCGAGCACCTTCGCCGCGTTCGAGGTGCAGACCAGCGGCAGGAAGCGCCCGGCCGCGTCGGCGAAGCCGGCGACGGCGCCGGATGGGTCGGCGGTCGGCCGCTCGGTCACGGCGTACACCGTCCCCGACGTGCCGATCGAGATGGCGGCGTCGCCAGGGCGTAGGCCGACGCCGAGCGCGGCGGCCATGTTGTCGCCGGTGCCCGGCCCGACGATCGCGCCGCGCCATTCCCCGGCGGCGTCGAGCGGGCCCAGGACCTCGGGCACGACGGCGGCCCACTCGGTCGCCGGGTCGACCAGCGCGAGCAGATCCCAGCGGTAGTCGCCGGCGGCCGGCGACCAGTATCCGGTGCCGGAGGCGTCGCCTCGGTCGGTGGTGTGCCTCCCGGTCAGCCGGCGGGTGAGCTCGTCGTGCGGCAGCAGCACGTGGGCGACGCGCTCCCACGCGTCGGGACGGGTGCGCCGCAGCCACGCCAGCTTGGTGATCGTGAACGCGGCGACCGGCACGCTGCCGACCGCCTCCGCCCATCCCGCCGGCCCTCCGTCGAGCTGCTCGACGAGGCGCGCCGCGTCGGCCGCCGACTCGGTGTCGTTCCACAGCTTGGCCGGGTGGACGGCCCGGTCGTCGGCGTCGAGGGCGACCATCCCGTGCTGCTGGCCGGCGACGCTGATCGCCGAGACGTCGTGGTCGCCCGCCGCCGCCCACGCCCGCTCGAACGCCTCCCACCATGACGTCGGCTGCTGTTCGGCGCAGGGTGGCGTCACCGTGGGGTGCGGCGCCGAGCCGCGCCCGACGATCTCGCCCGAGGCGAGGTCGCGCACCTCGACCTTGGTGGACTGTGTGGACGAGTCGACGCCGGCGACGAGGGGCACGGACGAGACGATAGAGCCCCGTGGTCGAACCCGGGGAGCCGCCAGGCCGCGCGCCGGGAGTGGCCGACGGGCCCGACTGCGTGATGCCACACGCCCACCGACTTCTCTGGGGGGGTGCTTGGAAAAACCGGTGCTCAACGCGTAGTATCTCGTCACCTAAAAGCGCGCGGGCACCCTGCCCACGTCCAAACAGGGGGAGAACCACAACATGCAGAAATCACGCGTGACACGCGTCGGTGCGCTGCTCGTCGGGTTGACGTTGGTTGCCGCGGCATGCGGCAGCGACGACGACACTCCGGCCGCAACCGACGCCCCGCCCGTCGCCACCGACGCACCGCCGGAGACCGACGCACCGCCGGCCACCGACGCACCGCCGGCCACCGACGCACCGCCGGCCACCGACGCACCGCCGGCCACCGACGCACCGCCCGCGACCGACGCACCGCCCCCGACCGACAGTGGCGGCGGTTGCGACGAGGACGGCGTGCTGGTGATCGGCACGATCCTCCCGGTGACGGGTGACCTCGCCTTCCTCGGCCCGCCCGAGATCGCCGGCGCCGCCCTGGCCGTCGCGGACATCAACGACGCTGGTGGCGTCCTCGGCAACGACGTCGTGCTCGAGCAGGGCGACTCCGGCGACACCACGACCGACACCGCCAACCTCGAGGTCGACCGCCTGCTGGCGTCCGGCGCCGACGCGATCATGGGCGCGGCCTCCTCGGCCGTCTCCAAGACCGTGATCGACAAGATCACC
>JBFGCT010000015.1:0-38397 GCA_041581055.1 Ilumatobacteraceae bacterium | reverse complement strand
GGGCGCGGATGGCGGTGGCGGCCGCGCCGGACTCGAGCAGGTCGAGGATGTGGCCGGAGTGGCCGGCCGCCTTCAACCTGCCGCGCATGAACTCGACCGTCGGGTCGAAGTCATCGGCCGCCGCCACGTCGAGCGGAACGGTGATCACGGTCTCGGCGTCGTCGGGGCCGTCGACCCGCTCGTCCTTCTTCGCCACGACGACGCGGTACTGCACGCTCACGACGCACCACCCGCGCGCACGCCGTCGAAGAGGTCGACCTCGCCGTCCTCGTCGGGGATCGGCCCGCAGATCGAGCGGGCGAGGATCCAGTCCTCCCACGGGTAGATCTCGGCAAGCTGGTCGTCGTCGAGGCCGAACCACCAGCCGGCGCTCGGGTCGACCTGCGTGGCGTGGGCGCGGAGCGCCCCGGAGCGGGCCCACATGAAATCGGACACGTCGATCCTGGTCGTGATGCGGTGGTCCTGGCCCGGCCGGTCGAGCCACTCCTGGTCGAACGGCGACTCGCCGGTGAGCCGCAGCATCGCCTCGTGGACGGCGAGGAGGCGGGCCTTGGACCAGACCGAGTAGTAGAGCTTCGACGGGGCGAACGGCTCGCCGCGGTCGGGGTACCAGTCCGCGTCGCCGGCGCGGTCGAACGCCAGCACCGAGATGTCGTGGACGCGCAGGTGGTCGGGGTGCGGGTACCCCTTCTGGTCGTCGCCGTAGGTGATGATCACCTGCGGCTTGACGCGGCGGATGACCTCGACCAGCCGCCCGGTCGCCTCGTCGAGGTCGGCCTGGTGGAAGCAGCCGGGGTGCTCGTTCGGCTCGGTCTCGGCCATCCCCGAGTCGCGGTACCCCAGCATGACGACCTCGTCGAAGCCGATGACCGCCGCCGACGCCGCCAGCTCGGCCGCGCGCATCGAGGCGACCTTGGCCTTCTCCTCCTCGGGCGTCAACCCGTGGAACGGCTGTCCCTCCGCGCGCAGCGAGGGGTTCTGGAGGTCGCCCTCCTCGCCGCCGGTGCAGCACACGAGCACCGTGTGCACGCCCTGGGCGTGGTACTTGGCCAGCGTCGGGGCGCCCTTGGAGGCCTCGTCGTCGGGATGGGCGTGCACGGTGAGCAGCGTCAACCGGTTCTCGGACACCGAAGGGAGGCTATCCCTGCCAACCGGCGCGATGCCCTACGATCCGCTGCGATGACCGCCCCGCCCGACCGCGCCGCGCCGCCCCGCCGCCGGCGTTCGGCCGCCGACCCGGTGGCCGCGGCGGCGGTCGTGGCGATCGCCGCGGCGACCGTCCTGGCCTCGTGCGACACGGGCGACGGCAAGACGCTCAAGCCCCCCGCCGTGGAGTTCACGACCACTGTGGCCCCGCCGGCGACCCTGCTCTCGGTCCCGCTGGACACGAGCGACGTGGGCACCGTTCCCCTGTCGGCCGCGCCCGCCACGGAGCGCGCGGCGGACGCGCCGTCGGCGTTCCAGGCCTTCGCCCCGTGGCAGGACGGGGCGGCGATCGACCAGCGGTACACCTGTGACGGCGACGACATTTCGCCCGCCGTGAGCTGGACGACGCCGCCGGCGGGCACGGCGGAGCTGGCGATCGCCCTGGTCGACGAGTCGGCGACCGACGGCGACGGCCCGTTCGTCCACTGGGTGGTGGCGGGCGTCGACCCGAGCGAGCTGTCGTTGCTCGAGGCCGACATCCCGACCGGCGCCGTCGAGGCCGTCAACTCGTTCGGCTCGACCGGCTACTCGGGGCCGTGTCCGCCTCCCGGCGACGAGCCCCACCGGTACCGGCTGACGGTGTACGCGCTCAACCAACAGAGCGAACTTGCCGATGGAACTCCAGCAACCAATCTGCTCGATTTCATCGAGGTGGTCGCGATCGGGGCCGCCAGCCTGACCGGGACCGCCGTTCGCTGAGTGTCTGGGCAGCGACATCAACGCGGACAAGGACCCCGTCGTGAGTCTCGACGATGACAACCCGACGAAGCTTCCGGCGCCGGACCCCAGCGCGGTCGCCGTCGCGAACGTCGAGCGGGCAGGACCTCCGCCACCCGCGCCCGACGACCCGACGGTGTTCGAGTTGCCGCCGGCGATCCGCGAGCTGCTGGCCGCCGACTCGTCGGCGGTGCTCATCCTCACCCTCGACGGCGAGCAGCGCACGATCACGCCGGCGGGGATGGCGCTGATCGGCGCCGACAACGACGACGACCTCCGCCCGGGCGCCGCGCCCCACGCGCTGATCCGGTCGCTTCTGGACCACGCCCCGCAGAACCTGTTCGACGACCCGGACGGCGGCACCTGGCACGGCGATTTCGACCACACGTCGCCGGCGGGCGACCATTGCGTCTTCCGCGCCACCGTGACCGTGCGCCACGACCCGCTCATGCCCGGCGGCGGGTTCGTGGCGGTCATGGCCCACGACGTGACCGCCTCGCGGACCGAGGCCGCCGCGCTGCGGCATCGGGCGACGCACGACCCGCTGACCGGCCTCGCCAACCGCCGCCAGATCATGAACGTGCTCGCCGAGTCGGTCCGCGGCCAGCGCGGCCAGTCCGGGCACGTCGCCGCGTTCTTCATCGACCTCGACCGGCTCAAGTACGTCAACGACGCGTTGGGCCACGACATCGGCGACCGACTGCTCGTGTCGACCGCCCGCCGGCTGGCCGACGCGGTGCGCCCCGACGACCGCGTCGCCCGCATCGGCGGCGACGAGTTCCTCGTCGTGTGCCAGGCGATGCCGGACGCGGTGACCGCCCTCGACCTCGCGGAGCGGATGCGGCGGGCGCTGACCGGGCACCTGCGGATCCGCGACCTCGACCTCGAGTTCTCGGTCAGCATCGGCATCGCGCTGTCCGACCTCGACGTGCTGACGCTGTCCGACGACGACGCGGCCTCGATGCTGATCAGCAACGCCGACACGGCGATGTACGAGGCCAAGCACACCGGACGCGGGCGATGCCTGCTGTTCACGGCGCAGATGCGCTCGACGGCCCGGGAGCGGACCGAGCTGGCCGCCGCGCTGGCGCACGCGATCGCCGGGCGCGCGCTCGGCCTCGAGTACCAGCCCGTGTTCTCGTCGGTGACCCAGAACGCGGTCGGCGCCGAGGCGCTCGTGCGCTGGAGCCATCCGAAGCTCGGCCGGATCGACCCGGCGACGTTCGTGTCGATCGCGGAGGAGTCGGGGTCGATCGTCACGCTCGGCGAGTACGTGATCGAACACGCGCTGAGCGACGCCCGGATGTGGATCGACCAGCAGCTCGTCGACACCAAGTTCGCGGTGCACGTCAACGTGTCGCGGCTGCAGCTGGCGAACGCGTCGTTCGTCAACTTCGTCCTGACCCAACTCCGCCAGCACCGCATGCGGCCCGTCCAACTCGTGCTCGAGGCGCGCGAGAACGCGCTCCTCAATCGCGACGTCAACGTGGAGCGCAGCGTCAGGGCGCTCCGCCGGATCGGTGTCCGGATCGCCGTCGACAACTTCGGCACCGGGGCCAACGCGCTGTCGCTGCTGACCGACGTCGGCGCCGACCTGCTCAAGCTGGACGGGGCGTTCGCCCTGCCGTCCGGCTCGTCGGAGACCGACACCCGGCTCGTCCGGGCGCTCGTGCTCCTCGCCCACGCGCTCGACATGCACGTGATCGCCGAGCGGGTCAGCGGAATCGAGCAGCTGCGCCGGCTGCGCGCCGCCGGTTGCGACTTCGTGCAAGGCAACCTGCTCGGCGAGCCGTCGCCCGCCGACCAGTTCATCGCCAGCACCGTCTACTGACCGTCGCGCCCGGACGCGATCCCGCACCGCTCGCGGGCGCACCACCACGTAATGTCGTCCGCGACCGGGAAGACGCCGAACATGACGGCCGAGCGCGACGGAGGAACGAATGCAGAAGCACGGGGTGGGCTCGCCGCCGGTGATCGTCGGCTCGGGCCTCACCGGCATGGTCGTGAGCCGCTCCCTGGCCCGCGCCGGCGTGCGTCACGTCCTCGTCGGCGGGCCGCCCAACGACCTTCCGCGCCTCGGCGAGTCGCTCAACCTGGAGGGCACGCTGGCGGTCACCGAGTGGCTCCCCGAGTACGCCGAGCACTACTTCGCCAAGGACAGCACGCTGGGCTACAACGGCGACTACGAGCTCGACTGCACGTTCGACCTCGACCGGAGCCGGGTCGCCCGGCGGATCTTCCGGCTTCTCGGGCACGAGCCGCCCACCGCGTTGCTCCACGTCGACCGGTTGGGGCCGGACGCCGCGCTGTACGCGGACACCGTCGCCCACCCGCTCTGCCGGCAGATCGACGCCAAGGTCACGACGATCGGGTTCGACGCCGCCGCCGACGCGGTCACCGGCATCGGCCTGTCCGACGGCACCGACCTGGACTGCTCCTACGTGTTCGACGCCACCAACCAGGCCGGGGTCATCGCCAGGGCGGCCGGCGTCGAGCGGTCGACGATCGGCCCGATGCAACGCGTGGTCTACACCCATTTCCATCGGGCGAACGGGTCCGCCGCGGCGGGCGGTGACCGCTGGCGGCACCAGACGCGGGTGGTGCGGCTGAGCGCGGCGCGCGACGGCTGCGACGCGCTGGCGTGGCTCATCCCGCTGCGCGACTACGTCTCGGTCGGCGTCAGCCAGGACGCCGACGAACCGGTGCTCGGCGACGACGAGTTGCTGGCGATCGCCGCGACGGCGTTCGGCCGGGTCGGGACCCCGTTCGCCGACTGGTTCCCGGAGCGGGCGCAGGTGATGGGGTTCCCGTTCGGGTACTACCGCCACGCGCGGGCGTACGGGGCGAACTGGTTGCTGGCCGGCCCGACGTACTGCCAGGTGTGGTGGACGTCGGGGTCGGGCGTCGGCACCGCGTTCGCCGCGGCCGAGATCGCGCCCCACGCGCTCGCCGACCCGCTGACGGCGGGCCGCGCGTATCAGTCCAACATGGACGGGGTGCTGCCGATCCACGACGCGTTCGACTGGTTCGCCCGCGTCGGGCCGGCGGAGTTGACACCTCGGACGCTGATCCAGATCTCCGACCGGTTCATCCAGGGCAACGTGCGGCGAATGGCCAACTCGGCGCGATTCGGCGGGAACCGCGGGCGGGCCATCGTCGGCTTCCTCGTGTACCACGTCGTCCGGGTCCGCGCCGCGCTCCGCGGCTTCTGCCAGGTGCACGTGGGCCCGATCTCGTCGGCCGCCGACTACGGTGCCCCTGCAACACCGGACTGAGGGGATCAGCATCGTGGACACCACCGCCAAACAGGACGTCGTCGCGTTCCTGGCCGACATACTCGGCGCTCGTCGACCGACGACCGACGGCGTGCAGATCATCGCCCCCGACGTCGAGATGCACATGGACAAGTACGGGTTCTCGGGCTTCGACGGGTGGAAGTCGTGGCTCGACTTCATCCACTCGCGCAACCGGGTCGCCGACCTGACCTTCACCCCCAACGACATCGTCGAGAACGACGACGGGACGCTCACGTTGACCGGGGTGTGGCACGGGGTGTACCAAGGCGAGCAGATGACCTCCGGCGAAGGGTTCGCCAGGTATCGCGTCGAGGACGGCATGGTCAAGGAGATCTGGACGAGGCGCGCCAACTACGTGTTCCAGTTCGGCCCGACGATGCGCCACGCGTGGCGCTGGTACGCGGTGTTCGCCCAGTTCGCCTTCTGGGTCAAGATCGGGGGCGGGCGCAAGATGGTCATGTCCGCCGCCGACAAGGCCGCCTGACGCCCGCGCCTTCGCGGATCGTTCACACCGACCCGGCCCGGGAGGGATGACGCGGGTCGATACGCTGGCGGCGTGCCGTTGCCGCCGCCCCCCACGCCGCGCCAGTCACCGCGCGAGTCGCCCGGCGGGCGACCGTCGAGCCTCCCGCGGCCGGCCGGCCGTCCGGCCTCGGCGCCCGGCGAGACGATGACGTGCTACCGCCACACCAACCGGGTCGCCGGTCGGCGCTGCACGAGGTGCGGCAAACCGGCGTGCCCGTCGTGCCTCGTCCAGGCGTCGGTCGGCAGCCACTGCGTCGACTGCGCGAAGGCGGCCAGGCCCGACATCAAGACCCGGGCCAAGTTCTGGAGCGCCGGCCAGCACCATCTGGTGACGATGGCGATGATCGCGGTCAACGTCGCCGTGTTCGTCGGCGTCATGCTCTGGACGCGCGACACCGGCGCCCTCTCGGGCGGCGTGACCGACGCGCACCTCGAGCTCGGCCTCAGCAAAGACGTCCTCGCCCAGCGCATCACCTGGTCGGGCGGCGGCGAGATCTTCGTCACCGAGCCCGACGGCTGGTACCGGCTGGTCACGTCGGGGTTCTTGCACTTCGGCATCCTGCACATCGCGCTCAACATGTACTTCCTCTTCGTGCTCGGCCCGATGCTCGAGCGCCCGCTCGGCCGGGTGCGCTACCTGCTGCTGTACTTCGCGTCGCTGCTCGGCGGGTCGCTCGGCGTCGTCCTGCTCGACTCCGGCGGCATCTCCGCCGGGGCGTCGGGCGCGGTGTTCGGGCTGCTCGCCGCTTCCGCGGTCGGGCTGTGGCGGCAGGGCGTCAACCCGTTCACGACGAGCATCGGCACCGTCTTGCTGCTGAACCTGTTCATCACCTTCGCCGTGCCCGGCATCTCGATCGGCGGGCACCTCGGCGGCGCGGCGGCCGGCGCCCTGTGCGCGCTCGTGATGCTCGCGCCCGCCTACCGCGCGTACCCGAAGTGGGCGACGTACGCGGCCCCGGCCGCCGTCGCCGTCGCCAGCGCGGTGATCTCCGTGCTCGTCGTCACGTCGGCCTGACCCACGCCGCGCCATCCGACTTCGGCCGTCCCCGCCGTTGGGAGTCGCCGGATTCGGTGCGACGATGGGGGCGATGGCGCTTCGGGAGACCCACATCGATCGGATGCGCGACGGGTTGTTCGACACGCTGATCGTCGGCGGCGGCATCAACGGCGCGGTGACCGCCGCGTCGCTCGCCGGCCGCGGGGCGTCGGTCGCGCTGATCGACCGGGGCGACTTCGCCCACTTCACCAGCCAGGCGTCGTCGAACCTCGTGTGGGGCGGGTTCAAGTACCTGGAGAACTACGAGTTCTACCTGGTGTGGAAGCTCTGCCGCTCGCGCAACCGGCTGATGAAGGCGTACCCGGACAACATCGAGCAGATCGGGTTCTACGCCGCGCTCGACGAGTCGGGGCCATACCCGCCGTGGTTCGCCGGCCTCGGCGCGCTCGGCTACTGGGTCATCGGGCAGTTCGGCACGCGCTACCCGCGGGTGCTGCGCCGCGAGACGATCGAGCGCGAGGAGCCGGCGATCGACACGACCCGCGTGCGCGGTGGCATCGAGTATCGCGACGGCATCCTGATCGACAACGACTGCCGCTTCGTCTTCTCGTTCGTGCGGTCGGCGATCGAGGCCGGCGCGGCGGCGGCGAACTACGTCGAGCTCGTCTCGGCCGAACGCCTCACCGACCGGTGGGTGGCTCACTTGCGCGACGTCGACACCGGCGAGGAGTTCACGACCAACGCCAAGACGATCGTCAACGCCGCCGGGCCGTTCGTCGACGAGTTGAACCACGAGTGGGGCCTGAGCACCAACCACCGCATCGTGTACTCCAAGGGCGTCCATCTCGTCGTGCGGCGCCTCACCACGCGGCATCACGACAAGGTGCTGGCGTTCTTCGACGACACCGAGCGGCTGTTCTACGTGATCCCGATGGGCCGGCGATCGGTGATCGGCACGACCGACACCCGCGTCGACTCGCCGTACACCGCGGTGACCGACGACGACATCGAGTTCCTGCTCGGCCAGATCAACGCCCGGATGGACCTCGCGCGGCCGCTCACCCGGCAGGACGTCATCGCCGAGCGGTGCGGTGTCCGGCCGCTGGTCGTCGAGCGCGGCCGCGGCGACCAGGTCGACGTCGACTGGACCAAGCTGAGCCGCAAGCACGCTGTCGAGGTCGACCACCGGCGCCGCGTGGTCACGATCTTCGGGGGCAAGCTCACCGACTGCCTCAACGTCGGCGAGGAGGTGGCCGACGAGATCGAGGCGCTCGGCATCCCGCTGGAGCGGGACCTGCACAACTGGTACGGCGAGCCGGCGAAGGCGACGCGCGCCGAGTTCTTCCGCCAGGCCCGGTTGATGAAGCTCGACGAGTTCCGGGTCAAGCCCGGCGTCGAGCCGCTGTCGAACCGACTGTGGCGGCGGTACGGCCGGCGAGCCTTCGGCATGCTCGAGGCGATCCGCGAGGACCCGGCGATGGCCGAGGACATCATGGGCTCGGCCGACTACCTGCGCGCCGAGCTGCACTCGGCCGCGCACTCCGAGATGGTGACCAAGCTGGAGGACTTCATGCGGCGGCGGTCGAAGATCGACATGGTCGTCCACGACGACGACATCCGCCGGTCGCCCGGGCTCCGCGAGGTCGCCGAGATCCTGTTCGGCGACGACGCCGAGCGCCGTCTCGCCGAGTACTTCGGCGGCGAGGACCAGATCCCGCCGGCGGTCAGGGCCGGCCCCCACGCCCCGCCGATCAAGCCGCACGCGGTCGACGCGTTGGGCTGACCGTGCGACCTGGCCCCGCGACCGTGCTGACCCGACTCCGGCGCCTGTTCGTCCGGTCCACGCCGTCCTTCGACGAGTCGTGGCGCCCGCTGCTGACGTCGCAGTTCCGCCACTGGACGATGCTCACGTCCGGCGAGCTGTCGCGGATGGAGTCGCTCGTCGCCGGGTTCTTCCACGACACGCGGTGGGAGGCGGCGAACGGGTTCGAGCTGACCGAGCCGATCAAGGTGCTGATCTCGGCCCAGGCGTCGATGCTGCTGCTCGGGCTCGACGTCGACGGGTACGCCGGCGTGTCGTCGGTCATCGTCCACCCGTCGACCGTCCGGCTCCGCGGCCAACACCCGACCGGCTCCGGCACGTTCTCGTCGGCCCCCCGCTACCTGGCCGGTCAGGCGCACTACCGCGGCCCGGTTTTGCTGTCGTGGGCGGCGGCCCGGCGCGGCGCCCGGTTCCCCGACGCCGGCGAGAACGTCGTGTACCACGAGTTCGCGCACCAACTCGACATGCTCGACGGGGTCACCGACGGCACGCCCCCGCTCGGGGACGAGGAGGCCCGGCGGCGGTGGGTCGAGGTGTGCACCGCCGCCTACGACGCGGTGCGCGCCGAGGGGTCGCCGGTGCTGCGGCCGTACGCCGGCACCAACCCGGCCGAGTTCTTCGCCGTCGCCACCGAGGTGTTCTTCAACCGCCCGATCGAGCTCTGCGAGCACGAGCCGGCGCTGTACCGCGAGCTGCAGGCGTTCTACCGCCAGGACCCGGCCGCCCGCTGGCGCCGAGCGGCGGCCGGCTGACGCGCGGCGTCAGTACTCGAGGTACGGGGCCCTGCCCGCGGCGTCTTTCGACACGACGAAGCCGAGCGTGTTCCACCCGGTCACCATGTCGATCTCCTCGGCGAAGGAGTAGTAGTCGGCGGCGTGCTGGTCGTAGTCGATCCCGACCCACGGCCCCTGCACGAGCTGCCCGTTCACCTCGCGGTAGACGGCCACGGGGCGCTGCGCCGGCCACCACCACAGGACGTGGTCCGGGTTGTGGTGCGCGTTGCAGTCGTTGAAATCGGTCTGCCAGGGCAGCGCCATGTACTTGGTGATGTCGCCCGGCTCCAACCCGTCGTCCGGGTTCATGCCGAGGCTCAGCGGGTACGGCAGGTCGGCCTTCGCCTTGATCCGTGCGACGCCGGTGTAGATCGCCGGCTCGCGGCTGATCCAGGTCACCTCCATCCCGGGCGAGAACGACCCTCCGGCGCAGTTGTCGAGGACCGCCTTCGAGAGCGCGGCGACGGGGTCGTCGGCCGCGCCGGCGCCGACCGTGAAGTCGCCGTTCGCCCATTGCTGGAGCATGAAGTACTGGGTGTCGGTGAGGCGCAGGTACTCCGACGTCTGCTGGCCGCCGGTCGGGTCGTCGCCGGCGAGGTACGGCATCATCACGTACCCCGTGGTCGGGGAGTTGAGCGAGTTGTCCTCGTTCGGGGGCCTGAGCACGTCGAGGTAGAACCGGCGGACCGAGTCGTAGCGCCGGTCGGGGTTGCCGAGGACCTCGTAGTCGAACGAGTGCGGCTTCGGCGGGATCGGCACGACCCAGGGGTAGCCGTGGCCACGGTCGAGGATCGGCTTGATGTCGCGCTCCCAGCTCGGATGGTGCCGACGATCCCATTCGCCGTTCGTGAAGATGTCGGGCCGCGCGCCGAGGTGGCGGACGGCGACGTCGAACATGACGTCATAGAGCGTCACGAGGTTGACGATCTCCGGCGCGAAGCCCGGCAGGCCGACGACCGCCCAGGACGGCGTCGCGTCGACCGTCGTGCCGTCGTCGAGCACGACCTCAGCGGTGACCGGCCCGTCGGAGACGTCGTCCCACCAGCCGTCGTTGTTGGCGTAGTCCTTGATCCCGACGGGGCGGTACTTCGAGCCCGAGTGACCGTGGCCACCGACGACGAGGAGGCGCCCCTGGCCGTCGGTGTGCATCTCGCCGAGCGTGTCGATCGGCAGCGGTTTCAGATCCTTGGGCGGGAACGTCATCGCGTAGCCGTGCGAGTCGCTGGAGCGCGAGAAGCTGGCCCGCTCGTTCGGCGCTCCCAGCGTGCGCGGCCCGGGGTCGATGATCAACGCCGCGCGGTCCTTCTGGACGTCGCTGTTGCGCAGCGGGTGGTTGGGCGCGTACCCGCTCTGTCCCTGGGTGCGGTTGAACTCGTACCAGATCGGCTTCTTGTTCGCGAGGTGCGCCGTCCACCTGATCGCCGCGACCCCGGATCGGCCGGGGACGACCTCCTCCGGCGCGCCACCGCCGGCCGGGTACCGGAAGACGCGGAATCGGGCCGCCTGCCGGCGTATCGCGCCCCGCCGGTCCCTGACGTCGGTCGGACGGAACGGCTTCCCGTCGGGCATCGTCGGGAGCCCGCCGCTGGTTTCCGGTCCGATGTAGTACTGCTCGCTGTTCCCGACGCGGGCGACACCGATGCTCGGGCCGATGACGAAGGTGTCGTGGTCGGTGGTGGTCATGGCGCGCTCCTATGCGAACAACGGCCGGGCGTGGTCGCGGATCTCGCCGAGCGTTTCCCGCACGGAGGTCAGGGTCGCGACGAGGGTCGCCATGGTCTGATCGCCGTACGCCGGCTCCCGATACTCGTCGATCAGCCGCCCGGTCCTCCGCCACGCCGACCGGAGCAGGCCGCGCTCACCGGCGCGCGAGTCGACCCACCGGAACGGTGGACCGGCGTTGGGACCGGTGTCCGCCGACCCGTGCGGATCGACCGGCGTGGTGAGGAGTTGCTGGGCGAGGGCCGGGACGACGGACTGCATGAGCGGGAACACGACGGTGAAGAACGGATCATCCTCGCGCTCGCTCGACAGCGCCTCCTGCAGCGCGTACAGCAGCGCGCTGTAGCACTCGTCGAAGATCTGGGCGAGATCCTTGGCGACCTTGTTGGTGAACGTCGCGGGGTCGGGGTTGTCGACCATCGGGTAGGTCGCCGGCAGGGGGATCGTTCCGTCGGCGAGATCCTTGAACCGATAGTAGTGCGACAGCTCACGCGCCGAGCCGAGAATCGGCCCGTAGGTGCCGTCGGAGCGCATGCCGTAGTTCTCGTAGTTCCCCCAGGGGTCGTAGGGCACGAGTGGCTCGTGGAGATTGGACGCGCCCTCCCCCTGCTGGACGATCTCCTCGAGTGCCTCGAGCGCCGACGTGGTGCCGGTCACCTCGACAACCCGGCCGGCCCCGCTGCCGAAGTAGAACGAGGTCGCCTGCACCCCGCCGCCCACGAACCAGTGACGGCGGGAGTAGTCCCGGAAGCCGATTTCGATCGCCTTGTAGAACTGGCCGATCGTGTCGACCACCTCGTCCTCCGCCGGCGCGTCGACCGGGGCCGGGTGTTCGATCGCCATGAACGTGTTGCCGATCTGTTCGCTCGTCGCCGGCAGGAGCTCGACGTACGGCCCGCTGGCGCCGAGCACGGGCAGATACCCCGGATATCGCGGACACGCGCTGCCGGTGAGCTTCGGCCTTCCACCGAGCGCGTTGATCAGATTGCTGACCAGGTTGACGTGGAGCATCTCTTCGAGCACGACGTCGCGGATGGCCTGGTACGCGCCACTGGTCTTGTCCTGGATGGAGTACATCGCCGTCAGGTACGGCGGGATCGTCGAGAGTTCGAGCGCGATCGCCCGCTGAAGCTCGACGAGCATTTGGGGTCGCGTGCGGATCGGCCGGTAGCCCTTGCTCGCTGGTTGCCCGACCGTGCTCGTCGCCATGCGGCTGCTCCCTCCGAGACGGCACCGTAGTTCTTTCGCTCTGCCTCCCGCGTCGCGATCGCTTTTGCCGCTGCGTCGGCGAAACCCGTACGGTCATGTTTTCGAGAATTGACGACGTTTCATTCGAGTCGTGGGGGTTCATCGTGAATGGGAAGTTGATCGGCAGCGGGCTGGCCTCGATGCTCGCCGTGACGGGCGTGACCGCGTTGACATGGACGTCGCCGGCCGTGGCGGATCTCGACGCGATCATCGTCGCCGAGTCCAGCGCGGTCGCCGTGGCCGAGACATTCGTCGCGCCCGACACGCTGGTCGGCGCGTCGTTCGTCTTCCGCGCCGGCCCCACCGCCGCCGGAACCGGCACGGCGTTCCCCGACTCGTCCTGGCCGACGGCCGGCTTCGACTTCGGGGTGCTGTCGTCGGGGGACGTCACCGACGCGACCAGCCCCAACGTGTCGGGGAGCACGACGACGAGCTTCGGCGGGCCGAACCGACGCGGCAACTCCGACTTCGACGTGACGATCCTGCGGGTCGACGTGCTCGTGCCCGAATCCGTGAACTGCCTGGTCGGCCTCGACTTTCAATTCTTCAGCGAGGAGTACCCGGAATACGTCGGCTCCAGCTTCAACGACGCGTTCATCGCCGAGCTCGACACGTCCACGTGGTCCACCTCGGGATCCCAGATCACCGCTCCCGACAACTTCGCGTTCGACGAGGCCGGCGACCCGATCACGATCAACACGGTCGGCGCGACGACGATGAATCCGGAGAATGCGGCCGGCAGCACGTACGACGGCGCCACACCATTGCTGCGCGCCTCCACCCCGATCACGCCCGGTGAGCATTCGATCTATCTCTCGATCTTCGATCAGGGCGACCGCGCCCTCGACTCGACCGTCCTCTTCGACAACCTCCAGTTCGGGCAGGTCGAGGACGTCGCCCGCGACTGCCGCCCGGGCGCGACCACCGTCGACCAGTTCGTCTACGTCGCGGTCGGCGACAGCTACTCGTCGGGCGAGGGCGCCCCACCGTTCGAGGACGGCGCCAACTACCCGCTGAACGACCCGCAGGAGAACACGCTGACCGCCTTCTTCGGCGGCGACTCCTGCCATCGGTCCCTGGTCAACTACGCCAAGCTCAACAACGGCCGGTTCGAGCCCTCCCAGCCGGCGCTCCTCGTCGATCGCACCTGTTCGGGGGCGAGGATCGATCCGCCGGCCGGCGAGTCCAAGGCCCCGATCGCCGGGGCCAACGCGCGCGAGACGCAGGTCGAGCAAGCCCTCGATCGCCTCGGGGTCAACTTCGGGCTCACCGGTGACGACGTCGACCTGGTGACGCTGTCGGCCGGGGGCAACGACGCCAAGTTCGGCGACATCGTTGCCGCCTGCCTGGTCCCGAACCTCGCCCGCGAGCTGTTCAGGGCGTACGACAACACCCCGGGCCTGGTCGAATTCGTCGTCAAGAAGCTCGGTTCGTGCAAGCGGATCGACGACCTGTTCTTCAACTCGTCGGACGCGATCGACGAACTCGTCGACCTCGAGTTGCGGGCTCTGGCCGACCTCTTCGCCACCTTCCCCGAGGCGCTCGTGCTGCAGCTCACGTATCCCTCGATCGTCCCGGAGCAGGACAACTTCGGCGGCGACACGTGCGGTGGGATCCGCAAGGACGACGCCAACTACGCCCGCGAGCGGGTCTCGCGGATCAACGACAAGATCCGCGAGGCGATCGCGATCGCCGACGACGCGCGGCCCGGGATGATCCGGGTGGTCGATCTCGAGGACGCGTTCGGCGAGAACCCGCTGTGCCCGGCGAACCCGTCGGCGGCGCTCGCCCACGGCGTCGACCAGGCCCGGCTGCGGACGACCGTCGAGGAGCTGATCGCCAACCCCGAGGTGCGCGAGCTGCTCGACAAGCTGGTCGACGAGTACAACGATCTGCAGAACTGCATCGCCGCGGCGCCCGCCGGAGGGCCCATCGGCGGAGCGATCATCCTCGCGTTCTGCTCGACCCAGGTCGACGACATCGGCCGAGCGGCCGAGGCGGTCGGCGCGTACTTCACCGCGGAAGGCCGCCTCGACGCGCTCGTCGGCAGCCTCGTCGAGGGCGACAGCGTGGAGGAGCGATTCGAGAACAGTCGCAATCTCTTCCACCCCAACCCCGACGGCTTCCAGATCATGGCCTGCCAGACGCTGGAGACCTACCAGTTCGGTCAGGTCAGCGGCTTCTGCGCGCCGAACTCGATGGGGCTGTTCACCTACGAGTGGGACGGTGTCGCGCTCGGCCTCGTCTCGCCGATCAAGGTGGTGCCCGGCGCGTCGATCCCGGTCCGGTTCAACGGGTTCAACCCGGGGTCGGAGGTGGGCGTCACCTACTACTCCGACCCGATCGAGGGCGTGCCGCTCACCGCCGACGCCACCGGTGAGATCGCGGGGACGATCACCATCCCCGACCAGCTCCTGCCCGGCGTGCATCGCGTCGAGTTCGCCGGCGCCAACGGTGGACGGCCACGCGTCGTCGAGGTCCTGATCGAGATCGACGGGCGCCCGGTCGGCGGGGCGCCGTACGCCACGTACCTCGACGGCTTCGAGCCGGGCGAGGACGTCACGGTCACCTACGGCGGACTCGAGTTGTACACCACCGAGGCGAATCAGGACGGCGGCGTGCTCGTCGACGTCGTGATGGTCGACCCGGCCGGCCCGTCCACGATCCGGATCGAGGCGACGGGCGCGACGTCGGGGGTCTCGGCCGTCGAAGTCCTCGCCCCGATCCCGAGCTCGTCGGCGCTCTGGGCGACGTCGAGCGAGCCCGACGCGATCGACGTCGGCGGCAGCCCGACGATCAGCGGTCCGGTGCACAGCGAGGGCGGCATCGAGGCCGACGGGAACGCGTCGTTCGAGAACGGCGCCGAACACGTCGGCGCGGTGCAGGTCAGGGGGAACGCCCACATCGACCCAGCGGCCCAGGTCGCAGCCGGCGCCAGCGCGCCGGCCGTGGCCGAGTTGGAGCGGACGATCGCCGACCTGGCGCCGACGGTCGAGATCCCGGCCAGCGAGTGCTCCGGCGGGCGCTGGCGTCCGACGGGCGGCGATCTGCTCGACGGCATCGTGCACGTGCCGTGTGATGTCGAGCTGAAGAGCTCGCGGCTCGACGGCCCCGTCGGGGCGACGATCATCGCCGACGGCAGCTTCGCGCTGAACGGGAGCGGGATCGTGTTCGCGCAGAGCGAATTGCCGTCGCTCGTGTCGCGCGGCGCCGGTGCGGGGATCGACGTCAGCGGGAGCGGGCATGTCCTCGGCGCGCTCTACGCGCACGGTCCGATCTCGGTGAGCGGCGGCAAGCACACCTTCGTCGGCGAGGTGATCACGACCGCCGGCGTCGAGTTCACGGGCGGGCAGTCGGTGGCCCGTTGCGGCATCTACGCTGCGACGATCCGCCTGTCAGGTGGCAACTCGACGTTCACCGCATGCCCAGGACCTCCCGGCTGACCCTTCTGCTCGCGATCGCGACGGCCGCCTGCGGCCCGTTCGCGTCCGACGAGGCGGCGCCCGACGTGTGCCGCGCCCAAGATCGCGACGTGCTGGTGGCCGAGCAACTGGCGCCGGAGACGCCGTCCACACCGTTCGAGGTGGCGGCGGACGAGGAGATCTGGGTGGGCCTGATCGCCGACTCGGACTTCTCCCCCGACGCGTTGTTCTCGCAGGTGACCGGGCTGTACGTGATCGACGAGGGCGACCCGGTGGAGTACACCCGTGACGCCACCGATTTCGTCGTGGTCGACGATCCGTACCTCGATTACGACCGCGAGGGCCAATTTCGGCGATTCGACCTCCCGCCGGGCAGGTACCAGCTCTGGAGCGTCAAGGCCCCCGAGATCGCCGTGGTCTCGTGCGGGCCGCTCGCCGCCGAGGGGTGAAAAGGGCCAGCACGAGCCCAAAGCCTCTTGCGCCGCGACCTCCCGCTCCAGGACGGTGAAGGTACAGCACCGAGAAGGTACAGCACCGATTCGACCGGGGGCCGGGCGCGACAGGTACAGCGTCCGTGGCCGGCCGCCGGCCGGAGGGAGACGGGGACGACCCATGGGCGACACGAGCTACCTCTTCAAGCGGAACAGGATCTGGTGGGTCAAGATCGCGGTTCCCCGGGCACTCCGCGACGAGCTGGGCTACGACCTGCGACGGTCCCTGCGGACCAGTGATCTGGAGGTCGCGCGGGCGGCGCGCGACCCGGTGGTGGCCGAATTCCGTCGGCGGATCGCCGAGACGCGGGAACACCGGCGGCGGCTGTGCCGCGAACCGATCGACGTCGACCCCGGGTTCGTGATCACGGCTCGGGAGGACTTCTCGGACGTGACGTTCCTCCTCGAGGTCCATCACCCGCGGCTGGCGCGGGCCGCCCAGCCGGGCCAGTTCGTGCTGGTGCTGGCGCACGAGCGGGGTGAGCGGATCCCGCTGACGATCGCCGACTTCGACCGCGACGCCGGAACCTTCACCATGGTGATCCAGGCGGTCGGCAAGACGACGAGGGAGATGCAGCAGCGGTGCCAGGTCGGGGCGCGGCTGCACGCCGTGGTGGGACCGATGGGTTGCCCGAGCGACATCGGCGACGTCGCCAAGGTGGTCTGCGTCGGCGGTGGCCTCGGCATCGCCTCGATCTTCACCCAGCTCCGCGCGTTCAAGGAGCGCGGCGCCTACGTCATCGGCATCGTCGGGTTCCGGACCAGGGAGCTGATCTTCTGGGAAGACAAGTTCCGGCGGCACTGCGACGAGCTGATCATCTGCACCGACGACGGCTCGGCGGGCGTCAAGGGGCTCGTCACGCGGGGGATCGAGATGGCCGTCGAGCGGCACCCCGACATCGACGAGGTGATCGCCATCGGCCCCCCGATCATGATGCGGGCCTGCGCCGACACGACGCGGCCCCACGGCATCAGAACGACGGTGAGCCTGAACCCGATCATGGTCGACGGCACCGGGATGTGTGGCGGCTGCCGGGTGCTCGTCGGCGGCGAGATGCGGTTCACCTGCGTCGACGGCCCCGAGTTCGACGGCCACGAGGTCGATTTCGCCGATCTGATGGGCCGCCTCCGGCGGTTCCGCGAGAAGGAGCAGCTGGCGCTGGAGGCGTGGGCGCGGGAGCAGGAAGCGGTCACGGTCGGGAGCGGGCGATGAAGAAGAAGACGGTGCGGACCATCCCCCAGGAGCGAACGCCGATCCCCGAGCAGCCGGTCGCGTCGCGTGTGCACAACTTCTGCGAGGTCGCGCTGGGCTACCGGCCCGAGGACGCGTCGCGCGAGGCCGAGCGCTGCCTTCTCTGCCCGGACCCGGCCTGCGTCCCCGCCTGCCCGGTGGCGATCGACATCCCCGGGTTCATCGAGCAGATCAGCGCGGGCAACCCGCGGGCGGCGTACGACATCATCACCGACGCCAACCTGCTGCCCGCCATCTGCGGCCGGGTGTGCCCGCAGGAGGACCAGTGCGAGCTGGTCTGCCCGGTCGGCGACACGCTCGAGCCGGTGGCGATCGGCCGCCTCGAACGATGGGTCGGCGACCTCGCGCTCGCCGAGGGATGGGACAACACGCCGTACGTCGAGGCCAGCCGGTTCAAGGTGGCGATCGTCGGCTCGGGGCCGGCCAGCCTGGCCTGTGCGGCCGACCTGGCGAAGGCCGGATGCGACGTCACCATCTACGAGGCGCTGCACGAGCCGGGCGGCGTCCTGCGCTACGGGATCCCCGAGTTCCGCCTCCCCAACCACGTGATCGACGCGGAGATCGCCAACCTCACACGGCTCGGCGTCACCGTCGAGTGCAACACGCTCGTCGGGCGCATCTTCACGATCGAGGAGCTGATCGACGAGATGGGCTACGCGGCGGTCTTCATCGGCACCGGCGCCGGCAGCCCCCGGTTCATGGGCATCCCGGGTGAGTCGCTCCACGGCGTGCTCTCGGCCAACGAGCTGCTGACCCGCTGCAACCTGATGGGCGCGCTCGAGTTCCCGAAGTACGACACGCCGATCGACATCGGCCGGAGGGTGGCCGTGATCGGGTCGGGGAACACGGCGATGGACGCGCTGCGGGTGTCCCTGCGGGCCGGGGCCGAGCACGTCAGCTGCGTGTACCGGCGCAGCCGGGACGAGAGCCCGGCGCGGGAGGAGGAGCTGGTCCACGCCGAGGAGGAGGGCATCGACTTCCACTGGCTGACCGCGCCGGTCGAGATCCTCGGCGACGACGAGGGCAGGGTGCGGGCGATGCGCTGCATCCGGATGGAGCTGGGCGAGCCGGACGAGTCGGGCCGCCGGCGGCCGGTCCCGATCGAGGGCAGCGAGTACGAGTTCGAGGCCGACACCGTCGTCTACGCCATCGGCACGCGGGCCAACCCGGTGATCGGGCAGACCTCGAACATCGGCCTCGACGGACGGGGGTACATCCGGACCGAGGAGGGGCTCGCCACCTCGCTGGCCGGGGTGTACGCCGGCGGTGACATCGTGACCGGCGCGGCGACCGTCATCGCCGCGATGGGCGCCGGCCGGCAGGCGGCGGCCGAGATGAAGCGGTACCTCGGCATCCGCGACACCGCGGTCGTGTACGCGGACCGCGCGACCGCCGACCGCGGACCGTTCGGGATCGACGCCGGCGAGCGCAACTTCACGAGGCTGCGACTGGTCGGCGCGCGGAACGGAGGCGATCGATGACCGCCGTGACGGTCCGGGACCGGGCGCGATCGCACCCGCCGACCACGCTCGACGAGCACATCGTCGACGTCGTCAGCGACTCCGGCGAGGGCGCGCAGCGCTGCGGCCAGTCCTTCGCCGCGATCGCCGCCCGGATGGGCAACGGGATCTTGACCGTCGAGATCATCCCGGCCGAGATCCAACCACCGGCGCGCAGCGTCGCCGGGGCCAGCGGCATCCGCATCCGGGTGGCGCGCGGCCCGGTGACCAACGGCGGCGACGCCGCCGACCTCGTGGTCGCGTTCAACGAGCAGGTCCTGCTGGGGCGCCTGCGGGCCGGCGAGCTGAAGCCGGGCTGCACCGTCCTGCTCGAGCGGGCCTGGCGCGACGACCCCGACCCGGCGGTCGCCGACTCCTACCTCGCCGTCCACGACGAGCTGGTGGCCGACGGTTACCGGGTCGTCGAGGTCCCGATGGAGGTGGAGTGCCTGCGGCTCGTCGCCGATCCGCGGCGCGGCAAGAACATGTTCGTGCTCGGCCTGCTGTGCCGCGTCTACGGCCTCGACCTCGCGATGGCCCGCGAGCAGGTGGCGTTCACGTTCGCCAAGAAGGGCTCGGCGGTCATCGTGCCCAACCAGCGGCTGTTGCAGGCCGGTTGGGACTGGGCCGAGCGGCATCTCGAGCTCCGGTTCCGGATCCCGGCCAGGCCGCCGACCGCGCCGCGGATCGTCGTCAGCGGCAACACCGCGCTCGGGCTGGGGGTGATGGCCTCCGGCATGGAGGTCTGCGCGATGTACCCGATCACCCCGGCGACGTCGGCGTCGCACTACCTGAGCGACGTCTTCGAACATGTCGGCGGGGTCGTGCACCAGGCCGAGGACGAGATCGCCGCGGTGATGTTCGCCATCGGCGCCTCTTATGCGGGCAAGTGCGCGGTCACCATCACCTCCGGCCCGGGCTACGCGCTCAAGCAGGAGTCGATCGGCCTCGCCGTGATGGGGGAGATCCCGCTGGTCGTCGTCGACGTGCAGCGGGGCGGCCCCTCGACCGGCCAGCCGACCAAGGCCGAGCAGGGCGACCTGCTCAGCGCGGTGTTCGGCAGCCACGGGGACGCCCCGAAGGTCGTGATGGCGGCGGCGGACGTCGAGGACTGCTTCTACTCGGTCATCACCGCCCGCAAGATCGCCGAGACGTTCAACACGGTCGTCGTCGTCCTCACCGACGCCAGCCTGGCCAACGCCCAGCAGCCGTTCCCGCGGCCGCAATTCAGCCCCGACTGGCTCGCTCCCCCGATCGACCAGAGCCCGGTGCCCGCCGGCGCCGAGCCCTACGCGTGGGACGACCGCACCGGGCTGGCGCGCCGGTTCATCCCCGGCCAGCCCGGCGGCATGCACTGCCTCACCGGGTTGGCCCACGACCGCCAGAGCACGGTCGCCTACGACCCCGACCTCAACCAGGACGGCATCCGGCGCCGCAGCGCGAAGCTCGCCGCGCTGCAGCGCACGCTCGAGCCGCCGACGGTCACCGGCGATCGGCAGGGTGAGCTGCTCGTGGTCGGCTGGGGCAGCACCCGCGGGGCGATCACCGAAGCGGTCGAGCGGGTGCGGGCCGACGGCCACGCCGTCGGGGCGCTGCACCTGCGGTTCCTCCAGCCGATGGCGCCGGGCATCAAGGAGATCCTCGACCGCTTCGATCGCGTGCTGACCGTCGAGAGCAACTGGTGCGACCGCCTCGAGGACCCGATCATCGACGAGGAGAACCGCCGCTACTCGAACCTCGCCTGGCTGCTGCGGGCCCGGTACCTGGTCGACATCGACTGCTGGGGCGAGGTCAGGGGCCAGCCGCTCAAGCCGGGCGCGATCGAGCGCGCGATCCGCGCGCGGCTGCACGCGGGATCGGAGTCGCGGCGATGACGCTCTCGGTCACGGACTGCCTCCTGCGCTCGTACGCCGACCACCTCGCCATCGAGGACTACGAGGGCGGCGTGCCGAGGTGGTGCACCGGCTGTGGTGACAACGCCGTGCTCGCCGCGCTCCAGCGGCTGTGCCGCGACGAGCAGCTCGCGCCCGAGCGCACGGTGTTCGTGTCCGGCATCGGTTGCTCGAGCCGCTTCCCGCACTACATGAACACGTACGGCTTCCACGGCCTCCACGGCCGGGCGCTCCCCGTCGCCGAGGGCATCAAGATGCGCCGGCCCGACCTGCACGTGTTCGTCAACACCGGCGACGGCGACTGCTGCGCGATCGGCACGGCCCACTGGATCCACGCGATTCGTTACAACATGGACATGACGGTCGTGATGCACGACAACCACATCTACGGGCTCACCAAGAACCAGATGTCGCCGACGTCGCCGAAGGGCCTCCCGAGCAACACCAGCCCGCGCGGCGCGCACATCGAGGCGCTCGATCCGCTGACCGTCACGCTGGCGGTGACGAACGTGTCGTTCGTCGCCCAGGCCGTCGACTGGATGCCGGGGGTCCTCAACGACCTCGTCTCGATGGCGTTCCACCACAAGGGCTTTTCCTTCGTGCGGGTGCGGCAGCGCTGCCCCGAGTACCTGCCCGACTACTTCGAGCCGTGGATGCAGGACCCCGGGCGGGTGCGCCTGCTGACCCACGAGGACGGGATCGAGCCGACCCCCGAGCTGCTGCGCGCCTACCCAAACCACGCGCCGCACGACCCTGGCGATCTCGCCGGAGCGCGCGAGATCGCAGCCTGTCCCGACCCGATCCCGGTCGGCGTGCTGTACCGCGACGACGACGTGCCGTGCTACGAGGACATCCGCGATCCCGGACACCGGTTCAGCCCCGACGACATCGAGCGCGCGTTCAACGCGGAGCTCGACCGCTTCACGATCTGGCCGGAGGCGGCGCGATGAGCGACGTGAGCGCCGAACTCGGTCGCTTCCACCTGCTGGGTCCGACGAGCGACGCCGACCCGATGGCGACGTCCGGTCTGATCCCCGCGCTGCTCGCCCCGTATCGGGACCTGGCCGCGCTCCGCTACGACTATCCGCTGATCCTGACCGACGAGCCGCCGTACGCCCGCTGCCTGAGCGACGTGGTCAACGACGTGCTGCGACAGCTGGCCCCACCGGGCGCGGCGGGCGAGCGGTTGCGCCAGCACGTGCTCCGACTGGAGCGGGAACTGCGGCGCCTGCTCGCCCGCGGGCGGCGGGGCGCACTCGGCGAGCTGTGGGATCTGGCCGCCAAGGTCCTGGTCGCCGAGAGCGACGAGGCGCAGGCCGACGCGCTCGAGGCCAGCTTCGACGAGGCCAAGCGGGTGTTGGAGGTCGACGGCCGGATCGTCGACTGCGACGGCGAGGTCGGATCGGTCGTGGTGGAGCACGTGTGGCAGGCGGTCTGCCGGCGCTCGTCCCGTGACATGGGCCGGCGAATCGACGAGCTGGCGCTCGGCCTGTCGGGAATCCTGCAGGCCGACGAGCTGCGCTCCGGCGCGGGGCTGTCGCCGGAGAAGCTGCGGGCCTCACTGGGAGGCGACCATCGATCGTCGTTCGACTTCGAGTCGTGGTCCGAGATCGCCGGCACGAGCTCGACCTCGCCGACGCTCTCCGACGCCCGCCGCAGGCGCATCCGCGAGGCGCGGGCGGTGCTGCGCGCGCAGCGGTTCTTCCCGCTCGCCGACGACGACGACCACGCCGCGCCGACCACCCTCGACCGGTTCCGTTTCGCCCGCTGCGCCGACGCGGTCGAGGCGTTCACCGAGCGGCGCCGGGCGATGGCCGAGGCGATTAGGGCGATGGCGATCGCCGAGCTGGAGCTCGCCAACCGGTACCGCGAGGCGGATCACGATCCGTTCTTCGCCCAGTTCGACGAGGGGTCGCTCTCGCCCGAGGATGTGGCGCTCTTCCCGTCGTACCTGGTCTGCCTCACCGACCGGGATCTCGACGCGCGGGAGACGGCGCGGCTGATCGACGTGCTGGGTTCGGACGCGCCGATCATCGTCGTCGTGGAGTGCCGCGACGCCCTCGGCGGGCCACCGCCGATGAGCGGGGCGACCCCGGGCCTCGCCGGCCCACAGCTCGCCCGCCTGGCGATCGGTCTCGGTCAGGCCTTCGTGCTCCAGACGGCGAGCTCGAACCTCCCGCGGATGACCGAGCGGATCGGCGACGGCGTGGCCGCGTCGGGCCCGGCGCTGTTCAGCGTCTTCACCGGTTCGACCGACGACGCGCCGTCGCTGCCCCCGTACCTCGTCGCCGCCGCGGCGATGCGGTCGCGCTGCTTCCCCGCGTTCTGCTACGACCCCGGCGCCGGGCCGGACTGGGCGGACCGGTTCGACGTCGAGCTCAACCCGCAGCCGGACGCGGTGTGGCCGACCGACGTGCTCGTCGCCGCCGACGCCGAGCTGCAGCGACACGCCGAGACCGTCGCGTTCACCCCGATCGACTTCGCCGCCCTCGATCGGCGGTACGCCCGACACTTCGCCCGGGTGGGTGATCGGAGCGACGACATGGCGCCGGCCGACCGGCAGCTCGAAGCCGACGGCGCGGCCGCCCCCACGGTCCCATACGTCCTCATGGCGGGCGACGACGGCGGGCTCGAACGCGTCGTCGTCGACCGCCGGCTGATCCGACTGGCCCGCCGCGTCGGGGAGGTGTGGCACAGCCTCCGGGAGCTCGGCGGCATCCACAACTCCCACGCCCGCGCGCTGGTCGCGACCGAGCGGGCGACGTGGGAGGAGCAACACACCGCCGAGGCCGTCGGGGACGCGGGGCCGGTAGGCGACGGGCCGGCGGGCGACGCGCCGACCGTCGAGGTGAGCGAACCATCCGCCGACGAGACGCCGGACGAGCGCGTCACGGGCGAGCCGTTCATCGAGACCGCCCGCTGCACCACCTGCGACGAGTGCACGAAGTTGAACGCGAAGATGTTCGCGTACGACGACAACAAGCAGGCGTACATCGCCGACCTCGGCGCCGGCACCTATCGCGAGATGGTGGAGGCGGCCGAGGCCTGCCAGGTCGCCATCATCCACCCCGGCCTTCCGTGGGACCCGGCCGAGCCCGGGATCGACGAACTCGTCGCCAGAGCGGCCGAGTTCAACGCCGCGTGACGGCGGGCCACGCCCGCGGCAGCCGTGGCCAGGGCACGAACGATGGCTGGCGGCTATCGTCCGCCACCGCCGGCCGAGTGCGCGGTACGGCGATCGACCCCTTCAACCCCTCGGAGCTCACGGTGACCACCACGAACCCCCCTCGACCTGCCCGCCGCCTGCCCCGGATGGGGGCCGCGGTCGTCATCGCCATGATCGTCGCCGCCTGCGGCTCGGACGGATCCGACACCGCGGCGGAGCCCGTCGACGACTCGGGCGCGGCGGGCGTCGAGGGCGTCGAGGCGCCAACCGTCAGCGGCAGCGCCGCCGCGGCCGACCCGCTGTACGCGTGGGCGCAGTACGGCGTCGGCGGGCTCGAGGCGCGGGCGATCATCACCGAGGATGCCGACTGCGGGCAGGTGACGGTCGACGGCGTCCAGGGCGTCATGGCGGAACGGGCCGCGCCGAGCGACGACTTCCCCGTCGTGTCCTGCGCGGCGGCCGTCGACGGTGCGGCCGGGCAGGTCGAGGTCGGAACCGTCACCGTCCCCGTGCCGACCGGATCGCCCCAGAAGATCCTCGTCCTCGGCGACAGCGGCTGCCGGATGACCGACGGCTGGTACGAGAACTGCGACGGGACGGGCACCGGCACGCCGTGGAGCTTCGTCGCCGCCGCCACGGCCGCCGCGGCCGAGCGGCCCGACCTGATCGTGCACGTCGGCGACTACGTCTACCGCGAAGCGAAGTGCGACACCTCGGCCCAGGAGGGGTGCGCCGACTCGCCATGGGGGGACAACTGGCCGACGTGGGAGGCGGACTTCTTCCTCCCCTCGGCGCCGTTGCTCGACGTTGCGCCGTGGATCGTCACCCGGGGCAACCACGAAGACTGCAACCGCAACCACCTCGGATGGCTCCGCTTCCTCGACGGGCGGCCGATCACCGTCGACGAGCTGACCGCCAACGGGTGCCCGCAGTTCTCCGCGCCGTACGCGGTGCCGTTCGGCGACGTCGACTTCCTCGTGCTCAACACAGCGACCGACACCTCGGCGGACACGCAGGCCCAGTACACCGCCGACATCGCCGAGGCGGCCGGGCTGATCACCGGCGGCCGCGCGACCTGGACCGTCACCCATCGCCCGTTCTGGGGCCTGGCGCCGGACTGGCGGGACCCGACCGAGCTCGGCACGCTCGACGGCACCCTGCAGGCGGCGATCGCCGCGCTGCCCGGTGGAGGATGGCCCGACGAGGTCGACATGGCGCTGGCCGGGCACATCCACCTGCTCGAGACCTTGAGCTTCACCGACGGCCGACCCCACCAGGTGATCAGCGGCGACGCCGGGACCAGCCAAGACGCCAAGATCACCCAGGCCGCGATCGACGCCAACCGGCAGGCGTTCGACGAACTCGGCCTCGACCCCGCCGACTTCAACAGCTTCCACGAGTTCGGGTACGTCCTGATCGAGCCGGCGGCGACCGGTGGCTGGACCGTGACGGTGAAGGACCTCGCGGGCGACGTGCTCGAGCGGTACGCGCTGCGCTGACCGATCCGGCCCGAGGACCGATCCGGCCACCGGCCACCGGCCACCGCTCACATCGTGACGACGAGCTTGCCCCGGGCGTGGCCTGTGCCGATGTGGGCCAGCGCCTCCGGGACCTGGTCCAACGCGTAGGTCCGCTCGATGACCGGCTCGATCGTCCCGGCCTCGAGGAGGTCGGTCAGCGCCCCTAGCCGTTCGGCGTTCTCCTCAGCGGTGAACGACGCCGCTCGCTGGCTGACGAACGTGAAGTAGGCGAGCGTGCCGATCAGATGGGTGACCGGCCCGAGGACCCGGTTCTCCTTCGGCCCGCTGATCACCACACAGATCCCGTCGTCGGTCAGCATCCGGCGGCACTCCGCCGGCGAGCGGTTCCCGACGTTGTCGAGCATGACGTCGAACCGCTCCCCCAGCTCGACGAAGTCGTCGGTCGTGTAGTCGACCACCCGGTCGGCGCCGAGCGCCCGCACGGTCTCGACGTTGCGGGTGCTGCACACGGCCGTCACCTCGGCGCCGAGCGCCTTGGCGATCTGCACGGCGAACGTCCCGACGCCACCGGCGGCGCCGTTGATCAGCACCGAATGCCCCGCGGCGACCTTGCCGACGTCGCGCAGGCCCTGGAGGGCGGTGATCGCGGCGACCGGTACGGCTGCGGCCTGCTCGAACGTCGAGCCGGCGGGCCTGCGTGCGATGCGGTCGACCGAGGCGACCGCGAACTCGGCGCAGCTGCCAACCGCCACGCCGAACACCTCGTCCCCCGGTCGGACCGTGGTCACGTCGGCGCCCACCGCCTCGACCGTGCCGGCGACGTCGACGCCGGGAATCGTCCGCTTGGGGCGGCGCAGACCGGCCGTCAGCCGCATGAAGTACGGCGTGCCGGTCAGGTAGTGCCAATCGAGGGCGTTGAGCGACGCGGCGTGAACCCGGACGAGCACCTCGTCGTCGCCGGGCTCGGGCCGGTCGACGTCCCGGATCGACAGCACCTCAGGCGTCCCGTACCGCTCGTAGACGATCGCCCTCATCTTCATCTCCACATCGTCGCGCCCCGTCGGTGACGCGGCGGGCATTCCGCCGGGATCGTCGAACGGTTGCGCAGGGGTGACAGACTGCCCGTCGGGCGCCCCCGTCGGGCGCCGCCGAACGATCACCGAGGGGCCTCGCCATGACCGACTTCGTGAACGCCAACACCACCCTGCCGACCCAGCAGCTCTTCATCGACGGCGGGCTGGTCGACGCCACGTCGGGCGAGACGTTCGACACGGTCAACCCGGCGACCAACCGCGTGATCGCGGCGGTGCAGCAGGCCAGCGAGGCCGACGTCGATCGGGCGGTCGCCGCGGCGCGGGCCGGGTTCGCCGTGTGGTCGCAGATGCCGGCCGTCGAGCGCAGCCGCGTCCTGCTGCGGGCGGTCGAGATCCTCCGCGCCCGCAACGACGAGCTGGCCCACCTCGAGACCCTCGACACCGGCAAGCCGCTCTCGGAGACGCTGGAGATCGACATCTCCACCGGCGCCGACGTGGTCGAGTACTACGCCGGCCTCGTCCAGGCGTTGCACGGCGATCACTTCGACTTCCCGCCGAGCTCGTTCGCCATCATCCGCCGTGAGCCGCTGGGAGTGTGTGCGGCGATCGGCGCCTGGAACTACCCCATCCAGATCGCGATGTGGAAGTCGGCGCCGGCGCTGGCGTGCGGCAACGCGTTCATCTTCAAGCCGGCGGAACTCACGCCGTTGACCGCACTGCGTCTGGCCGAGGTCTATCGCGAGGCCGGCCTGCCCGCCGGTGTCTACAACGTCGTGCAGGGCGACCACCGCGTCGGCCAGATGCTGTCGCGCCATCCCGGCATCGACAAGATCTCGCTGACCGGCGAGGTTGGGACGGGCAAGAAGGTGATGGCCGACGCCGCGACGACCCTCAAGGAGGTCACGCTCGAGCTGGGGGGCAAGAGCCCGATCATCGCCTTCGACGACGCCGGCGTCGACAACGTCGTCAACGTCGCGCTCGCCGCCAACTTCTACTCGGCCGGTCAGGTGTGCAGCAACGGCACGAGGGTCTACGTCCAGCGGGGGATCTACGACGAGGTCGTCGGCCGTCTCGGGCCGCGCGCCGAGGCGATGAGGATCGGCGACCCGTTCGACCCCGAGGTCGTGCTCGGCCCGCTGATCAGCCGTGAGCACCACGCCAAGGTGATGGGCTACATGGACATCGCGCGGGCGAGCGGGGCTCGCCACCTGTGCGGCGGCCGCGTGCCCGACGATCCGGCGCTCGCCGACGGCAACTTCGTGACGCCGGCGGTCTTCGCCGACTGCGAGGACGACATGCGGTTCGTCAAGGAGGAGGTCTTCGGGCCGCTGATGGCGGTGCTCCCGTTCGACACCGAGGACGAGGTGCTCGAGAGGGCCAACGACACGCACTACGGTTTGTCGGCCGCCGTGTTCACCAGGGATTTCGCGCGGGCCCATCGTGTGGCCAACGCCCTCCAGGCCGGCTCGGTGTGGATCAACGACTACAACGTCACCCCGCCGGAGGTTCCGTTCGGCGGGTACAAGCAGTCCGGCGTCGGGCGGGAGAACGGGCTGGCGACGATCGAGCACTTCACCCAGCTCAAGACGATCTACGCCACGCTCGACGACTACCCCGCGACCTACTGAGCAGGTGGCGATCCTCCTCGGGGCGCTGGCCTCGGTCCTGATCGGCCTCGCCGACTTCTTCGGCCGGTACGGGACGCGGCGGGCGAACGCGGTCAGCGCGACCGCGACGATGATGCTCGTAGGCGCGGTGACGACCGCTGTGTTCTTCACGTTCGTGTCGAGCGCGTACTCGACCCGGGACGTGCTGCTCGGGGCCGGGTCGGGGCTGTTCATCGGCTTCGCCCTCGCGCTGCTCTACCAGAGCATGTCGATCTCCTCGGCGGCGCTCGCCGGGCCGATCGTCGCCCTCGGCTCGTCGCTCATCCCGCTCGGCTGGGACCTGGCGCTCGGCAACGTCCCGACGGCGGTCGCGCTCGCCGGAGCGCTGCTCGCGGTCGCCAGCATCGCCGTCATCACGTTCTCCCCGTCGCTGGTCGGCCGACGAGGGCGGGGGGCGAAGCTGGCGGTGGCGTCGGCGCTGCTCGTCGGCGCGGCGTTCGTCATGCTCGGGGAGGCGTCGGCCGACGGCGGCGTGTGGACGCCGTTCGTGCAGCGCGTCGTGGCGTTCGCGATGCTCGCCGGGCTCGCCGTGCAGCGCCGCCTCCCGATCTTCGTCGCCCCGCGCCTGCGTCCGGTGATGACGGCGTCTGGGTTCTGCGGAGGGCTGGCGATCATCGTGTTCATCTCCGGCACGCGGCGCGGCTCGCTCGGCGAGGTCGCCGTCGCCGCGTCGATGTACCCCGTCGTCACGTCGGTCCTGGCGGCGACGTTCGACGACGACACGCTCACCGCCCGTCAACTGCTCGGCATCGCCGGGGTGATCGCCGGTATCTCGTTGATGGCCCTCGGCTGACCGGTCACGTCGCGACGTGAGCTACGACGTCTCGTCGTCCAGGTCTTCGTCGTGATCGTCGCCCTCGTGCGACGCGTCGACCGGGTCACCGCACAGCGCAAACGCGCCGACCGCGTCGAGTCGGTAGTCGAACTCCATCTCCCCCGCGCTGACGACGATCCGGAATCCGTCGACGGGCGTCGGCTCCGCCGGCTCGTCGAACTGGACGCAGCCCAGGCGTTGACTCGCCCACTCCACCCGGGTGGCCTGCACGACGCTCACGTCGTCTTCGGGCTGTCCGCTGCGTGCGGCGGCGTCAGCAAGGATCGCCGCCACGAACTCCTCTGGGATGTCGGCCACGTCGGGCGCGTCGGCGCCGTCGAGCACGACTGCTTCATCGCCGTCGGCGTCGGCGGTTGCCGGCTCGGTCGGCGCGGGCGGTAGCTCGGTCGTGGCGGAGCCGGCACCGCTACCAGAGCACGCGCCGAGCACGAGCGCTGAGATGGCGGCGAGCGGCAGAAGATGGCGGTATCGCACAAGAAGTCCTCGGGGGTAGGTCGACGCCGAATGGCGCAAGCGGTCGAGAATACAAGAGGAGGCGGCCCGAAGGCCGCCTCCTCTGGTCAATTCTGGTGCTTCGCTACTACGGAGTGGCGAAGATCTTCAGACCACCGACGAGGCCGTTGGCCGCATCGATGCCTCGGTCGCTGCCGAGGATATAGGTGTCGCCCGTTGCCGGGATGGTGTGCAGGTACACGCCCCAGAAGTCGGCAATCGGGTCGGCCCCGCCGCCCCAGTGGGCGACCTCGAACGGGCTACAGCCGAGGAAGCCGTCGCCAGCATCGCAGTCGCTGAAATCGACCACCCGGATGCCCTCGTTGTACCAGGCCCAGTAGGCGGTGGTTCCGTCGACGACCACGTTGTGGGCGTCGCGGGTCCCGCCGAGCGTCGTCGCAGACGGAATGTTGCCGGGCGGCAACGTGCGCTCGGTGAAGTAGCGACCGACCTCGACCATCGAGGCCGGGTTGGTCACGTCGTACACCCGCATGAACCCTTCGCCGTCGGCGACACCCGCAACCATGTCGGCGGTCACGGTGCCGGCGGCCCCGAGCTCGGCCGACATGGCCAACCCGAGGGATCGGGTGACGAAGATTCCCGGGATGTTCCACGGACCGGCCGTGCCGGGCGCCATGTTGATCAGGCCCTCACCTCCGGCCACGCTGTTGAACACGATGTAGCCGCCATAGCCGGCAGCCTCTGCGTTCTCGGCCTTCTGCGAGAAGAAGCAGGCACCGCGCTCGATCACCACGACGTCCGTCGCGGCGCCGGGCGTGAAGTCACCGGGGTTGCAGCCGAAGTTCGCGGCGACAGCCGTCACGTCGGTCGGGAAGCTGGCCAGTGCGCTCGGACCGAAGTTGGCGAAGCCGATCTTGTTGGTCTGCGGCGCACCGCCGATCGTCGAGTCGAGGAAGCCCGAGAATCGCGTCGTGTCCTCGTCACCGAAGATGACGAGATCGCCGGCCGCGTTCGGCACGGCGACGTGGCCGTTGCCCTCGGGCGGCAGGCCGCTCGCATCCGGGTTCGGATACGTGCTGTCACCCAAGAACACCGGGTTCGACGGGTCGCTCACGTCGAGCAACACGAGACCGGCGTCCCAGTAGGACAGGTAGGCGATGCCGCCCTGCACCCACACGTCGTGCAGCAGCACGGCGGGGCCTTCGATCTCGGAGAAGTCGAGTCCGGGCCAATCCGGCGCGCCGGTCTGCGTAACGACCTTCGGGCTTGCCGGGTTGGTGATGTCGACGATGATGACGTCACGTGCGTCGACGTCGTCGACGGCGATGAGATACGCCTTCCCACCGTCTTCCCAGATGAACGTGTTGTGGATCCCGTTCGCCTTCGGCAGGAAGTTCTGCTTCAGAGCGTGCGGCTTGGTCGGGTCGCTGACGTCGTAGATGTTGATGCCACCCTGGCCGGCACGGCCCTTTGCGGCGTTGTCGTCGGCGTTCAGACGTGGGAGCGACGTGCCGCAGCCCTCGTTCGTGGTGACCAGGATGTCACCGCTCCACTTGCTGGTGCTGATCGAGGCCGCCTTGACGTCGTTGGTGCGAGTGCCCTGCTTATCCTTGATGAACGCGGCCAGCGTCGGGTTGGTGGGATCGCTGATGTCGACGATGCGAGTGCCGGTGATGTCGAATGAACAGATCGGGCTACTGAAGCTGCCCAGATAGGCGTAGTTGCCGAGCGCCCAGACGTCGCTCGTCAGCCCGTCGTAGGGCACGTCGAACTGACCGACCAGGTCGAGGACCGCGGACGGCTCGGCCTCCCCCTGATCGTCGTGCGTTGCGCTGGCAGGCGCGGTTGGCACCATCCCCAACACGAGGAGTGACGCTACGAGCGCGGCTCCTCGTCGAAATCTCTTGACATTCATGAAATCTTGCCTCCGTTTGGCCCGCTGTTGACGTGGTTGTACGGGGTAGTGCAAGGGGATCGCGCCGATTACCCCGCTTCGGCGCAGCGACGGAATGATAGGTGGACCCGTGCGCCCGGTCAAATGCGACGCACCCGGAGCGGGACTTGTTCGATCTCGGATCTCTGTGACACCCCTTCGTCATCATGAAGGTATGACGAATGCAGCCACCACCCGACCCGACCGCCGCCGCGGCGACGGCGGCGGCGACGGCGAGCAACTGACGCTCCTGCCGCCATCGAACGTCCACGCCCGGTTCCGCCTCAGCAGGGCGACCCGCGAGCGCGGCCTGCGCCACGTCGCGGAGATTCGCCGGCAACTCGCCGAGCGCCGGGCGGCCCACGAGAGCGAGAACGTGCACCGGCTCCCGCCGCGCCACCCCGACAAGGCCGCCTGAGCGGTCAGCCCGCGGTCGGCGCGAGTTGCTCGACCGCCTGCCAATGGTCGAGGTCCGGATCGAGCGGGAGGATCGCCAGCGAGCTCGTCGTCACCCCGTTGTCGAAGTACGCCTGGATCTGCTCGCGGCACCGCGCCGGCGAGCCGTGGACGATCAGCTCGTCGACGACCGAGTCGTCGATCGCCGCGAGCGCCGCCTTGCGGTCGCCGGCCTGCCACGCGTCCCACATCCCGCGGAGCTGCTCGCCGCGGCCGAGCCACTCGTGGAACGCGGCGTACACGGGCACGTTGAGGTACGCGGCGATCGCGAACCGCGCCGAGGCCCGCACGACGTCGGCGTTCTCGCTCGGGCAGCAGAAGATGCGGCACACGATCTCCCGCTCCGCGCCCCGGGCGGCGTCGTCGACGATCGCCGCGACGGTGGCGACGTCGGCGGCCGACAACCAGTTGATGATCGCGCCGTCGGCCTCCCGCCCGGCGAGGCGCAACATGCCCTCGCGCAGGGCGGCCACGAGGATCGGCGGGGCCTGCTCCGGGCGGACGCCGAGCCGGAAGCCGTCGATCTCGAACGTTTCGTAGGCGTGCTTGATCTTCTCGCCGCCGAACGCGTCCCGCAGGAACCGGACGACGTCGCGCACCTTCTTGTACGGCTCGTCGAAGGGGACGCCGTTCCACCGCTCGACGATGACGTTGCTCGACGAGCCGATCCCGACCGCGAAGCGGCCCGGCGCGGCGTCGGCGAGAGCGGCCACGCTCTGCGCCAGGCACGCCGGGGCGCGGGTGTAGGCGGGCACGATCGCCGTCCCGAGCCGCAGCCGCGGTTCCCACGCCGCGGCCAGCGCCAGCGGGGTGAAGGCGTCGGCGCCGTCCGACTCCGCCGACCAGATGTCGGTGTAGCCGAGGTCGGCGAGCGCGCCGAGCTTGTCGCGATGGCTGTGCAGCGGGCCGGGCAGCGGGACGGTCAAGCCGGGGCGTGTCGGGAGCACCATCGGGCCGACACTACGCAGGCCGGGTCGCGCGCGTCCGACGGGAGCTCGTCGATCGGCCATGCTGGACCCGGGTCGGCCGCCGCAGGTGTCCGAATCCCCGCTGGCCGTTCGTCGTCAAGGAGAAGAGCGTGGCGACGAGCCAACCGAGAAGACGACAACGAGGAGAACGAGCCGATGACCGACATCCCCGCAATGGCCAACGCCGAACGGGCCGCGCTGTACGACGACATCAAGGACCTGACCGACGAGCAGTGGGCGACGATGACCGTGTGCGACCCATGGACCGTGCGCCACCTCGTCGCCCACCTGACCGCCCTCGGCAACCAGACGGCGCCGAACTTCTTCATGGGGCTGATCACCAGCGGGTTCGACTTCGGCAAGTTCGTCAGCAAGGACCTGGTCAAGTACAACCAGGGGTCCAACGCCGACGTGCTGGCCGGATTCGCCAAGACGGTCGAGAACCCGAAGTCGCCGCCCGGGCCGAAGTACGTCTCGCTCGGCGAGTTGATCGTGCACGGGGACGACATCCGCCGCGCCGTCGGCATCGAGTCGTCACACCCCGCCGAGCACCTCGCGGCGCTCGCCGAGATGTACAAGAAGACCGGCAAGCCGCTCAACGGGAAGAGTCGTGTCGTCGGTCTCTCGCTGCGCGCCACCGACGTCAACTGGAGCTCGGGCGAGGGGCCGGAGGTCGCCGGCCCGGCCGCCGATCTCATCCGGGCGATGACCGGGCGGTCCGACGGTCTGGCGAACTGCGCCGGCGACGGCGTCGACATCATGCGCGCCCGCTGCAACTGAGCCCGCGCCGCGCCATCGCGGGTACCGTCGCCCCCATGGAGACATGGACGGGCGACGCCGTCGGGCTGGTCGAGGCGTTTCGACGCGGCGACCGCTCGCCGGCCGAGGAGCTGCAGGCGACCTACGACGCGATCGACGCGAGCGACCTCAACGCGGTCTGCTTCACCGACCGGGACGCCGCGTTCGAGGCGGCGCGCGCGGCCGACGTGGCCCTGCCCTTCGGCGGCGTGCCGATCGGCGTCAAGGAACTCGACCCGGTCGTCGGGTGGCCCGACACCCACGCCTCGGTCCCGTTCAAGGAGAACATCGGCGAGTTCACGCGGACCAACCCCGCCCGCGCCCGCGAGCGGGGAGGGGCCGTGCTCGCCGCCCAGACGACGGCGAGCGAGTTCGGCGGCGTCAACGTCACCCGCACCCGGCTGCACGGCACGACGCACAACCCGTGGCGGCGCGGGCGCACACCGGGCGGGTCGTCGGGCGGCTCGGCGGCCGGGGTCGCCGGGGGGCTGTTCGCCGTGGCGACCGGCGGCGACGGCGGGGGGTCGATCCGCATCCCGGCCGGCTTCTGCGGCCTCGTTGGGCTGAAGTCGACGTTCGGCCGCATTCCCCTCGGGCCCCGATCCGAGTACGGCAACCTGACCGTCACCCACGGCTGCCTCAGCCGGTCGGTGCGCGACACCGCCCGCTGGTTCGACGTGTGCAACGGCCACGACCCGACCGACCCGCTGAGCCTGCCGAGGGTCGAGGGCTGGGAGGCCGGCCTCGGCACCCACGTCGGGGCGCTGCGCGGGGCGCGTGTCGCCGTCGTCGCCGACTGGGGCGGGGCGACCGTGGCGCCGGTGATGTGGGAGCTGCTCGAGGAGGCGGCGACGCACCTGATCGACGAGGCCGGTCTCGTGCGCGTCGACGGGGTCGACACGCGCCTGCCGCGCATGGGCGCGGCGTGGTCGATCAGCGGGATGATCAGCCTCGCCGCGCAGCTCGGTGACCGCTGGCCGGACTGCGCCGACGAGTTGACGGACGAGATCCGCTCCGGGCTCGAGCGCACCGCCGGCCTGTACGGCGCCGAGGCGCGGGCCAAGATCGAGCGGCGGCGGATGGAGCTGAACCAGGCGATGGCCCGGATCTTCGACGTCGCCGCAGGCGGCGTCGACGTCGTCATCACGGCGAGCAACCCCGATGTGGCGTTCGCCGCCGACGGCCCGTTGCCCGACACGTTCGGCGGCGTGCGCGCCGAGAAGGGCGCCGGCAACAACGGGTTGTTGACGTTTCCGGCCAACCTGCACGGCAATCCGGCGATCTCGGTTCCGGCCGGCGACGTCGACGGGCTCCCGATCGGGCTGCAGATCGTCGGCCGCCACAACAGCGAGCCGCTGCTGCTCGATCTCGCGCTGACGATGGAGCGCAACCGCCCGTGGCCGCTGGTCGCGCCGGAGCGAGCCGGCTGACGCTTCTCGCGTACAGTCGGCGCCATGAAGGTCGCCCTCACCGTCAACGACTTCCTCCACCGCGCCGAGCTGGTGTACCCCGACCGGGTGGCGTTCGTCGACGAGCCGGACCAACCGGCGCCGTCGTGGGGCGAGGTGTCGTATCGGGAGATGGCCCGGCGGGCACGGGCGATGTCGGCCGCCTGCGACGCGATGGGCGTCGAGGTCGGCGAGCGCGTCGCGATGATCACGCAGAACTCGGCTCGCCTGCTGACCGCGTTCTTCGGCGTGTCGGGGTCGGGGCGGGTGCTCGTGCCGATCAACTTCCGCCTGGTCGCCGCCGAGGTGAGCTACATCATCGAGCACTCGGGCGCCCGGATGATGTTCGTCGACCCCGAGCTGGAGGACGCGCTCGCCGACGTCAAGTGCGAGTTCAAGATGACGATCGGCGAGGGCAGTGACGCCCTGATGAGGTACGACGTCGAGCCCGAGCCGTGGGACGCCGACGAGGACGCCACGGCGACGATCAACTACACCTCCGGCACGACCGCCCGGCCGAAGGGCGTGCAGCTCACCCACCGCAACATCTGGCTCAACGCGGCCGTGTTCGGCTGGCACATGGGCGTCAGCGACCGCGACGTGTACCTGCACACGCTCCCGCAGTTCCACTGCAACGGATGGGGGATGCTGTACGCGGTGACCGGGATGGGCGCGAAGCACGTGATCCTCCGCAAGGTCGACGGCCACGAGATCCTGCGGCGGGTCGAGCAGCACGGCGTGACCTTGATGTGTGGGGCGCCGGCGGTGCTGAACGCCGTGCTCGACGCCGCGGCGGAGTGGAAGGGCGAGATCCCGGGTCGGGGCCGCGTCCGGATCGTCGTCGCCGGCGCGCCACCTCCGACGGTGACGATCGAGCGCACCGAGACCGAGCTGGGATGGGAGTTCGTCCAGATCTACGGCCTCACCGAGACGACGCCGTTGATCACGATGAACCGCTCGCGGGCCGAGCTCGACGACCTCACGCCCGCCGAGCGGGCGGTCAAGCTCAACCGCGCCGGCGCCCCGGTCGTCGGCTGCACGATGGCGGTGGACCAAAGTGGCGAGATCCTCGCCCGCGGCAACATGATCATGGGCGGCTACTGGCAGCAGCCCGACGCGACCGACTCGGCGATCCAGGACGGCTTCTTCCACACCGGCGACGGCGGCTTCATCGACGACGAGCACTACGTCAACATCTCGGACCGGAAGAAGGACGTGATCATCTCCGGCGGCGAGAACGTGTCGTCGATCGAGGTCGAGGACGCGATCTTCCAGCACCCCGAGGTGACCGAGGTGGCGGTGATCGGCATCCCCGACGAGAAGTGGGGCGAGCTGGTGACGGCGCTGGTCGTCACGTCGCCCGGCAGCGGGTTGACCGCGGACGACGTCATCGCGTGGGCCAAGCAGCGCCTCGCCGGCTACAAGTGCCCCAAGCGTGTCGAGTTCCGCGACGAGTTGGCCCGCACGGCCACCGGCAAGCTCCAGAAGTTCAAGCTGCGCGAGCCGTTCTGGGAGGGCCGCGAGAAGCAGATCCACTGACACCGCGCCCGACCCGTTCGCCGCCACCGGAGAGCGGGTCGCGCGTGGCGCGCCCGGCGCGGGGCCGTTCGACCCTGCTCACACCCTTGACGTCGGCCGGACAATGGACCCATGACAGCAGTAGACCACCCCTGGAAGCTCCGGTTCGAGGTCCGCGAGGACGACGACCACTGCGACATGGTCGTTCACCTCGAAGCCGGCGATCGCTCGCTGTCGGGGCACGGCCGGTCGCGCCGCAACCCGACCGATCCGAAGGTCCCCCAGGTCGGCGAGGAGCTCGCCGCCGCCCGGGCGTTGCAGGATCTCGCCCACCACCTCGTCCAGGACGCCTGGAGTGTCATCGAGTCGTTCCCGCACGACTGACGCCGCGGTTGGTGCCTGACACCGACCGGCTACGTGTCGCGCAGGGCGATCGGGTGGGCGTGGAGGAAGCGGCTGGTGTAGCTCGCCAGGTTGCCGATGTAGTTGGCCCGCTCGTAGGCCTCCGGGTCGGCGACGGCGTCGGTCGCGACCGCCCCGCGCATCTGGCCCACCGAGTCGTAGTCGTGATCCGACATCCAGTCGACGAGCCCGTCCTCGATCGTCGCCAGATGTCCCGGGCCGTTGCGCAGCAGCGCCGACGTCGTCATCGTCACGTCGGCGCCGGCGAGGATCAGCTTGGCCACGTCATCGCCACTGTGGACCCCGGTCGAGCAGGCGATCGACATCGTCACGTGGGGCCGGATGATCCCCGTCCAGCGCAGCGGCAGCCGCACCTCGTCGGGGGTGCTGAGCGCGATGCGCGGCAGCACGTCGAGCGTCTCCAGGTCGAGGTCGGGCAGGTAGAAGCGGTTGAACATCACCACGCCCGAGGCGCCGGCCGCCTGTAGCCCGACAACGAACGCGGCGAGCGTCGTGTAGTAGGGCGAGATCTTCACCGCCACCGGGAGGCCGGTGTCCTCGACGACAAGGGCGACCAGCTCGTGTTGTTCGGACTCCATCGCCGCGCTCGACCGGATCGGGTCGGCGGCGATCTCGTAGAGGTTGAGCTCGATCGCGTCGGCGCCGGCGTCCTCCAACAGCCGGGCGTACCTGATCCACCCGCCGATGTTGGTCCCGTTCAGGCTGGCCACCACCGGCACGTCGACGCGCAGCTTCGCCGCCTCGACCAGGGCGAGGTAGGAGTCGACGCCGGTGTTGTAGTTGTCGAGCTGGGGCAGGAACGACGTCGCCTCGCCGAAGCTGTCGTGGTGCTGGGAGAAGAGCCGGTCGATCTCGTTCGTCTCGTGCTCGATCTGCTCCTCGAACAGCGACGGCAGCACGACCGCCGCGGCGCCGGCCTGCTCCAACTCCGACAGCCGGTCGAGGTCGCCGGTGTACGGGCCGGCGGACGCGACGAGCGGGGAGCGCAGCGGCAACCCGAGATAGGTCACGTGCAGGTCAGCCATCGGAGGACACCTCCACCGCCACAGCGTCGGCCGTAGCGTCGGCCGTTCCCCCGGTGTGGGGCACCTGCCGCTCGAGCGCGGCGAGCTGCTCGTAGTAGTGCCACCGCTCGTCGATGTCGGCCTGCGCGAGGTCGAGGAGCAGGTTGGCCCGATCGGGGTCGGTCCTGGCGAGCATGGCGTAACGGGCCTCCTTCAGCGCGAACTCGCGCAGCGGGATCGTCGGCGGCGACGAGTCGAGCTGGAAGGGCTGCTCGTGCTCGTCCTCGGTCGGCCGGTACCGGTACAGCGGCCAGTAGCCGGACTTGACCGCCTCCTTTTGGTGCGACATCG
>JBFGCT010000014.1:0-39061 GCA_041581055.1 Ilumatobacteraceae bacterium | reverse complement strand
TGTCGATGTCACCGTTGGTCGCAACGGGGCGACCCGGTGAGGGAAGGGGATTGCCATGAGCCGCGAGGCATTCGAGCGCATCGTCCGGGCCTACGAGGAGTGGGATCCGGGCCGGATGTACGAAGACCGAGTCTGCCTGCACGTCATCTCGAAGGTGTTCACGGGCCGGTCCGAGACCGAGCGCCAAGACGTCCAGGAGTGCGAGACCTGCAAGACGCTCAAACGCTACGGTCAATACAAGCTCGAGGTCGAGTCGGGCCCCTGTGACTCCGAGATGTCGGCGAAGATGCTCAACGGGGTGATGGAGGGCGAGGCTGTCGCCGCCTACGCCGAGGCCACCCTCGATCAACGGGGCGGGATGAGCGGCCGGTTCAAGTGGGGCGGCGGCGGCGCGACCGTCATCGGGCGGAGCATGGCGATCCTCAACGCCGGGACGCACCACGACCCGATCCGCGACTGCGAGGAGTGCCACCAGCCGTACCACGCCGAGGGCTGGCTGCGCGGCGCGGTCGTCGACGGCGAGTGCACCGGTGCACGGGTCAACGGGGCGGTGTCGTACAACGTCGACCCGATCGGCCCCGCCGAGGAGAGCACGGAGGCGGCGATCGTGGGGGTCTTCGAGGGCCTGCTGATCATCCAGTGCGACGACTGAGCTGACCCGGGACGGTCAGGCCCGTTCCCAGACCGAGATGTGCGACGTGCTCTCGCTGGTGAACGGGTCGCGCCGCCAATTGCTCCAGCGCTCGGCCAGCGACAGGCCGGCGATCCGCGCCATCAGGTCGTACTCGGCGGGCCAGGCGTAGCGATGCGGCGAGTCGAACGTCTCGACCCGATCGCCCGTGATCCAGTAGTGGTGCGACACCAGCCGCTGGTCGGCGACGTCGAACTCGTCGATCCCGAGGTGTCCTGACGTCACTTCGAACGGCACGAACCGCTCGCCCATCGGGAGCCGCCGCAGCGCTGGGACGCCGACCTCGATCACGAAGCGGCCGCCGGGTTCGAGGTGGGCGGCGGCGTTCTCGAAGCACTCGACTTGCTCCTCCTGGGTGAGCAGGTTCGAGATCGTGCTGTAGACGAGGTAGACGAGCCGGAACGGGCCGTCGACGCGGGTGGAGGCCATGTCGCCGATCGTCACCGGGATACGGTCGCCGCCGGGCTTGGCCAGCAGCTGGTCGGCCATCGCCGACGACTGCTCGATGCCGTGCACCTCGACGCCGCTGGCGCAGAGCGGCAGGGCGACCCGCCCGGTTCCGACAGCGAACTCCAGCGCCCGCCCGTCGCCGGCCTGTGCCGCCAAGAACTCGACGGTCGGCCCGAGCACCGCGGCGGAATTCATCTCGCCAGACGCCTCGTCATATCGGGCGGCGACGCGTTCGCCCCACAGCTCGTCGGTCATACGGCGGCAGTCTTGCAGCCGCGGCGCGTGCCTCTTGGTTCGGGTTTCGGTCGGCCGACGGCCGGACCCGGACCGGGCGCGCCCGATCGGCGAACATGGGCTCGAGATGAGATTCCTCTACGTCGACATCGACACGCTGCGCCCCGACCACCTCGGCTGTTACGGCTACCACCGCGCCACGTCGCCGAACATCGACGCGATCGCCGCCGACGGCATCCGGTTCGACAACGTGTACGCGTCCGACGTCCCGTGCCTGCCGTCCCGGACGGCGCTGTCGACGGGCCTGTTCGGGATTCGCAACGGGGTGGTCAACCACGGCGGGCTGGCATCCGACCTGCGGGCGGAGGGCGGGCGTCGTCGGTTCGTCGGCAGGGTCGCGGCGAACTCGTGGGCGTCGCGGTTCTACGGCGCCGGCTGGCACACGGCGTCGATCTCGAGCTTCCCGTTCCGGCATTCGGCGAGCTGGTGGAACCACGGCGTGATGGAGGCGATGAACCTGATGCGCGGGATGGGTGGCGAGCGCGCCGACGAGGTGCTGCCCGGCGCGCTCGACTGGCTCGACCGGCGGGGCGCCGCGGACCGGTGGTTCTTGCATCTCCACCTCTGGGATCCGCACACGCCGTACAACGTGCCGGCCGAGTACGGCAACCCCTTCGCCGACGACGCGCCGCCCGCCTGGCACACCGAGGACGTGCGGCAGCTGAACTGGGGGCTGTCGGGCCCGCACTCCGCGCAGGAACCGTGGGGGTACACCCCCGACGAGTGGGGCCCGCCGCCGCCGCGCCAACCGTGGAACGCGGACTCGATGGACGCGGTGAAGGGCATCTTCGACGGTTACGACGTCGGGATCAGGTACGCCGACGAGGCGGTCGGCGCCGTCGTCGACAGGCTCGACGCCCTCGGCGTGCTCGACGACACGGCGATCCTCGTCTCGTCGGACCACGGCGAGGCGTTCGGCGAACTCGGCGTCTACGCCGACCACCAGGGCGCGGACGAGGCGACCTGCCACATCCCGGCGATCCTGCGGTGGCCCGGGCTCGCGGCGCGCGTCGACCGCGGCCTTCACTACCACCTCGACGTCGCGGCCACGGTCGCCGACCTTGCCGACGTCGACGTGCCGAGCGACTGGTGGAGCGGGGAGAGCGTGGCGGCCGCGCTCCGCTCGGGAACGGAGCTCGGCCGCGAGGCGCTGTTCCTCTCGCAGGGCGCGTGGAGCTGTCAGCGCGGCGTGCGCTGGGGCGACCACCTCTACCTGCGGACGACGCACGACGGCTTCCACGCGCATTGGGACGACGAGATGCTGTTCGACATCGCCGCGGACCCGCACGAGACGACCGATCTCGCGGCCGGCCGGCCCGACCTCGTCGCCGCCGCCTCGACGATGCTCGACACCTGGGTCGACGACCAGCTCGATCGGGCGCTCGGCGAACCGGCGGACGGTCGCCTCGACCCGATGACCGTCGTGCTCGCCGAGGGCGGGCCGTACCACACGCGCGGTCATCTCCCGGCCTACCTCGCCCGGCTGCGCGCCACCGGGCGCGGCCACTGGGCCGACGTGCTCCTCGACCGCCACGGCGCGGCCGCGCAAGGTGCGTGAACGGCCCGGGAATCGGCTGAGAGCCGAACAAGAGTGCTCCCCGGAGCAACCACGGCGGTGAGCCTTTCTGTGGAGGGGTCTCACCAACTCTCACCGGCGGAACTGCGAGCTCACCGCGGTCGGGACACCTACCGGGCGCGGCCGCACTCGGTGCAGAACCGCTCGTCCGCGTCCATCTCGCGGCCGCACCCGGCGCACCGCGAGGGTTGGGAAGTCCCGCAGGTCGTACAGAACCGGTCGCTGTCGTCCAGCGCGGCCGAGCACGACACACACACATGCGGGCACCGGTGGTCGTCGACGTGGCCAGATCGCCGAGCCTGGACAGCTCCGATACCTTCGAAGCGTGGTCGGAACCGTGTTCGCTTGTCAGAGGGCTGGGTTCGAATCGGCGGGTGAGAGCGGTGGCCTTCTCGGGTCCTTCGACGGCGGAGATCGCCGGGTCGTGCGAATCGATCAGATCGCGTCGCCCGACGAACAACTGCTCGTGTCGGCTCACGAACAGATGCATCACGAACTCCAGTGGTCGACTGCCTGGGGAGTCACGGCGGCCATGTCGTCGCTCCTCGCTGAGGCCGGCGTCAGATCGGCCATCCTCTCGAACGTCGCACTCGTCGCGAACGAAGCGGCGAGGAACGTGCATGAGACGTTCGCGACGACAATCAGCTGCGGAGTGTTGGGGTTGTCCGCGAGCCGGGTCGCCCTCGCCGGCAACGATCGGTACCTCGACTTCCTCGATCGGGGTCTCTCGCTCGGCGGACAGGCGGAATGGCCGTGGCAGTTTCGGGAGTCGGCAATCCAGATGCTGCTCCGATCGTTGATGCAACCGATGGAACTCATCGCGATCGCTGAGCGAGGGTTCGAGCGGATCCGACTGCGCGATCTCGCGGAGGTGTCGATGCAGCCCGACGTCAGGCTTTGTCGCATCGCGGATTCGGTCGCTGGGTGGTGGACCGACGCATTCGCCGAACTGCTCAGGGAGTTTCCGGAACGGGGCGGCGATACCGGCGGCGCTTGGGCGAGACAGCTGCCGGCAACACATGAGGCCATGGACTCACTCAAGGTTTGGGAGGAGTCGATCCTGATCCCGAGGTTGGCGGACGCGGCCCGCCACCGGCTGGGCGAGTCGGGTGTCGGCGTGCTGACGGCGGATGAGTTCCTCGACGTTGTCCACGCGCTCCAGTCCTCGTTCGTCGAGCTCGCACCTGATGAATGGGAGGTGTCCGTGCTCGTCGGGCCCCGACGTCTGACCGACGAGCCGCTCGGGGCCGAACGGGAGTCGCTGCAGTTTCGAGAAGAACCGTGGCCGGTCCGCGTCGTGGAGGAACACGATCTCGTCGAGCAGGCCACGCGGTTTCTCTCCACCGACGTTCTCGACGAGCCCTACATCGTGGCGCTGTTCGCCGAGCCTGCGGTCTACCGGCATCAGCTCACCGGGTTCGGCTGGCTCGGCGACCACGGCGGTGCGCTGTTGTCGATGCTCGGTGCCGTCGACACCGAGGCGGGCCGGCCTGAGGTTCCCGTTGCGATGATGCGACCCGGCCTCACACCACGAGACCTCGGTGAGATGTTCACGTCGTTGCCCGTGCTGACGGTCACCACGCTGTCGACCACACGGGAGCCACAGATTCAGGGGATCGTGCTCGATCTCGATGAGGTGTTCATCGTCGTCGATCTTCCCTTGCGCCTCCAGGTCGAGCAATGGATCGAGACGGGCTGGACCATTCGTTTCGCTGCGATCGAACTGGAGAGCGACCGCAGCCTGACGCTCCTGGTTTTCGAGATCGACGAGCTGTCGAATTGCACCTTCCTCAGCTTTCGCAGTCGCGTCGGTTACGGCGAGGTCGCACAACTCATCGACCGTCACGGTGTTGATCGAATCGCGCCCGGCCTCGTCTCGAACGAACGCCGGCGGAAGGCGACCCTCGCAGTCGCCGGACGCTTGCTGAATTCGTGGTGGACGTTCCGCGAGACTGGTTGGTGACATGAATGATCCGTGTGCGATCGATGCTCTCCCGGCCGGCGACGGTGAAACGTCGACGCTCGATCGGTCGTGGCTGGTCAAGATGCTCGGCGACTTGGGATTGAGTCTCGAAGAGCTCGACGTCTGCGTTGCCGTCATCGCTGCTGAGCACGCCGCGCCGACGGACTTCGAGATCCGGGTCGGGGAGTGGCGTCTGGATGGCAGTCGAGGGGCCCTCGCGGCGATCGTCAACGGCGTGGCGATCACCGCCGCGCTCGCCGCGCTCGGCGCCGCCTCGATCCCCGCGGCCGTGGTGAGCTTGGTGGTACCCGTCATCTTCAACCTGGAACGAGTCGAGATTCGACCGAGCGATCGAGTCGTGCTCGTCGAGCTGCTCCAGGATCCATGGGGCCGCAAGCCCATCACCGACTGGTACGCCGGGCTTCCCGGCAACATCCAAGCTGAGATCTCCGGGCTCGAGTTTCGCGATCTGGTCGATCGGCTGGAGGACGCCGGCTTGGCGACGCTCGATGAGTTCGACACCGTCACGATCGATCAGCCGCATCCGCGACGCCTCGCCCATCTACGGCTTCCGCCAAGGACATGACTCGACGCGCGCGTCGTAGGCGCGGTGCGGCTTCGAGCCCCGCGCGGCCCCTTACTCGCCGCCGGTGACCGCGCCGTCGGTCATCCGCAGCACCCGGTCGCAGCGGCCGAGCATTCGGCGGTCGTGCGTTGCGACGAACACGCACGACCCGGCGGCGGCTGCGGCGGCGAGCTCGTCGATCACCCGGTCGGTGTTCGCCTCGTCCTGGTGGCTGGTCGGCTCGTCGGCGACGAGCAGCGCCGGCCCCGTCACCAGCGCCCGGGCGACCGCCGCCCGCTGCTGTTCGCCGAGCGAGGTCTCCTCCGGCGGACGGTCGGCGAGCGCGCCGATCCCGAGCGACTCCATCGCCGCCCGGGCACCGGTCGCAACCGCTGCGCCGAGCCGCAACGGCAGCCCGACGTTCTCCCCCATCGTCAACTCCGGCAACAGACCGATCGCCTGGGGCACGATCGCCAGCCGCGACCAGTCCGCCTGCGCCGGAGGGCCGTCGATCAGGCCCTCGTCCGGAACGTCGCCACCGACGATCAGGTTGAGCAGGGTCGTCTTGCCTGATCCGGACGGCCCGACCAGCGCGACCAGCGATCCCAGCGACAACTCCAGCGACACCTGGTCGACCGCCGTCACGATCTCGCGCCCACGGTGATAGCGCTTGGTCACGTCGACGAGCCGGACGACGACGGTCACGGCTCCTCCACGGTGAACGTGCGCCGGTCGGCGTCCCAGGAGATCCGGGCCCGCCGGTCGGGGAAGTGCTCACGGACCTCGGGCGGGAGCTGGATCCGCCCGGCGTGGTCGATGACCGCCAATTCGGTGCCGGAGTGCGTGACCGACGCGATCGAGCCGTCGCGCAACGTCACCACTTCGTCGACCCGTTCGAGCACCCGCTGGTCGTGCGTCGCCACGAGTACCGTGATCCCCTCGCCCGACAACCGCACGATCGCGTCGAGCACGCGGTCGGTGCTCACGGTGTCGAGCTCGGCGGTCGGCTCGTCGGCGATGATCACCGCCGGTGCGCCCACCGCTCCACGGGCGAACGCCAGGCGTTGCTGCTCGCCCCCGGACAACTGGTCGGGCAGATGATCGGCACGGTCGGCGAGGCCGAGCGCGTCGAGCATCGCCAGTGACTCGTCGAGCCCGACCCCGCGCCGCTCGGCAACCCGCACGACCTGGTCGAGTGCTGTCAGGTGGCCGAGCAGGTTGTCCATCGGCCGCTGATGCACGTGGGCGAGCAGCCGGGCGCGCATCTTGCGCCGGGCGCCGCTGGAGAGTCGGACCAGGTCGACCCCGTCGATCGAGACAGCGCCAGCCGTCGGCTCGTCGAGCCCGCCGATCATCCGCAGCAGCGAGGACTTCCCGCTCCCTGACGGCCCGACGACGGCCACCGACCGGCCGGCCTCGATCGTCAGGTCGACCCCGCGCACCGCCTGCACGCGGCCGGTCGCCGACTCGAACACGCGCAGCAGGCTGACGCACTCGATCACCGGCGGGCGGATGTCAGCTCCCACGCAACACCTCCGCATACGTCCGGCGGCCGCCGACCCTGTGGTTGGCGAGCGCCGCGAGCACGACGACGATCGTCGCCGCCGCGGCGATCGCGCCGACGAGCGCCCACGGCGCGTCGAGCCCGACGTCGGGCGCGAGTCGTGGGTCGGGTTCGAAGCGGTCGAACACCCGGGTCGCGACGACGAGGCCGACCGACGTGCCGGCGACGAACGCGACCACGACCAGCCCCAGCACCTCGCCGACCGCCGCCGCGGCGGCGGTGCGTCGCCGCAGTCCCATCCGCTCGGCCATCACGGTCGACAACTGGCGGTTGGCGCGCTGCTCGGAGAGGTAGAAGAACAGCGTGCCGAGCGCCGCCAGCCCGGCGATCACGGCGAGCACGCTGACGTACTCGAAGGTCCATCGCGCGGCTCGGTTCCCGACCAGCTCCCGGCGGTCGCTGAGCGTCACCAGTTCCTGCGCCTGGATCCCGTTGTCGTCGAGGAACGTGGACAACGCCGCGTCGTCGAGCTGCGAGATCAACACCGGCCGGGCGCGCGCGAGCGGCGAGCGGAAGTCGTCCGCCCACTCGTCCTGATCGACGCCGGGAGGCCGCTGGGCGTCGTGGTCGCGACGGGCCGCGGCGGCGACCTGATCCGCGCTGACCAGCAGGGTCGGCGCGACCTCCGATGTGAGCGGGGCGGCGTCGACGGTGTCGACGACCGCGTACGACGTCACGTTCGACGTGCCGAATCCCGCTTCACGCGGGACCGCGAACCGCCCTGCGACCACGGCGGCGACGTCGGCGCCGACCGGCTGTTCGAGTGCGGCGACGACCTCGGCGGCGGACGACCCGAACGTCGGGTGCCACGACACGCCGGCGACGTATGTCGCGGGGTCGATCGCGAGGACGGTGACCGGGTCGCGGCCGATCGTCGAGCGGGTCGAGAGCACCAGCACCAGCGTCGTCTCCTCCGGCAACTCGGCGACGAATCGTCCGTCGACGCGCGCCTGGGTCACGCCGCCGACGGCGGTCGTCGCCTTCGCGATGGACGCCGAGTCGAGCCCGGCGACCAGGCTCGACGAGAACATGATCAACCCGAGCGCGACCCCCAGCGCCGCGGACAGCAGAACGGCGCTCGAATCAGCCGAGGTGATCCGCCGCCACGCGAGGAACATCGCCGGCGGGAGTGAACCACCGCTGCGGTGCGCGCGGCGCATCAGCCACCGCACGGCGAGCACGACCAACCCGACGCCGGCGATCAGCCCGACGAGCGGGAAGGCGATCACGAGCGTGTCGACTTCGGCGGCATCGCCCTCGGCGCCGACCTGGATCCACGCCGCAGCGGCGACCCCGACGATCGGGAGGAACCACGCCGGCCGCAGCGAGGCGACCGCCGACCGCCGGGTGTGCAACACCCGGCTCGAGGCGACGCCGGTGATCGCCGCCGCGACCCCCAGCCCGACCGCCGCGACCAACACGATCGAACCGACGTCGATGACCCCCGCACCCGGTTGCACGCCGTCGCCAGGCGCCTCGATCATGAACCACGCCGCGCCGACCCCGATCGCGGCGCCCAGCGCCGCCGGCGTCGCGAACTGGAGGAGGGCCCGAGCGGCGAACCGCCATGCCGCGTCGCCGTCGGCGCGGAGCAGCCGGACCTCGGTCTCCCGCTTGCGCACAGCGAACGCCGCGCCGGCCGCCGTCACGAGCAACCCGAGGACGATCCCGCCGATCGCCGCCGTCGCGATCGGCTGGTCGAGCTCGGCGACGATCCCGTCGATCTCGTCTCGCAGGTCGAACACGTCGGTCGCCAACGCCGGCGCGGGCGCGCCGGGCCCGGCGAATCCGGCGAGGGCGCCGACCATCTCCGTCGACTCGGTGTACGAGCGCTCGATCCCCCGCGTCCGCGCCGCCTGGGTTGACAGCTCGGCGTAGGTCTCGGGCCGGTCGGCGACCTCCGCGTCCCACCGCACGAGTCCATCGGCGCCGAGGCCGAGGAACACCGACTCGGGCAGGAACATCGTCTCGAACAGCGGCCCGGAGAGCACGCTGGAGAAACGCGGGACGAACGCCGGCGGGAGGCCGTCCCAGTACGGGTCGCGCTCGCCCTCCCACAGGTTGGCGAACACCCCGGCGATCGGGAGCGGGGCGCTGTTGTTGACCGAGACGAGTGTGCCGGCGGGGAGGTCCAGCCGGTCGGATATCCGCTCCGAGATCCACACGCCCTCGACCACGCGGTCGCCCTCGATGACGTCGAGCGCCGCGATCGCGCCGTCGCTGGCAATCACCCGCGCGCCCGATCCGATGATCGCCGCCGCCGGCGACTCGCCGTCGGCGGGGCGCTCGAGCCCGAGGTCGGCGTAGACGATGCGCCGAGGTGCAGCGAGCCGGCCGACCTGGTCGAACCGATTGCCCACTGCGACGTCGAGGTCGGCGACGCCGCTCGGTGTGAGCCGGCCCTCGGCGACGAGCGTGACGTCGAGCCCGGTCGGATGGTCGTCGAGCACCTGGCGGGTGATCGAGTCCGACGCCGAGACGAGAAACACGTCGGCGCTCGCAGCCATGAACGCCGGGAGGGCGAACGACGCGATCAACGCCGTGATCAATCCGGCCGAACGCCACGGGCGGACGATCCACCGCCACCATGCCCCAAGACGCCTCCCCACGGCGGCAGTCTCACACGTTCGATCGGCACACCCCCCGGTATCACCCGGGTGACCGGCTGGGCGAGGTGATGCCCGACGGGCCCCGGGTGACGAGGATGGTTTTCGAGACCGCGCATCACGACACCACCGAAACACACAACCAGAACGGAGCACCCATGACAGACGTAGCAGCAGCGGAAGCGAACACCGCCCTCGACCAACTCGGCCCAGTCGACTTCGTGATCGTCGAGTTCCCGGCCGACGCGAGCAACTTCACCGGCGAGATCGCCAAGGAACTGCTGGCGCTCGTCGATGCCGGAACCATCCGGGTGATCGACGTCCTGATCATCACGAAGGACGCCGACGGGAACCTCGACGCCACCGAGCTCTCCGACCTCGAAGACCTCGGCGAGCTGGAAGTGCTCGAAGCGCAGCTCGCCGAACTGCTCGCCGAGGAGGACGTCGCCCATCTCGCCGCGGCGATGGACCCGGGGAGCACGGCCGGCGTGCTCATCTACGAAAACCTCTGGGCAGCGCCGTTCGCCTCGGCGGTGCGCCGCGCCGGAGGACAGCTGATCGCCGACGGCCGCATTCCGATCCAGGCGATCATCGCCGCGATCGAGGCCGACGACGACCTCGACGACGAAGACGACGACGAAACGACAGGAGACTGAGATGCCAGTGAGACGAGCACGTGTTGGACGGGTCGGCGTCGTCCGCGCCCCTGTCGCGAAGACAGCGGTCGTGGCCGCCGCGGTGAGACCCGGACCCGCACCGGTCGCGAAGACAGCGGTCGTGGCCGCGGCGGTGACCTCGCCCGGGCGCCGCCGCCGTCGGCGCCGAATCTGAGCCGGTTCGGCGCCGGCGCGGCCGAGATCCTCACCCTGAGCCGATTCCCGCTTGGCGAGGAAGGCCGCACGAAGGCGGCTGTGACAACATCCGTACGGTGAGACCGGTTTTCGTTCCGCCATGTTGAAGTCGCTCGGAGCCACGATGGCGCAGGTGGCGCAACGGCTGCGCCCCGGCGACACACCCGCCGATCCCGGGCGGTACGACCGCGCACAGCACGTCGCCCGCCGTGCCGAGCGGCGGCGCCAGCTGAAGACGATCGCCCTCCTGACCGTCATCTTCGTGGTCATGGTCGGCGTGTTCAGCTCGGTGTTCCACGAGTTGATGGATCGGGAGGGCCGCTCCTTCTCCTGGCCGACCAGCGTCTACTGGACGCTGACCACGATGACGACGCTCGGGTTCGGCGACATCACCTTCGAGTCCGACGCGGGGCGCATCTTCTCGGTGATCGTGCTGCTCTCGGGATCGGCGTTCCTGCTCGTGATGCTCCCGTTCGTGTTCATCCAGTTCGTGTTCATCCCGTGGATGCGCGATCGCGAACGGCGGCGGGCACCACGGACGCTGCCGGCCTCGACCGCGGGCCACGTCATCCTCACCTCGCTCGGGTCGGTCGAGGAGGCCCTGATCGACCGGGCCGACCAAGCCGAGGTGCCCTACGTCGCCATCGTCGAGGACGTCGACCAGGCGGGTCGCCTGCACGACGAGGGCCGCACCGTGATGGTCGGCGAGCTCGACGACCCACTCACCTACCGCAACGCACGCGTCGGGCAGGCGGCCATGGTCGTGGCGATCCAGAACGACCAGACCAACACCAACATCGCGTTCACCGTCCGGGAGATCGCACCACACGTCGAGATCGTCGCCAGCGCCAACTCGCCGGCATCGGTCGACATCCTGGAGATCGCCGGCGCCGATCACGTCGTCCAACTCGGCGAGGTCCTCGGCGCGGCGATGGCGGCCCGCACGCTCGGACTCGGTGGGCAGAGCCATGTGATCGGCAGCTTCGCCGGCCTCCAGATCGCCGAGGCCGGCGCGATCGGCACCGACCTCGTCGACCGCACGCTCGCCGAGAGCAAGTTGCGGGAGCGGTTCGGGATCGGGATCATCGGGGTGTGGGATCGCGGCGAGTTCGCGGTCGCCACGGCCGACACCCGCCTCCGCGACTCGTCGATGCTGCTGCTCGCCGGCACCACCGACCAGCTCGCGGCGTTCGACAGCGCGCACGCGACCAACTCGCCCACGGCGAAGAAGGCGGTGATCATCGGCGGCGGGCGCGTCGGCCGGGCCGTCGGGGCCGCGTTCGCCGCGGAAGGCATCGAATTCGCGATCGTCGAGCAGTTGGCCGAACGGCGCCGTGGGGGCGTGCGGTACGTGATCGGCGACGCCGCCGACCGGCCGGTCCTCGAGGAGGCCGGGATCAGCGACGCCGGCGCGGTGCTGATCACCACCCACGACGACAACGTCAACGTGTACCTCACCCGCTACTGCCGCGGGTTGCGGCCCGACGTGCGCATCGTGTCCCGTTCACGGCTCGACCGCAACGTGTCGACGTTGTACCGCGCGGGCGCCGACGCCGTGCTGTCGTACGCCGGCACCGGCTCGGCGGTGATCTGGAACCACTTCCGAGGAGACGAGACCTTGCTGGTCGCCCACGGTCTCCACGTGTTCCGCACGCCCATCCCGCGCGAGCTCGCCGGGACGTCGCTGGCCGAGGCGCACGTCTACCGCCGCACGCAGTGCAACGTCGTGGCGGTCGAGACCGCCGGAACGATCCGGGGGAACCCCGACGCCCACGTTCCCCTGCCGGCCGAGGGAGAGCTGGTCCTGGTCGGGACCGACCTCGCCGAAGCCCGCTTCTCCGAGGTGTTCCCCCATGCCCGACGCCGACCGCTGTTCGACCGGGTCCGCCGCTGAGGACCAACGGTCGAAGGTTCAGGACGCCGCCGACGCTCTGCGGGCTGTGCCCGCCGACCACCACGCCCATGGCCGCTCGCGGTCCATCGGCGGCGACCCCGGGGCGCGCGGAGAGGCGATGAACCGTGACGACGCCCCCGCTCGCTCTGTCCCGCGCACCGAGTTTGACGCTTCCGAGCCCGCCTACTACGCTCGCCGACGGTCAGCCTCCGGAGAGGCCACGGAAAAAAAGACCTGGGGGCACCTCGCATGTCGAACAACCTGTCAGCTGACCTGATGTCGGTGATCTCCGAAGTATTTGCTCCCGAAGAGATCTCGCCGGATGGAACGTTTGACGACCTCGGAGCCACTTCCGTGTTGTTGCTTCGCCTGATGGTCGCATTGCAGCGTGAATTCAATGTCGATTTGGACGTTGTCGACATGTACAGTGTGGAGGACGTCGCCGACCTCATTCGGCTCGTCGAAGAGCGTATGACCCGGAGCGGGCTCGCTCCCGCGTGATCTCGGTCCAAACCGTCCGGGGAAGATCGTGAACGCGTCGCGAAATCCTGAATACTTCTTGTCCTGCTACATCTCGTCACCCGACAGTTTGTCGGTGTTGGCGCCACGCCATGACCAGAATATCGCGCTATGGCGTAGTGACGACTCACGCGTCGAATTGATTCGGGTGTGGGAGTTTGAACGGATTAGCGGACAAAAGCACCACTACTGGCCGCTCTTCACCGTGGAGCAATATCGCCGGGTCTTGGCTGAGTTGCTCGCAACTGAGGGGTTGTCCCTGGACGATGTGACTACGTCCTGGGGTACTCCCGGCCTGCCGCACCACTCAGCAATCAGCTTGCCGGCCGGTGCCGAGGACTTTCCGATTCACAGCCTTGCCCACCTGTACAGCGGCCTCCTGCTCGACTCCGACATATTCCGGAGTCAGACGATCATCGGAATGGCGGTGGACGGCCGGCCCGACTTTGGCCTCGACCAAGCGAGTAAGAAGTATTGGTATGTCGGCTGCGTGTCTCATCAGGGTGAGGTCACCTTCGCTCCCGTCGAGTCACCGGCCCCCATCTATGACGCGGCGACAGGCGAGTTCCACAGCGAGCCTGGGACGCTCATGGCCTTGGCGACTGCGTGCCCGACGGCGATCGCTTTTGACACCGACGCGGCAGTGCGATCGCTGGAGCTGTTTGGCGGCCGGCGAGTGCCATTGACTGACACGATCCCGTTTGTCCAAGCAGTGATCAGCGCGGCTGAGGCGCAGCTTCCCAAGCTTGACCTAGACGACCGTTTCACCGCGCGAGAGCACCTTCAAGCTGCCGTGATGAAGGTTGTCCAGACGGCCTGCGAGATCGTCATGGAGCGGAACATCGAGCGGCTGCTCAGCTCGGCGGCGGTCGACCCACGGGACGCATACCTTTCCCTCAGCGGTGGCTTCGCGCTCAACTGCCCGACCAACTCCTTCCTTCTGCGCCGCTACGCCTTCAAGGGCCTTCTCGCCCCTCCGTGCGCCAACGACTCCGGTCAAGCTCTCGGGCTCGGCCTCCTCGCACTCGTCGGCACAGGCCAGCTCCCTGACGGTGATTTCAATCTCGGGACTCCCTATTACGGCACCCCGCTCAACGATGTCGACAGCGCGTTGGAGCACTTCGACGGTTTCATCGAGGATGTCGAGGCATTCACGGACACCCAGTTCGTCGAGGACATATGCCGCGGACCGGTCGTGTGGGCAGACGGGGCAGCCGAGATCGGGCCACGAGCGTTGGGCCATCGGAGTATCCTCGCCGATCCTCGCTCGCTCCGATCGAAGGACCAGCTGAACGAGTGGAAGAACCGGCAGTGGTGGCGCCCTGTTGCCCCGATTGTTCTGGAAGAGCACACCGGCGAGTGGTTCGACGAGGCCGCGCCTTCGCCCTACATGCTCCAGACCGCGTACGTCCAGGAGTCCAAGCGCCACCTGGTTCCGGCGATTCTTCATCTCGACAATTCGGCGCGGCATCAAACGTTGACGCGCGAGGTCAACCCCCTGCTTTGTCAGGCGATAGACGCCTTTCGGCGACAAACGGGGGTTCCGATGCTGTGCAACACCTCGCTGAACGAGAAGGGCGAGCCGATCGTTGACACGGCAGCGCAAGCCCTGAGCTTCGCTGTGCGCAAGGGGGTCGGCGTCGCGTACATCGCGGGCCGCCGGGTCCGCTTGCGAACCGACGCCGACGGTCGAGTCCCGGCTGCCCCCCGCCGGCACGCGCGCCGACAGGAGCTCTTTGCGGGCCAGGAGGACGAGCGTGACGTGATATGGGACTCTTGGATTCAGTTGGGCTACAGCACCACAGCGATGGTCCTCATGTCCCGCTCCCCTGAGCTGCGCGATCAAGAGCTGGCGACGCCTTCGATCGTCAACCAGCTGGCCGACGTGGCGATCGCTCGGGACGAGAGCGGCACGCTCGCCCTCGCCGCGGCAAAACATTCCCGGATGTTCGGGCCAACCGCAGCCTTCGATCCCGAGTCCCAGGAGGGAACGACCTTCTGAGCTCTCAGCGCACGAACTCGCGGACAGGTGCCGCGATCGGCGTCTCGGAGGTGGGATCGAGGGGCGTCGGCGTGCCCGATGGGTGCGGCCGGCGGCGGTGTTCAGTCCATCGCTTCGAACAGGTCCCCGACCAGGGCGCGCGAGACGAAGCCGTCGGGCCCGCGGGGCAAGTCGCCGGCGACAGTGGTGCGGTGGACGATCCGCTCCTCGTCGAACATGAGCGCGTCGACCGGGCCGGCATGGGCCACGGCGCGGTTGTCCCACATGACGAGCGTGTCCTGGTCCCAGCGGACGCGAGCGTGAATCTCGTCGCGCCCGGTGAGCTCGTCGAGGAGGAACTCCATCAAGGCGTGGCTTTCGCGGGCCTTGAGACCGCGGATCGCCTGGAGGAACAGACCGGTGACCATCAAGTGCCGGACCCCGGTCTCGGGATGGACCGTGACCAGAGGATGGAGAGCGACGAAGGGGCCGGCCGTCCTGCCGTCGAAGCGGGGCGTCGGCGAGGGATCGTGCCGGGCGTGTATGGCCTGCAGGGTGTCGAGGTATCCCCGAAGCGAAGGCGACAGGCCGGCGTAGAGCGCCTCCAGATTGGCGAAGAGGGTGTCGCCGCCCGTCGCGGGAATCTGTACCCCGCGCAGGATGGTGATGGCGGTGGGATTGGCGACGAAGGTGATGTCGACATGCCACTCGGTGCGGAGGCGGCTCGGCACGGTCCCGCTCAGGGGATTGGCGAGGGCGGCCTCCGACTCGATCAACGCGGGCCGCTCCGCCGACAGCACGGTGCGCAACACGGCCGGGGCGTCAGGCAGGCCGTTCGCGATGGGATGGGCGGCGGTGACGCCGCCGAAGGCGGCGGTGAGCGCAACCTGACGCGCGTCGTCCATCGGCTGATCACGGAAGACGAGCACCTTGTAGCGAAGCAGGGCCTCGCGCAGGCCGGCGACGACGGCCGGCTGCAGGTCGACGGCGAGGTCGACGCCTTCCACCTCCGCGCCGGTGATCGGCGTGAGGGGCCGACAGCTGAGTTCTGACACCGGTCCCCCTGAGCGTGGACGAATCGTCGGGCTGCCTACCCTAGGCGCCGCGCGGCGCGCAGGCTACCAGCGTGCAAGATCACCGTCGACGGCGGGGAGCACGACCACTGCGATGATGAGATCGGCGTCCGCGGCGTACCTGCCGCGCAGGTGCGACACCTGCCGACCGCGCACGACAGGGCCCGGCACACAGAAGTGGGCGACGAAGGAACGGGCATGCTGGTCGATCTCGACGCGAACATCCTCGAATCCGAGCCACCGATGCATCAGCGGGAACCATGCCTTGTAGACGGATTCCTTGATGCTGAACAGAAGGCGATCCCATGCGATACCGGGATCGAGCGCGGCCAATCGGCGGAGTTCGTCCCGCTCGCGATCATGAGCGACCATGTCGACAACGCCCTCGGGCAACGGTGCGTGCAACTCGGCATCGATGCCGATACCCGCGACGGCCGTCGTCAGCGCGACGGCGGCCGCTCGATATCCCTCGCAGTGGGTCATGCTCCCCACCACGCCGGCCGGCCACACCGGCGCACCACGCGGGCCCCGGAGGATCGGCGTCGTGGCGAGTCCCTCGGCCTCGGTGCCCGGCAACTCGAGTTCGCCGAGTGCCGCTCGCGCGCAGGCCCTGACGGTGGCGAACTCAGCTTTGCGGCGGGGGACCGCCGAGGCGATCGTCGCGTGCTCACCGGGTCGGAGGGTGCCGACGTCCACGTCGTCACTCCGCTCGTGGACCCGGATCGGCGCCGACACGATCGAGGACAACGACGCGTCGGACGCCTGAGAGATCAACACCGAGACATGGTACCAACGCGCGTCGAGGGCGTGAATGGCGCATCGCGGTCCCGCTCGACATGCCGAACACCAACGGTTAGCGTCGGCGGTTGTGCACCCCCCACACGACCTCGGCCGGCTCTCGATGCTGGCCGAGGATCTGGCGGCCGCACGCGCCGCCGCGTTGTGCCGACACGCGACCGTCGACGTCGCCGCGCGAGTCGCCGGTCTGGTCTTCGGTCACGCGGCCTCCCGGCCTGACGCGGTTGCGATCATCGACGGCGACGCGGAGATCTCGTACCGCGAGGTGGCCCGGCGCATCCGTCTCGCGACGCGCGTGCTCGACGACGCCGGCGTGCGGCCGGGAGATGTCGTCGCGATCATGCTGGATCGCAGTGCCGTCGTCCCCGTCCTCTTCCTCGCGCTCGAGGAGTTGGGCGCGATGTATCTGCCGGTCGAGCCGTCATGGCCCGAGTCGCGCCAGCGCGACATCCTGAGCGAGAGCGGCGCACGGCTGGTCGTGAGCGACCATGTCGGCCCCGATGACAAGGTGCACGGCGTTCCGGCGGTCATGCCACCGGACGAGACCGGTACGGGGGTTTCGGAGCAGGTCTCGCCCCCCGACTCGACCTGGCGGCACACCGACCCCTCCCGTGAACCGCGGTATGTGATCTACACATCCGGCTCGACCGGGAAACCGAAGGGGGCCGTCGTCGAGCACCAAGGAATGGTGAACCACCTCGCCGCGAAGATCGACGATCTCGACATCGACGCCGACGACAGCATCGCGTTCACCGCTCCGATCGGCTTCGACATCTCGATCTGGCAGATGTTGTGCCCGCTGATGACCGGCGCGACGCTGGTCGTCGTCGATGACGTGACGAGCCGGTTCCCCCGGCGATTCATCGGCGCGCTGCGAACCCACCGCGTGACGATCGCCGAAGTGGTGCCCACCATGGCCGGCTGGCTCGCCGACGAGCTCCCCACCGGCGACGGCGTCGCGGCGTTGCGCCTGCGCTGGTTGCTGACGACGGGCGAGGAGCTCGGCGCCAAGCTGGCCGGTCAGCTGCTCGCCGCGCTTCCCGCGGTCGGCCTCGTCAACGCCTACGGTCCCACCGAGTGCTCCGACGACGTGACCCACCACGTCGTCACGCTCGCCGATTCGCGCCGCGACCGGATCCCGATCGGCGGCCCGATCTCCAATTGCACTCTCTACCTGCTCGTGTCGGACGGCGAGAACGGCTGGTCGGCGGCGCCCCCGGGCGAGAAGGCCGAGCTCTTCGTCGGCGGTGTGGCGGTCGGCCTCGGGTACCTGGGGCGGCCGGAGCTCACCGGCCAGGCCTTCTTCGTCGACGTGTTGGATCCCGACTCGCCCACCGGACGTCTGTACCGCACCGGCGATCTGGTCGAGGAGCACAGCGGCGCGCTCGTCTACCTCGGACGGGTCGATCGCCAGGTGAAAGTAGCCGGAGTGCGCCTCGAGCTCGACGAGATCGAAGCGGTCATCTCACGCCACGAGGCGGTCGCCGAGTGCGCGACGACGATCGACGCCGACTCGGGTCGGATCATCGCCTGGGTCGCGGCGCCGCAGCTGAGCGCCGAGGATGTGCGAGGGCACGCCGCGCGCTGGCTGCCCGCTGCCGCCGTGCCCAGCCTGGTGTCATTTCTGGAGGCGTTGCCGAGGACGAACAACGGCAAGGTCGACTACCGGGCACTCGCGGAGTCGGCCTCGGTCGACCCTGAGGTCGCGTGATGCGCGTGATCTCACAGTGAGTTCACCATGACGACCGTGCCCGTCATCGTGGTTCTGGCCGATCACCCGCGACGGCGGCGATGAACCCCCCTCCGACAACTTCGCTCTGGACGACAACCGACAGCGTGAACTACATGCGTGAGTCTGGGCGGGCCGAACACCCCTCGCACGAGACCGTGCTCGCCTGGCTTGAACAGGAGTTCTCGGGTGGCGAGATCTCGATGCTCGATTGTGGCGTCATGTCGGGCGTCACCTTCGACAAGTTGCGGTCGGCGTCATTCCGCACCGAGTACACCGGCATCGACATCTCGCCCGCAATCATCGAACACTGCCGCTCGATGTATCCCGACGCGGTCTGGGATCTGATGAGCGTCAACGACCTCACCTATCCGCGAGATTCGTTCGACGTCGTGTACGCCCGCCATCTGCTCGAGCACCTCCCTCATTACGAAGCAGCGGTGCGCGAGCTCTTCAGGGTCGCTCGGCGGTACGTGGTGCTCTGCCTCTGGATCCTGCCGGCGGACCCCGAGGTGCTGATGCGGCGGGAGACCGGCGACGGGTACATCTGGCTGAACCGGTATTCGCCGGAGCGCTTCGAGGCGCTCCTCGCCGATCTCTCCCAGGACGTGCGAACGTCCGACATCAGCTGTCACGAACGCCGGAACCGCTTGTACGTGTGCCGGCTCTGATCACCCGCCCAGTTCGGCGACCGACCTGACGGACCCGTCTTCGAGGCCGCGCAGCCCGCGTGCGATCGAGCCGGCCATGACGCCCAGTCGTTCGTCCGACAGCAGTCGCTCGCTGGCGCCCACCCCGATCAGCAGCCCCTGACCGACGGCGCCCACGAGGTGGAGGTTGGGACCCGAACGCTGTGTCGACGGCCGCCACTCGACACCGGTCCGCACCGACGAGCCGTGCTCCGGCTCGCTGGGGAGCGGGCCGAGATAGTTGAAGTGCTTGCTGAAGAACGTCGGATCGGCCTCACCGAGGCGGGCGCCGAGTTCATCGACGTCGAACGACCCGTTGGCGTAGCCGGTGAGGCCGGCCAGATGGACATCGCGGGCGAATGACAGTGGCTCGGCGCCCGGGTCGAGTCGCACCGCGACCGGCACACACTGATTGAGCGAGCTGACCAACCCGGCCCACCTCTCGTCGAGCCGGTTGGCCGCCATCAACCCGAGCGTCAGCTCGGACCGTCCGAGCGCGCGACCGAGCACACACGCGCCGACTGCGAGCAGCAGGGATTGCACCGACACTCCAGCGCGCCCGGCGACCGCCATGGCAGCGGTCAGCGCCGGCTCGTCGTAGATGGAGGCCCGTCGTCGGGCGCTGGCATCGGTCGCGTCGCGATCCTCCCGGTGGAATGACGGCCACACGTCGATCCAGTGTTCGATCGCGCGGTGCCTGCCGTCGGCCCGCTGCAGGGACGCGAGCTCGAGCGGCTGTGGTTGCTCGGGGAGCGCCTCGCCTGCGAGGAGCTGCCCGAACTGGGTCTCCAGCACGAGCGACGCACCGTTGTCGGCTGCGATGTGATGGATGATCGCCACGAGGTAGACCGGTTCACCGCCGTACGTCGCGACGAATGCCCGCCATGGCATTTCGGAGTCGATGGCGATCGGCTCGGCCGCCCACGCTGCGGCGAGCGACCGTGCGGCGTCCATCGAGTGCTCGGACAACTCCAGTTCGTCCAGGAGCTCGAGGCGGGCCGGGTGCACGACTTGCTGCGGGGTCGGGCCGTGCAGGTCGTACGTCGTTCGGAGCGACTCATGAGCGATCGCGAGCTGATGGCACGCCTTGGAGACATGCGCGACGGTGGCGCCGGCGAGCACCGGCCAGATGGTGATCTGATTGGCGACCTCCGGTTGTCCCGCCGCGAGGTACAGGCCGAGCGATCGGATCACCGACAGCTGCCCGTAGGTGACGGGTCCCGTTCGCCCGGTCATGAGCCTTCGTAGGCGAACGAGAGCGCCGAGAACTCGTGCCGGCCGGACGTGAGCGCGAGGACGAGATCGCCATCCGACAGCTGCGAGGAAGCGGCGATGCCCTGCAGGCTCAGCGGGATGTCGGCCGCGAAACAGTGCCCGTCGATCGCCGTCCGATCCGAGTACAGGCGCTCGGCCGGTACCGGTGCCGCCATCGCCATCAGGCGTCGCGCCGTCTCACCGAGGTTGAGGGTGACGATGTGGCGGAATCGCTCGATCGGGTGACCGCTCGTGGCTCGGCGCGCCGCCTCGCTCATCGCCAAGATGGTGCGACGAGCCTCGGCGAGGGCGCTCTCGTCGCTCGGCGGCAGCCGCGACTCTGTGGCCGATCCGACGACCCGGAACGCGCCGGGGGACGGCGTTGCGGCGACGAGACACGAGACGGCGCCGTCGCCATTGACGCTCTGGCTGACCGGCGTGTACCGGGTGCCGGACGACACCACGTCGACGACGACGACGAGCAGGCGCTCCGCGGCGCCCGAGACGATCAGCCCTCGGCAGACGTCGAGCCCGAGCGCGAAGTTGGCGCATGCCGCCCCGCTCACCAACGACGCTCTTGTCGACGTGAGGCCGGCTCGACGTTGGTACTCCTGTGCCCAATCGCTGGGCGGGACGGCCACGGCCGAGTCGGTGCAGACGATGACCGAGTCGAATGGCTCGCATGCGGGCGGGCCGCCGGGCGCCCCGGGCGTCACCGCGACGGCGAGCTCGAGCGCCGACGACGTCGAGATCCGGACGGTGCTGACCTTCTCCCGGTGCAGGCGCTCGACGTTGGCGCGGACCTCGGCGTCGGCGACGTCGACGATCGGCACCCGTTCGCCGAGTCGCCGCGCGAGCACGGTGACATGGGCGTCGGCGGGGGGTGACTGCATTCGGAAGCAACCTCTTTCGGGCTAGCCGTCAACCGGTTCGGGGCTCGGGGGTGCGTCGATCCCGGACCAAGACTGCCAGAGCGCGGCGTAGGCGCCGTTCAGGTCGAGCAACTCGTCGTGGGTCCCCACCTCGATGAGGCGGCCGTCCTGCATGATCGCGACCCTGCCCGCTGCCCGCGCGGTCTGCAGCCGGTGGGCGATCGCGATGATCGTGCGTCCCGCGAGCACCGCACCCAGCGCACGTTCGGCGCGGCGGGCGGTACCCGGATCCAGGAGCGACGTCGCCTCGTCGAGGATGACCGTGTGCGGGTCGGCGAGGATGACGCGGGCCAGCGCGAGCTGCTGCACCTGGCTGGCGTCGACGCGGTGGCCGTCCGCGCCCAACACGGTGTCGAGACCGTCGGGGAGATCGTCGATCCAATCGGCCTCGACCGTCGCCAGCGCTCGGCGCAGGTCGGCGTCGTCGGCCGTCTCGGCGCCGACGAGCAGGTTGTCGCGCACGGTGCCCAGGAAGAGGTGGGACTCCTGGGTGACCATGAGGACATGGCTCCGCAGCTCCTCCGGCTCGAGATCGGCCATGACGACGTCACCGATCGTGATCGAGCCGCGCCGAGGTCGATCGGTGCCGGCGAGGAGGCGACCGAGCGTCGTCTTGCCCGCACCGGAAGGTCCGACCAGCGCCAGCCGCTCGCCCGGTTCCAGCTTCAGGTTCACCCCGGACACGACGTCGTCGTGTCCGGGGTAGGCGTACGACACGTCCCGTGCCTCGATCCGATCGCTGTCGACCGCGCCGACCCGGGGCTCGGCCGCAGCCGGCGCCGTCACTGCGTCGGCGATGCCCTCGACCCGGGCGAACGACGCATTGCTGCTCTGCAGCTGTTCGATCCAGAGCAGGAACGTCCCGACGGGCTGGGCCAACTGCTGCATGTAGACCATGCAGGCGACCACCGCTCCGATGGTCGTCGTGCCCTGCCGGACGAGCGCGAACCCGACCAACAACACGAGCACCACCGGCAGCACCGTCGAGATGTCGACGCTCGGGTACAGCACCGAGCGAAGCCGGAGCGTGCGGGTCTGGGCCGCCCGGCTCTGGGCGATCGCTTCCTCGCATGCGGTCGTGCGAGCTCGCTGGAGCCGGAGCGTTTCGATGGTCCGTGCCCCGGCGGCGCTGTTGGTGAGTTGCGAGGCGATCGCCGAGTTCGCGGCACCGTGGGCGAGATAGGCGCCCCGCGCCCGCCGCAGATACCACCGTCCCGCCACCCCGATGCCGGCGAGACCGATGAGGCCACAGGCGCCGAGCAGCGGATCGACGAGCAGCGCGGCGACGATGATGAGGACGATCTGGATAGCGGCAATCGTGGTGGCGGGCGCGGCCTCGCGCAGCGTGTCGCCGATCAGCGTCACATCGTTGGTGCCCCGGGCCGCGAGATCACCGGTTCCCGACCGTTCGACGACCGTCGGCGGTAACGCGAGCACGCGGTCGATGAACCGCTCCCGCATCCGGGCCTGGGTCCGCTCGCCGAATCGGCTGCCGAGTTGGTTCGCGACGCGGACCATGACCACTTGGACCAGCGCGAACCCCAGCAACGCCGCCCCCAGCCGATCGATGGAACTCACGGGGGCGCCGGTTCCGACCGCGTCGATCATCCGACCGAGCAGCCACGGACTCACGATCATGGTGACCGCGGCGAGGCAGTTGACGGTGATCATCACGACGAAGCCGCGCCGGTCGTCGCGAATCAGGGACGCCGCGGCTCGGCGCACGCGACGGCGATCGGCGACGGGAAGACCCGGCAACGGTTGGTCGTCGAGCTCGACCGTCATGTCGGGACGCCCCGGTCGAGCACCGCCACCGCTGACGGGCCCGTGGCCAGATCCGGTTCATCGCCCCGCGACACCAACCTCCGGTACTCGCCACCCGCCGCGAGCAAGGCCTCGTGGGTGCCGGCCGCCGCGACGACTCCGTCGACGAGGAACAGCACGACGTCGGCCTGGGCGAGGATCAGCGTGGAGGTGGTCGTGACGACGGTGGTCCGACCGGCGCGCGATGCTCGCAGTCGCTCGCCGACGATCGCCTCGGTGAACGCATCGAGCGAGGACGTCGGTTCGACGGCGAGCAGGACCTCGGGGTCGGCGACGAGGGCGCGGGCGAGCCGGACCCGCTGGCGCTGTCCACCTGAGAGGTTGCGGGCCCGTTCGTCGATGATCGAGTCCAGCCCGTGGGGAAGTGCCTGGACCACGTCCTCGGCGGCCGCGACGTGAATCGCGTCCTCGATGGCCCGGTCGTCCGCGTCGGTGTTTCCTTGGAGAACACGGCGCAGCGTGCCGGCGAAGAGGTGCGCCTCATGGTCCGCCACCAGGATGCGCTCGCGGATCTCCTCCAGCGGGATCGAGGTCAGTCGAGTCGCGGCCCACGTCGCGTCGGAGTCGACGAGGCGCCCCAACCGCTCGATCACGGCGACAGACGTGCCAGGGCGCGAGCTCACGAGCGCGGTGAACCGCCCGGGTTCGACCCGCACGCCCGACGCGGGGTCCACGAGCTCGGCCTGGTGCGCCGGCCCCGGCACCGCGCCGCGGCCGCTGGCGCGCATCGGCTCGGCGCCGAGGAACCCGACGATGCGGCGCGCCGAGACCATGGCCCGGCTGAGTTGGTCCGCACCTTCGATGAGGGACGAGACCGGGATGACGAGCATGGCGACGTACCCGTAGACGGCGACGAGCTCGCCGGTGGTGATGGTTCCTTCGCTCGCGAGACGGGCCGCCAGCCAGGTGACCCCCGCGAGGAACACCGCCGGCAGCCCCACGGCCAGACCGCTGATCCAGCTGGTCACGGCGGCGACCTCGTAGCCCCGGTCGCGCAAGCGCGCCGATTGGTCCCGGAATCGGGACGCGTGTCGCCGCTTGCCGCCGAAGGAGTTCAACACCCGCAGCCCCTCGACCACATCGATCAACTGGGCCGATATGCGGCTCTGGTCGTCGCGGTACGAGTCCTGGGCGCCGAGCAGGCGTCCGAGCAGCGGCCCGACGAGGATCGCCAGCGCGGGCACGCCCAGCAACACGACGACGGCCAGCAGGACCGACACGTCAGCGACGAGGAAGCCGACGACGATGTAGGACACCACGGCGCCGACGCCCGGACCGGTGACGGTCAGGGCCGCGCTCGTGATCACGATGTCGGCGACGCCGATGGTCGCCAGCTCGCCCGCGGACACCCGCCGATCGAGATCGGCGCCGAGCCGTTTCACCTGCTCGATCACGACCCGATTCGTCCCGAACAAGGCCTCCATGCGGATCCGGGTCATCGTGCGATGCCGGCCGATCGCCAACCAGGCGTTCAGCACGCCGACCGCCAACAAGGCCAGTGCCCAGGTCCAGACCGCCGATGCGTCCCCCTTCTCGAGACCGCCGTCGATCGCCCGCGCGATCAGCAACGGCGGGACGGCCAGGCTCACCATCCAGAACGAGCCGTAGAACGCGCCGAGCAGCGCCCGGCGCCGCTGGCAACGGACCAGCCACAACATGTAGCGAACCGGACCGCGGAGGTCGGGTTCGGCGGGGTCGAATCCTCTAGCCATGCGCCAGCGGGGCGCACAGCCGGATGGTCGACGGCATCACTCGGCCGACCCGGACAGGCAGCTCTCGAGCGCGGACCAGAGCTTCGACGGCGACGAGAACGTCTCGATGGTCAGCAGCTCGTCGGGCAGCACGACGTCGAACGTCGACTCCAACTCGACCATCAGGCCGATCGTCTCCAGCGAGTCGATCCCCGCCGCTTGGAGGTCGAGCGCCGGGTCGAGCCGACCTGGAGGTGGTGGATCGAACAGGCGCGAGCTGACGATGGTCTCGAAGTTCGCAGGCCACAGGGTTGTACCCAATCTCGATGCTCCTCGTCTGATCCGTCGTCGTGTGCACCAGCAGGCTACTTGCCGACCCGACGGGCGTCCGGTTCGGCGATCCGGTCGATGGTTCGCTCCAGGAGCGTGCCGATGCGGCGGGCGCCTTCGCCGCGAATGACGGAGAAGTGATCGCCTGGCAGCAACTCGATCGTGATCTTCCCGGCGATCTTCTCGACCCACTGGTCGGCGAGCGATCGGTTCTCGGTGGCGTGAACGAGCAGGATGTCGCCGGCGACTGACTCCGGGGTGTACCGCAAGGCGGCGTCGGTCAACGATCGAAACCGTGCCAGCCGTTCGGTGACTGCGGCGGCCGGCCAGCGCCCGTCGTCGGCGCCGACGGATCGCAACACTTCGACGAGGTGGGCCTCGGGCGATACGGTGGGGCCCGGTTCACGCCATCGGGCCGACTGCGGGAGGACGTCCGATCCCTTCAGGTGCTCGAAGAACACCCGATCGGTGGTCCAGCCCGTCGCCGACGCCGGCTGGGGGTACTCGGTGTCGAACATGACGAGGCGCTCGCACCTTGCACCGACGCCGGTCGCGAGGCGGTAGATCTGGTAGGCGACGAGGCCGCCGAGCGACCAGCCGCCGATGATGAACGGCCGCTCGCCGAGGTGCCGCCGAATGGTGGCCAGGTGCTGCGCGGCGAGGGCCTCGATCGTGATCGGCCCGGAGTCGAGGTGTGAGCCGTCGAGACCGTAGACCGGGCGCCCGGCGGCGACGGCCCGTTGCACGTCGCGATAGGCGAAGAGGTTTCCCCCGGCGTCGTGGACCAGCACGAGTGGTGTCGCATCGGGCCCTTCGTGCAGGACCCGCCACGGGTCGTCGAGGGCCGCTCCGGGCCGCTCGGGGCCGGACGCGTCGAGGCGCGCGTCGATCAGCTCGCCGATGACGTCGATGCTCTGGTGGACGAGCAGATCATGGGTGTCGATCGCCACGCCGTACTCCTCACGGATGCTCCGGCAGAGCGTCGTCAGTTGCAGCGAGTTGCCGCCCAAGTCGAAGAACGAGACGTCACGTGGAACCTCGCCGAGGCAGAGCAGCGCGGCGAAGATCGACGACAACCGATCGGCGCCTCCGTCCGCAGCGGCGGGCGCGGGCTCGGCGCGGAGCGACGCCGACGCGGCGAGTCGAGCAAGCGCTCGGCGGTCGACCTTCTCGCTGGTGGTCACGGGAAGGCTCGGGAGCTGAACGATACGCGACGGAACCATGTAGCCAGGCAAGGTGGTCGCGAGCTGCCGGCGCATCAGCACATGGTCGAGTTCGTCGCCGGCGGTCGTGACGAACGCGACCAACCGTCGATCCGATGTCGAGGCGGCGTCGGTGACGATGACCGCCGACTGCTCGACTCCATCCAGCGAGGCCAGCGCACGTTCGATCTCGAGGACGCTGATCCGGTAGCCGCGGATCTTGATCTGATCGTCGGGCCGTCCGAGGTAGACGATGTTGCCGTCCTCCCGGACGACGCAGATGTCGCCAGTTCGGTACATCCGGTCGCCCGTTGCGCCGAACGGGGAGGCGACGAACTTGGCGGCGGTCAGCCGCGGGTCCCCGAGGTAGCCCTGCGCGACGCAGGCGCCCCCGAGAGCGAGCTCGCCGGGCGTCCCGACGGGGCAGGGCCGTCCGTGTGCGTCGAGGACGACCGCGTACTCGTGGTCCAGCGCCCTCCCGATCGGCGGCGCCGCGTCCCACTCGCGCGTCGGACACTCGAAGGCGGTCGACATCACGGTCGTCTCCGTGGGGCCGTAGGCGTTGAAGAACGTGAGGCCGTCCCGGTTCCAGGCGTTGACGAGGTCGGCCCCGAACGCCTCGCCACCCACTGCCATCAAGGTGAGATCGTCGAACACCTCGGGCTCGACCTGTGAGAGCAGCGCCGGCGGGAAGACCCCCGCCTGGATCCGCTCGTCGCGGAGGAACTGCGCGAACAGCTCGGGAGACCGGCGGGCGTCGTCGGGAGCGACGCAGACGACCCCGCCGCCGAACAGGGTCACGAACACCTCGAGAACCGAGACGTCGAAGGCCGCGGAGGCGAACTGGAGCACCCGCACTCCGGGTCCGATGCCGAACAACTCGGCCACGGACCGGGACATGCAATCGAGGTTGCCGTGCGTGACATCGACGCCCTTGGGGGCGCCGGACGACCCCGAGGTGAAGAGGGTGTAGGCGAGCTCATGCGGGAGGACGCCAACGGGGTCGACCACGCGGTGCGACCCGAGCGGGGCGAGATCGGTCGGGATCACGCCGACGCCGAGGCGCGCGGCGTCGCGCTCGTCGGACACGACGGCGCGGACACCGGCGAGCCGAACCGTGTCTGCCAGTCGCGCCGGGGGGTGCCCTGGCGGGAGCGGCACGTACGGCATTCCCCCGAGTACCGCGGCGACCATCGCGACGATCAGCCCGTCGGAGTTCGGAAGGTGAAGACCGACGCGGTCGCCGCGGACGAGACCCTCTGCCCGCAGACGACCGACCAACTGGTCGGCCCGGGCGACCAGGTCGGCGTAGCTCACGACGTCACCGTCGAAGCGTACGGCGGCCGCCCCGGGCGTCGTGGCGGCGTGGCCCCGCACCGCGTCGACGACGCCCAGATCTCGGCCGCCTCGGTCCGCGGGCAGACTGCCGAGGGCGACGGCGAACGAGCGAGACTCGGGCGAGGTCACGTCGCGCACCTGCTGGGCGAGGTCGCCGACCATCTGCCACAGCAAGTCGACGTAGGCCTCGAGGAACCGGCGCATGCGGGGCGCACCGAACCGATCGGTCGAGAACGCCAGGCTGAGGCTGCACTGCTCCTCGCCGCGCGTCGCCGTGAGGGCGAGGTCGAACCATGTGTTCCCCGACCCGGGCGGGGCGCTCTGTTCCACGAGGAGATCGTCGATCCGGCGCGCGAGGTCCTGGTCGTGCAGCAGCTGGAAGACCACCTGAAACAGCGGGTTCTGCCCTGCCGCCCTGGTCGGGTGCAACTCGTCGACGAGGACGTCGAACGGCATTTGTTGATGATCGAGCGCGTCGAGCACGGTGTCTCGGGTACCGCGGAGCACGTCACGCAGTGTCATCTCGCCGCGGACCGGCACGCGCAGCACCATCAGGTTGACGAAGAACCCGACGAGCGGCTCGTCGACCGAGCGGCTCCGTCCCGCCGAAGCGGTTCCCGAGACGACGTCGTCCTCAGCGGTGCGAAGGTGGAGCAGGACGGAGAGCGCCGACTGCAGGACGACGAAGAGGCTGGCTCGTTCGGCGCGGGCCAGCTCCTCCAGCCCTTCGAGCAGATCGTCGGGAATCGAGCAGGTGACCTCGTCCGCATCGGGCCCGCTCACGGCGGAGGAGGAGGGTCGATCGGGGCGCAGCTCGACGTATGGCGCGCCGGACAGCTGCTCCAGCCAGTACTCCCGCTCCCGAGCGAGGGCGCTCGGGTCGGCGAGCGCCTCGGACTGCCATCGGGCGTAGTCGGCGTATTGGGAGATGAGTGGCGACAGCGACGGCTCCTCGCCGGCGAGCATGGCCTCGTACAGCGACCAGAGCTCGTCGTCGACGATGCCCATCGACCAGCCGTCGGCGGCGATGTGGTGCAGGGTCAGGACGACATGGTGGCGGGTCGCCGACTCCGATGCGATCGCCACACGGAGCATCGGGGCCTTCGCGAGATCGAACGGCTCGGTGACCTGCGCGCCGAGCCATTGCTCGCGCCACGACGCGTCGGCTGTCCCCGTGGACGGCGGACGGGTCCGAATCACGATCGGGTCGATCGGGTCGACGCGCTGGCGCGGCAGCTTTCGCGCGGGGTCGAGGTGGTAGCTCGTGCGGAGCACCTCGTGCCGCTCGACGAGGGCGGTCACGGCGCGTTCGAGCACGCCGACGTCCAGGGGTCCCGTCAACCGGTACCGGAGGGCGATGTTGAACAGTGCCCGGCCCGGCGAGACCTGGTCGAGGAACCACAGTCGCGTCTGGCCGCGCGACAGCGGCGACCAGGCGTCGAGGGCCTGACCCGCCGGAGGACGCTCGTCGTCGTGGTCAGGCATGCGACCCATCGGCCGCCGTCCGCGCCCGCTTCGGCCGAAGGTCGGTCCACCGCTGCTCCACGCAGTCGAGACAGGCCGTGCGGCTCGCCGGGCCATAGACCGCCGCCCATCCGCCGGGCACGTCGAGGTGAACGGGCCAGAGCGAGTGCTGACCCTCCTCGTTCTCGAGGACGAGGAAGTCGATGGAGTCGTCCTCGAACGAGTTCATCGGCCCGGACTCGGCACGGCGGGCAACGGATCGCCGATCGGGACGTCGGGCGCGATGAGGAACCCATTGAGCGCGTCGAGGAACGAATCGGTGAACCCGGCGATCGTCTCCCGCCGGAACCGGTCGGTCGGGTAGGTCGCGGCGATCCCGAGCCGACCGTCCACCACCTGGGTCGCGAACTCGAACTGGAAGCAACACGTCGCCCGATCGGCCTCGAAGATCCCGACCCCGGCCGGAAACCCCTGCCGGTCGGCGCCCTTCGACTCGGTCTCGTGGACGAACAGCACGTCGAACAGCGGGTTCTGCTCGGCGCTCCGGGCCGGCCGCAAGGCGCCCACGACGCGGGCAAACGGGACGTCCTGGTGGCGGGCCGCTCCCGCCGTGATCTCCTGCATCTCGCTCAGGAACTCGCCGTAGGTCATGCCGGGCGCGACACGTGCCCGGATCGCGACCGTGTTGACGAAGAATCCGACCGTGCCGGCGAACCGCGGGTCGTTTCGCCCGTCGAACACGGACCCGAAGACGACGTCACGAGCGCCGGCCGCGCGCGACAGGCCAACGGCGAAGGCCGCGGCCAGCAACGCGTAGAAGCTCGCGCGTCGGCGCAGCGCCAGGTTGCGGAGCGCCGTCGTCCGCTCCGCGTCGAGCTCTGTCGCGAACCGCCGGATCTCGGGGGGGCCGGGCGGGGGTGTGTCGGCCGGCAGCCCCGCCGGTTGGCCGCCGGCCAACTGTCGAGTCCAGTAGCCGAGACCGTCGGTCGCCGGCTCGGCGTCGACGACCGAGAGGTACTCGGCGAACGTCGGTGGCGCGGGGGGAAGGACTGGTGATCGTCCGTCGACGATCGCCTGGTGGAGCTCGCTGAAGTCCCGGAGCAGGACGTGCTGGGATCGGCCGTCGGTGGCGATGTGGTGCACGACCAGACAGACGACTGCGGAACCGTCGTCCTGCTCGATCAACAGCGCCCGGAACGGCGGCGCGGCGGCGAGATCGAGGAAGGGCCGGTCGGCGAAATCGGTGATCAGCTCCTGCGTCCGGGCGTCGCTGTCGGAGCGCTCCGTCCACAGCGCGGCCGCGGCATCGTCGAGCTCCCGCTGCATCGGCGCGCCATCGCGGTCGACGATGTAGATGGTCCGTAGAATTGGATGTCGGACGGCGACCGACTCCATCGCCCGGCGCACGTGCTCACGCCGGGCCCCGTCCGGGAAGCGCACCGATGCCGCGATGTTGTAACCGGACGCTCCGGGATCGAGCTCGTGCAGAATCCACATCGCCGCTTGACCGGGTGACAACGGGTGCCCGGGGCTGACTTCGGAGGGCCGAGGACCTGGAGCGGATGTCACGTGGTCTCATCTTCCCTGGTCGGCGGAACGTGTGGCGAGCCCGCGAGCGACCATAGCAGCACACCGGCCTGCGCCGCGTAGCGGCCTCAACGGAGCTGCACGATCCTGAGCTTTCCGATGAGACCGAGCGCATCGCCACGGGTATAGTCCGCCCGATGCCCGGTCGGCCCTTTCCGCCTCCTCGATCCACTGCTGGCGCGTGGTTCGCCCGGTCAGCGCATGGGTGAAGATCGCACGAACGACGAGCTGATGCCGAGCGACGTCGCGTCAAAGCACGATGAAAAAGAACTCCTACGAGCGCTCTTTTCTGAGCTTCTGGAGATCGATGACGTGGGAATGAACGACGACTTCTTCGATCTCGGCGGCGAATCGCTGATGGCGATGCGACTGGTTGCACGCATCGAAGAACGAACCGGCACCCGCCTCTCCCTCCGCGACGTGTTCGACTGGCCGTCGCCGGCCGAGCTGGCGAGCCGGCTTCCCGCCAACGTCGAGCGACCCGCCTGAGCGGCGACCATGACGAATGCCGATCGGACACGCTCGGACGCGCTGACCGAGCTGATCCGGGCGTCGACCGACCGGCGCTGGTCGCATCGGACCTCCGGCGCCGGCGTCGTCCCGTTCGCCGCGGGGATCGAGGCCTGGTCGCATGAGCTGCGCGACGGCGGCGTTCACGAGGGCGACGTCGTGCGCGCCAACGTCTCGCGGGGAACCGACTGGGCCGAGCTCGTGCTCGCCGCACTTCGGCTCGGGGCGATCGTCTGGCTCCAGGCCCCGATCGACGGACCGGCATGGGAGCTCGTCGCACCGCAGGGCGGACCACCCCTCGGAACGGATACCGCCCTGGTCCTGCCGACGTCGGGATCGACCGGATCCCGCAAGCATGTCGAGCTCACCCGACGGGAGCTCGTCGACTTCGGCTCGGTGATCTCCGATCGCTACGGGTTGACCGATTCCGACGTCGTGATGTTGTTCACCGAGCCCCCCTTCGACGTCGTCGTCGAAGAGGTCTTCGGAGCGCTCGCCGTCGGCGCCACGATCGCCGCGCCCGAGCAGCGGGTCATGATGCCGATCGAGTTCGCCGAGTGCTGCGGTCAACTCGACGTCACGGTCGCGAACTTGCCCACCAGCTATGCCCTGCAGCTCGCACGGCTCGCGCCCGGGCCGCTCGAGACGCCGCTGAAAACCCTGGTCATCGGCGGTGAACGGTTGTCCTGGGACGGCGCCGAGGCGGTGCTCGCCACCTTCCCGGGCGTCAAGATCTTCAACGCCTACGGCCTGACCGAGTGCTGCGTGACGTCCACGGTGCACGAGGTCGGCGATCCGGCCATCGCCCGCGCCGACGGCACCCGCCCGCTCGGCGTGCCGATCGGCCGCCCACTGGACGGCGTCCGGCTTCGGGTCGTCGCCGAGCGCGAGGGCGCCGCCACCGTCTCCGACATGGTCACCGACACCGACCCCGACCCCGACCCCGACCCCGACCTCGTCACCGACACCGACCCCGACACCGACCCCGACCCCGACACCGACACCGACACCGACCTCGTCACCGACCCCGACCCCGACACCGACCTCGTCATCGGCGAGCTCGTGGTCGGTGGCCGGCGCGTGGCCGACGGCTATCTCGGGGCGCCCCGGTCACGGCCGGGATCTCCGTTCGCGCCGGAGGTCGGCGGCACGTGGTTCTCCACCGGCGACCGGGTCGCATGGCAGCCGTCGACGGACCTGTACTGGTTCCTCGGCCGCTACGACAACCAGGTGAAGATCCAGGGCCAACGCGTCGAGCTGGAGTACCTCGAGCAGCAGTGCGCGATCGTCGACCCCGGCTGGCGGTGGGCCGCGATCCCTGTCCGGTCGTCGTTCGAGGAGGTGACGCAGATCCGCCTCGTCTCCGACAACCCCGCGCTCGGCGACTCGAAAGAGCGGGCGCGGGTCGAACGGGCGATCCGCGCGCGGCTCCCCTCGCCGCGACTCCCCGTCAAGGTGACATACGTCCACGACATGCCCCAGCTCCAGGGCGACAAGATCAATCGGCGGCTGCTCGAAACACGAATGAACGAGGACGGCGGCCGTTGACCGAGCGCTGGCGACTGCGTCGTGATGGCCGGCGATAGCCACCGGCTTTGCGATGGGCGGGTCGTCCTCATAAGCTCGTCCGGTGCGCACCGCGACCGGACGAGGAATTCCCCGACGGGAGGGATCGTGACGTGTCGGACGGGCCCGGGGACGGCCCCTACGTGACCGAATCGCAGCGACCGGGCGACAAGTACAGAATCGAATGCGTCGACTGCGGTTGGACTGAATCTCCGGCTCTCGTCTTTCGCTGTCCGTGCTGCAACGGCGCGATCGAGGCGATGCTCAACCTCCACGGCGCCAGCGTCCACCCGTCGGCGCAGCCCGAGGCCGCGTACCTCGATTTCTTGCCGATCACGTCGACCGAGTCGATCCCGCCGGGCGGCTCGTTGTCGACCACCTGTCGACGAGCCGAGCGGCTCGGCCCCGCCATCGGATTGCCGAACCTGTGGGTGAAGGACGAATCGGAACAGCCATCGGGCAGCACCAAGGACCGACTGGCGACGGTCATGATCGCCGTGTTCTGCGAGTTCGGGGTGACCGAGTTCGTCTCGGCGAGCACCGGGAACACGGCCATCGCGCTCGCCCGCGCTGTCGCCCAGAACGGCCGGATGCGCGCCCACTTCTTCTTCGGCAGCGAGGCGACGGGCGGCCACCTGGTCGAGGAGCAGCCCGGCAGCACGTTGACCGACGTCGACGGGAGCTACGCCGACGCGATCGCCGCGGCACGCGCGTATTCCGACGCGACCGGCGTCGTCTCGGACGGCGGCTTCTTCAGCTGGGCGCGGCGCGACGGGCTCAAGATCGCCTACCTGGAAGCGTTCGACGCGATGCCGGTCGCGCCCGATGTCATCGTGCAGGCGATCAGCAGCGGCATGGGGATCATGGCCGCGCGCAAGGGCGCCGCCGAGTACTGCGCCGTCGGGCGGCTCGACCGTGTTCCCCGGTTCCTGATGGTGCAGCAGGACTCCTGCGCCCCGATGGCGCGCGGCTGGCGGCTCGGTCTCGACGAGCTCACCGCCGACGACGTGATCCAGGACCCCCATGGTTTGGCGACGGCGATCCTGCTCGGAGACGGGCGGGCGTCGTACCCGTACCTCCGCGACATCGCCCGCTCGACCGACGGAGCGATCGTGGACGTGACGCAGGCCGAGCTCGTCGAGAGCCGCGCCATGCTGCACGAGCTCGAGTCACTCGACGTGTGCTACTCGTCCGCGGCGACGGTCGCCGCGGTCCGTTCCGCGGTGGCCGCAGGCCGGATCGGTCCCGACGACGTGGTCCTGGTGAACCTGACCGGACGCCGTCGCGACGTCCCCACCCCCGGGAAGCGTGGGGAATCGCCGTGATCGCCGGCCTGTCCGACGTCCAGGCGAAGTTGTGGCGATCGTTCCGCGAAACGGTGGACACGATCGTCGCGCCGCACGCCGCGTCCATCGACGCGTCCCAGGCGTTCCCCGTTGGGCTCGTCGCCGAGCTGGGCGACGCCGGCTTTCTCTCGGCGTTGTCACCTCCGGAGTGGGGAGGGGGCGGGCTGGACCTGACCAGCTACGGGTTGCTGTCCGAGGAGCTCGGTCGAACGTGCTCCAACGTGCGCAACTTCGTCGCCGTCCAGGACATGGTGTCGCAGTCCATCGAGCGGTGGGGCAACGAGCAGCAACGGCGCCGCTGGCTGCGCCCGCTCGCCGCCGGGCAGGTGATCGCCGCGTTCGCGCTGACCGAACCCGGTGTCGGCAGCGACGCCAGCGCGATCACCACGGAAGCCCGCCGGGACGGCTCGGAGATCGTCCTGGCGGGGACCAAGAAGTGGATCAGCTTCGGCCAGTCGGCCGAGCTGCTCTTGGTCTTCGCCCAGTTGGAAGGTCGTCACACCGCGTTCCTCGTCGAGGCGCAGACACCGGGCATCCGGGTCGATCCGCTGAACGACCTGTTGGGCCTGAGCGGCTCGATGTTGGCCGAGATCACCTTCGACGGCTGCCGGGTGCCGTGCGAGTCGATGGTCGGGCTCGCCGGCTCGGGCCTGGTCTTCGTGGCGTCCAGCGCGCTCACCCTCGGCCGGCTCAGCACGGCCTGGGGGTGTGTCGGCCTCGCACAGGCCTGTCTCGACGAGTCGACCGCGTACGCCACCGATCGCCGGCAGTTCGGCAAACCGCTCGCGGACCACCAGCTCGTCCAACAGATCCTGGCCGACATGATCACCGAGTCACGCGCCGCACGCCTCTTGTGCTGGCAGGCGGGTCTCGCCACCGAGCGCGACGACGCCGACGCGATGGAGCAGACCCTGGCGGCCAAGTACTACGCATCGACCGCCGCCGCCCGCATTGCGACGAACGCCGTCCAGGTACAGGGCGCCCGCGGCATGGGCGCCGGCTCGACGGTCGCCCGCCTCTTCCGGGACGCCAAGGCGATGGAGGTCATCGAGGGTTCGACGCAGGTCATCCAGCAGCTCATCGGGGGCTGGAGTGTCAACGCCCGCCACCCCGCGAGCGCGACCGTTGGTGACCGGTGATCGTGGCGGCTCACGGCGAGACGCTTTCCGTACCGGATCGCCCACTCGACGAGTTGTTCGAGGGGTGGGTCGAGCGCACTCCCGATGCGATCGCCGTGCGCGGCGAGACTGGTAATTACACCTTCGCCGAGCTCGATGCCCTGGCCGACCGGCTCGCCGACGTGCTCCGGCGGGCCGGCGTGACACGGGAGACGAGAGTCGCCATCTGCATGGGCCGCTGCGGGGAACTTGTCGTCGCCCTGCTCGGCGTCCTGAAGGCCGGTGGCACGTTCGTACCGGTCGACCCCGACGACCCCGAGGCCCGACGGGACTACATCCTGCGCGATGCCGCCGCCGAGGTCATCCTGGTCGCATCGGGTTCGCCACCGGTCACCGGCGCCGACGCGGTCGTCGTCGAGGTCGATCTCATCGAACCCGGCGGCGCCGATCGCGTCCCCGGCGACCGGCCCCGACTGGCCCGCGGCACGGCCGACGCCGCGTACCTGCTGTACACGTCCGGGTCGACCGGCCAGCCGAAGGGGGTCGTCGTCGAGCATCGCCAGCTGACCAACTACGCACTGGCGCTCGCCGCCCGCCTGGGGATCGACGAACCGATGAGCTTCCTCCTGGTGCAACCGCTCACCGTCGACTCCAGTCTGACGGCGATCGCAGTCCCGCTCTGCACGGGCGGCGAGATCCACGTCGTCTCGAGGGAGCGGTCGCTCGACGCCGGCCGACTGGCCGACTGGTGCTCGACGTGGGGTGTGGACTGCCTGAAGATCGCGCCGTCCCACCTGCGGGCACTGCAGGGGTCGCCGCGCTTCGACGGAGTCGTGCCGCGACGGTTCCTCATCGTCGGCGGAGAGGCGTCGGACTGGACCTGGCTCAGCGGGCTGCAGCGGTCGGTCGGCTGTCGCGTCTTCAACCACTACGGCCCGACCGAGACGACGGTCGGCGTGCTGACGCTCGAGGTCAGCCCGCACCTCGGCGCCGAGTGGACGACTGCGCCGATCGGCGTCCCGTTGCCAAACTGCTCTGCTCACGTCGTCGACCCCGCCGGCAACGAGGTGCCGCCCGGGGACGTCGGCGAGCTCGTCATCGGTGGTGCCAACGTGGCACGGGGCTACCACGGCGGCGACGACCTGGCCCGCTCGTCGTTCTTCACCGCCGACGGCGTCCGGTTCTACCGGACGGGCGACCACGCACGACGTGGTCCCGACGGAATCGTCGAGTTCCACGGACGGCGCGACGACCAGATCAAGGTGCGCGGTTTTCGGATCTCGCTCGGCGAGATCGACGCCGTCCTGACGGCCCACGACGGCGTCCGCCACGCGGTGACCACCGTCCGCGACGACGCGGCCGGAAACCAGCGGCTCATCGCGTTCGTCGAGCCGGTCGATCCCGCGGGCCTCACCGTCGAGGACCTGGAGCGGTTCCTTCACGCGCGTCTCCCCGCGCACATGATCCCGCGGACGATCGTGCCGATGGACGAGCTGCCCCGGTCGCCGCACGGGAAGATCGACCGGGCGGCACTCCCGGACCCGACCGGCGACATCGCCTCCGGGGCGCCGGCGCTCGCGGCCGGGAACGACAGCGAGCAGATCGTCTCGGCGCTGTGGGCGGAGCTCCTCGGCGTCGAGGTCGTGAACCCGAACCAGAACTTCTTCGACCTCGGTGGCCACTCCTTGCTCCTCATCGAGCTCCACTACCGGCTGCAGGCCAGGCTCGGTCGTGAGTTCGAACTGCTCGACCTCTTCGAGCGCCCGACGGTCCGGGCTCAGGCCGAGTTGATCGCGCGGTCCACCGACGCCGGACCGACGCCGGCCCGTCCCGCCAACGCCCAGCACGCCGCACTCGCGAGGCGGCGGCGGCAGCAGTCGCGACGCAGGGCGGCTTCGGATGGCTGAGGTCGAGCCCCCGTCCGACGCCGACGAAGGCCTGGACGTCGCCATCGTCGGGATGGCCGGTCGCTTCCCGAAGGCGCCCGACGTCGAGACGTTCTGGCGCAACCTGCGCTCGGGCATCTGTTCGGTGACGACGGTCGACCGGGCCGAGCTGGAATCGCGCGGCGTCCCGGCTGAGATGATCGACGACCCCGACTTCGTCCCGGCCGCCTACCTGCTGGAGGGCAGCGACGGTTTCGACGCCGCGTTCTTCGGCTGCTCCCCCAGGGAGGCCGAGCTGATGGACCCACAGCACCGGGTCTTGCTCGAGTGCGCGTCGGCGGCGATCGAGGACGCCGGTATCGATCCGAGCCGGTACGACGGGTTGATCGGCGTCTTTGCCGGGGCGGGTCACAACACCTACCTGCTGAACAACGTCACGGCGCACGCCGAGGCCGCCGAGTCGATCGGTGGCAAGCAGGTGCTGATCGGCAACCGGCCGGACTTCCTCACCAGCCGCATCTCGTACAAGCTCGGCCTCGAGGGCCCGAGCGTGACCGTCCAGTCGGCCTGTTCCACGTCGCTGGTGGCGACCGTCCAAGCGTGCCAGGCGCTCCTGGCGTTCGAGTGCGATGTCGCGCTCGCCGGGGGCGTCGCCGTCGACCCCACCCGGCACACCGGGTACCTTCATCGCGAGGATGGGATTCTCTCCCCGGACGGTCTGACGAGGACACTCGACGCCCGCGCCGCCGGGACGGTCGGCGGCGACGGGACCGGAATGGTGGTGCTCAAGCGCCTGCAGGACGCGCTCACCGATCGGGACCACATCCGCGCCGTCGTCAAGGGCTGGGCGATCAACAACGACGGTGCGCGTCGGGCTGGATTCAGCGCCCCGAGCGCGACGAGCCAGGCGCGCGTGATCGTCCGGGCGCTCGCTCACGCCGGCGTCGAGCCCAGCGGCGTCCGCTACGTGGAGTTGCACGGGACCGCGACCCATCTCGGTGACCCGATCGAGATGGCCGCGCTGACGACCGCCTACGCCGGCGTACCGCAGGGACACTGTGCGGTCGGCTCGGTCAAGACCAACGTCGGCCACCTGGACGCCGCCGCCGGTGTGGCCGGGCTGATCAAGGCCGCGCTGGTCGTCGAGCGCGGCGAGATCCCGCCGTCCCTGCACTTCGACACGCCGAATCCGCGCCTCGACCTGGACAACGGCCCGTTCCGGGTGAGCACCGAGCTCGCACCCTTCCCGGACGGTGACGAGCCCCGCCGGGCGGCGGTCTCCTCCTTCGGCCTCGGCGGGACCAACGCCCACGTCGTCCTCGAGCAGGCCCCCGAGGAAGCGGGCCGAACCGATGCGGTCGACGAGCAGGTGGTCGTGCTGTCGGCGCGGAGCGAAGCGGCGCTCGACGCCGCGACCGACCGGCTGCAGGAACACCTCCGCGCCCACCGCGGGCTGCGGCTCGACGACATCGCGCTCACCCTCCAGAGCGGCCGATCGTCGTTCGGGCACCGGCGGATGGTCGTTGCACGCGACACCGCCGACCTCCTGAGCGCCCTCGAGGCCCGCGACGACGGCCGGTTGCTCTCAGGGGCGGCGCCGGACATCGCGCGCCGGCCGATCGCGTTCCTGGTCGGCGGGTTCGGATCACAGTTCCCGGGGATGGCGAGCGAGCTGTACCGCTCAGAGCCGGTCTTCCGCGCCGCCATCGATCGTTGTGCGGAGTTGGCCGCGCCGCTGCTGGACGACGACCTGCGTGACGTCCTGATCCA
>JBFGCT010000013.1:0-39743 GCA_041581055.1 Ilumatobacteraceae bacterium | reverse complement strand
GACAACCGACTTGGGTTGTCAGACGACGTCGACCGCGCCGATCCCCAACTCATCACCAACGGCAACATCGCCATCCACACGAAGGGCGGCAGGCCGGAGTAGTGCCGTGAGCACGTGGCCCGGGAGCCCGTGCGGACGGGGATCGCGAGCTCCGCCGACGAGGACCGGGCAAGTGACACGGAGGATCCTTAGCGCGATTCGCGGAAGCCTGCTAGACGGCTGCTAGACGCACGCTGGCGAACACCGTAATCCGGCTATGAACGCCGTTTGTCGGGGTTCGAGTCTCTCTGGGCCCACCCATCTACGAGGTGTTTTACGGCTCAGATGCCCTCCGTCGCCGATCCGGTGGGCAACGCAAATCGTTGTTCGCTGGCGTTCGGGTCCGTGTCCCGGAGTCGGCCGAGGATCGAGACGAGGGCGGGACGACGGCGCGACCGGGCCGCTGAGGGCGCCGGGCCGAGCTGGCGTCAGTCCCTGGGTGTGGTGCGCCGCGCGACGAAGTCCTCGAGTTGTGCGATGGAGAAGCGGACGCTGCGACCGATCCGGATGGGGACGAGTTGGTCACTCCAAATGAGTTGGTACAGCGTGGTTCGGCTGATGGCGAGCATCTTGGCGGCTTGATTCACTCCGACGAGCAGCGGTGGGGGGCTGCTCTCGTTCGTTGCCGCTGTGTCGGGCTCGCCGGCGCGCCCGCCGTGGTTCGTCCCGAGGTTTGTGACATGTGGGTTGACCCGTGCGCGCGGCCGGTCCCAAGGACGGGGACACGGACGCGCCGAAGCGTGTTCTCCTCAGAACTCAAGCCCGATCGTCGGGAGGGCCGGGGCCGGAGGCGGGAGCGGATCGCCGAGCGTGTGCCCGACCGGCAACGTGAGGTCTCCGACAGCGCTGGCCGCTGTGGAGTAGCTCCGCGTTGAGCAAGAACCAGGGCAGTAAACTTCTCGTAGGTCAGCAGCGCGATGTCGTAGCGGCCGCCAAGGAGATCGTCGACCTCGTCGGCGTGGTCGCCGGTTGCGCGGATCACGGTCAGCTCGTTGCGATAGACCATGCCGATTTCGGAAGCCGCCTTGTGGGCCGGTGCTACCCGCGAGTGCGAACTCTCCGACTGCCACCGATTCTGCAATATCACCGACGAGCGCACCGAGATCGTGTCGCTCATCGACTGGTACAACCAACGCCGTCGGCACTCCGCCCTGGACGAGTACCCCGTCTTCTACGAACAGACCCACCACTCGGCTCACGCCGCCTAACCACCCGGTGTCAAAGAGACCGGGTCAGATCCAACTACTTGAAGACCATCTCGGTGGGTGGATCGCACTCGGTTAGGGTGATGTTTGGCGCTATTACCACGTCCCGATGTTCTTCGACGTTGTCCGGGGAAGCGCATGCATAGCCGTCAGAGTTGAGGTCGACGAGACAGATCCCGCTCGCAGGGTCATCCGTGCAACGGTAGGGGACCTCGTACCAGTGCCGATTCTTCGCAATGAACTCGCGCAGCACCTGGCTCGAAACGAGGAGGTCGTTCATCCAGGCTTCCCAGCCGAGGGGGTTGTGTCCCGCAGCCTCCCATTCGTAGAAAACACGCTCGAACACGTCGAGGAAGCTCTCCGAGATCGCGTTGAGTTCGGGTGACGCTGGCCTTGGTGCTGGCCTGTCCCCGTAGAAGAACAGCCGGTTGTCCGGATCGTCAACCCACCACAGGTTCAGCGTCTCCACCGAACGCCACAAGGAGGCCGAGTTCTGGGTCTTGAGTTGCTGGTTCGCCTGGTGCTGTGTCACGACACCGAAGACGAGGGCCACGACGACACCGACCCCGACGAACAACGCGCCAACGGCCTCGACCCAGAATTGAAGTGGTCGTCGCTTCTCGCCGGCCATCACGCAACCGTACTGCGCCCTCCCTTCAGGCCTGGTCTGAAACGGGGCGACTCCGCCCGGCGCCCGTCCGGGCGCAGCAAGCGTACGATCTAGACTCGCTCCGTGGCCGACCAAGGGGAAGCGGCAGAGCAGGAAGAACCGGACGCCTTCGACGAGGTGCTGGCCAGGCTGGGGAAGGTGACGTCGCTCGCAGGAGGCTTCGTGGGGTTCTGTGGTGTTGCACTTCTCGGCGCAGTGGTATTCGCGGAGATGATGTCCGACCGCCTTGCGACGGGGGAATTCGTCGCCGTCGTCATCGTCGGAGCGGTCCTTGCGCTCGGGGGGCCGATCACCATTGCATCCGCAGCGACTGCGTCGGGCCGCACGCTTGGAGAGATCGAGGTTGCGACCGAGGACCGTAAGAAGGAGGAGACGAAGACGCGTCGAGCGCAGATCGAGCTCCTCGCAGGCGAGGAGATCAAGTGGGCGGGCCCGGCAGAGAAGGTTCGGCATTCTGTTCGATGAGTTCGTCCCGCGGTATCCACCGGCTGCTGGCGGCTTTGGCGTTCGGGTCTGCGGCCTTGGCGATCGTCTTCGGGATCGTGGCGCTCGCTCAACGCGACAACGAGTCCAAGAATGCATGGATCGGTGCGGCGGCAACGTTTGGCACCGCTGCCATCGCGCTCACCGCAACCTGGCTCCTCCAGATAGTGGCCCGCCGCAACGAGGACCGAAGCACTGACTCCTCACGGGTCGGCGAGTTGTCGGCAGCATTTCGTGAGCAGTTGACGTTGTACCAGTCGATGAGGAAGCGAATCGTTGAGCTCCTTTCCGTCGTCCAGGCTCCGTCCGCTGCCCCGCACACCAGGGCCGCGGCGGAGGAGGAGCTTCAACGGTCGCTTGAGGCCGCGATACCGCTCGTCGACGGCCTCGTATCAACCCAGGGCACGATCAAGCTGACGGGCGAGTCCGCGCTGCTCGATGCGTCGACCCGGATCGTCGAGCACTTGCGGAGCGCCAATCCCGGCATGGCCGACGTCCCGAAGGAGGCCGTCGACCGTTTCGACGCGGCCGCAGCGAAGTACATCGAAGTTCGTTGACCGACGCGGTCGTCTGAGTGCTTGAGCTCGCCGGGTCGTGACTGGACGGCGTCATGCGATCTCGTCTGGCCGATCGCGGGCGGGGGTGGACGAAGGGACGCGCTCGATGCCCTGTGCCGCACCAACACTCTCCGACTTGAACCGAGCATGACCGACGCAAGCCCGACCGAAGCCGAGGATCTCCATGTGCTCATCGACCGCCTCGGGTGGGTCCAGCGTTACCCCGAAGACATCGCCGCATTCGTGATCGCACCACTGACCGGCGGGCCGCTCGCGGCAGAGCAACTCCCCGAGGAGTACCACCTGAAGTACGTCCATGACGAACGCCTCACCTCGATGGAGGAGGTCGCGAAGACACCTCTCTGGGCCGCGTACGTCGAACGCAATGGCGCCGAGGGTCGTGAGGAACTGATGCGGCAAGACGTGTCTGAGTTCCTCGCGGCGATGAAGCGAGCGGGTGAACATCTCCGGTCGTTCGGTCAGAGAACGGCACTCGGGATGACCGATGCGCAACTCGCAGCGCTCACCGTGCCAGCGACACTCTTCCTTCACCACGGTCAAGAAGTCGACTATCTGCATCCCATCGCTCACTCGAGGGCCGCGACGACGTTGCTGCAGAACTCGACCCTCGAGTTCGCGCCGGGCGCGCCTGGAGTCGGCGCGTCAGCGTCGAGGCGTGCGACGTGAGATATTGGGGAGATGGAGAGCGAGAGCGAGAGCGACCCGCCGGGTCTGCGGCTGAGGATCCCGGAGCCGGCCCGAGGTCGGCAGCCCGCGGACCGGGCGCGGTTCATCAGCCCGGCCGGCGAGATGCGCAAGCCGGCGCTCGACGAGAAGGTCGAACGGGTGGCGTTGATGCGCAAGCAGCTCGTCCGGGTGCTCGACGACGACGGCAACGCGGTCGGCGAGTGGGTCCCCGACCTGTCCGCCGACGCCAAGCGGACGGGTCTCCGCGACATGATGCTCGTGCGCAGCTTCGACGCTCGCCTGCTGCACGCTCACCGGCAGGGCAAGATCTCGTTCTACATGCAGGCGCTTGGCGAGGAGGCGGTCGCCTGCGCGCAGAAGCGGGCGCTCGATCCCGGCGACATGCACTTCCCGACCTATCGCCAGCAGGGGCTGCTCATCGCCGGCGGGTACCCGATCGTCGACATGATGAACCAGGTGCTGTCGAACGAGTACGACCCGCTCAAGGGGCGGCAGCTTCCGGTGCTGTACTCGGCGAAGTCGCACGGCTTCTTCTCGATCTCCGGCAACCTCGCCACCCAGTACATCCAGGCGGTCGGTTGGGCGATGGCGTCGGCGCTGCGCGGCGGCACCGAGATCGCGTCGGCCTGGATCGGCGAGGGCGCGTCGGCCGAGTCCGACTTCCACGCCGCGCTCGTGTTCGCGTCGACCTATCAGGCGCCGGTGATCCTCAACATCGTCAACAACCACTGGGCGATCTCCACGCCGGAGGACTTCGCCCGCGGCGCGTCGGCCACGTTCGCCGACCGGGGCTACGGGTTCAGCATCCCGGCGCTGCGGGTCGACGGCAACGACTACCTGGCGGTGTACGCGGCGTCGGCGTGGGCCGCCGAGCGGGCCCGCGCCAACCTCGGGCCGACCCTCCTCGAGTGGATCACGCTCCGGCGCGGGGCTCACTCCACGTCGGACGACCCGTCGGTCTACCGCCCCGCCGACGAGGCGCAGAAGTTCCCGCTCGGCGATCCGATCGACCGGTTGGACCAGCATCTGACCGCCATCGGCGAGTGGGACGAGGAGCGCCAGGCCGCCCTCCAGCGCGAGGTCGACCAGGAGGTCGAGGACGCGTTCGCCGAGGCCGACTCGCACGGCTCGGTGAAGACCGGAGCGGTCGGCGACCCCCGCTCGATGTTCGACGACGTCTTCCACGACCTGCCCCGCCACCTGGTCGAGCAGCAGGCGCAGGTCGGAGAGGGGCGGTGACATGCCGGCGATGACGATGATCGAGGCGATCCGCGACGCGCACACGGTGGCGATGGAGCGCGATGACCGGGTGATCGTGTTCGGCGAGGACGTCGGCTACTTCGGCGGCGTGTTCCGCTGCACGCATGGTCTGCAGGAGCGCTTCGGCGAGCACCGCTGCTTCGACGCGCCGATCAACGAGTCGGGCATCGTCGGCGCGGCGGTCGGGATGGCGGCGTACGGGCTGCGGCCCTGCGTCGAGATCCAGTTCGCCGACTACATGTACCCGGCCTACGACCAGATCGTCTCGGAGGCGGCCCGGCTGCGACACCGGTCGGCCGGCGATTTCTCGGCGCCGCTGGTGGTGCGGATGCCGACCGGCGGCGGCATCTACGGCGGGCAGACCCACTCGCAGAGCCCCGAGGCGCTGTTCACGCACGTCGCCGGCCTCACGACGGTCGTCGTGTCGAACCCGTACGACGCGAAGGGCCTGCTCATCGCGTCGATCGAGGACGACGACCCGGTGATGTTCCTCGAACCGAAGCGGGTCTACAACGGCCCGTTCGACGGTCACCACGACCGGCCGATCGTGCCGTGGTCCCAGCACCCGCTCGGCGAGGTGCCCGAGGGTCACTACTCGATCGAGCTCGGCACGGCCCGCGTTCACCGCGCGGGCGACGAGCTCACCGTGCTCACCTACGGCACGTTGGTCCACGTCGCGCAGGCGGCCGCCGAGGAGCAGGACCTCGACGCCGAGATCATCGACCTCCGCACGCTGGTGCCGCTCGACATCGACACGATCGTGGACTCGGTGCGCAAGACCGGGCGATGCCTCGTGCTGCACGAGGCGACGCTCACGTCCGGTTTCGGGGCCGAGCTCAGCGCCCAGGTACAAGAGCGGTGCTTCTACCACCTCGAGTCGCCGATCATCCGGGTCGCCGGATGGGACACGCCGTACCCGCACGCCCATGAGTGGTCCTACTTCCCCGGCCCCGACCGGGTCGGGCGGGCGATGCGCAAGGCGGTGACGGCGTGAGCCTGTTCGAGATGAAGCTGCCCGACATGGGGGAGGGGGTGGCGGAAGCCGAGATCGTCACGTGGCTGGTCGAGGTCGGCGACCGGGTCACACCCGACACGGTGCTCGCCGAGGTGCTGACCGACAAGGCGACGGTCGAGGTGTCCTCGCCGGTCACCGGCACCGTCGCCTCGCTCCACGGCGAAGCGGGCGACGTGCTCGCCGTCGGCGGCGACCTCGTCGGCATCGAGGTCGACGGCGCCGCGGAACCCGAACCCGAAGGTGCGCCGGCGACACCCGAGCCCGAGCCCGGCGCCGGCGGACCGCCGCCCCTCCCCCCGACCGCGGCCCGGGTGACGGCGGCGCCGGCGGTCCGCCGGCGCGCCGCCGAGCTCGGAGTCGACCTCGGCGCCGGCGGCGGGTCCGGCCCTGGGGGGCGGGTGCTGCACGAAGACATCGACCGGTTCCTCGTTTCCGGATCGCGGCAGCCGGCGGCTCCTGGCGCCGCACGGTCGGACGGGGAGACGGTCGAACCGGTCCGCGGCATCCGGCGCCGAATCGCGGAACGCCTTTCGGCCGCGTGGACGGAGATCCCGCACATCACCTACGTCGACGCCGTCGACGTGACCGAGCTCGAGGCGCTGCGCGCCGAGCTCAACCGGACGCACGCCGATCGGGAGGTTCGCCTGACCGTCCTGCCGTTCCTCGTGCGGGCCATCGTCGTCGCCTGTCGGGACCAGCCGCGGCTCAACGCGCGGTACGACCACCAGGCCGAGACGCTGACGGTCGTCGACGCGGTGCACGCCGGCATCGCCACGCAGACCGACGACGGGCTCCTCGTGCCCGTGGTCCGCCATGCCGAGGCGCTCGGCCTGTGGGACCTGGCCGCGGCGATCGCCCGGGTGACCGAGTCGGCGCGCGCCGGCCGCGCGGCGCGGGACGAGCTGTCCGGCTCGACCATCACGATCACCTCGCTCGGCCCGCTCGGCGGCCTCGTCACCACACCGATCCTGAACGCGCCCGAGGTGGCGATCGTCGGCGTCAACAAGATCGAGACCCGCCCGGTCTGGCGCGACGGCGCGTTCCAGCCGCGCCGGATGCTCAACCTGTCGTCGAGCTTCGATCACCGCATGGTCGACGGCTGGGACGCCGCCACGTTCGTGCAGCGCGTCAAGGCGCTGCTCGAGTCGCCGGCCCTCCTCTTCATCGAGGACTGAACCGGCGTCGGGCCGTCAGGGATCCCGCGGCGCGCGCCAGGCGGCGATCCACGGCTCGAGGACGTCGTCCAGCGTGGGGGCACCGATCTCCTGAACCGTGTAGCGGGCGTGGCGCGTCGGGTGACCGAGCTCGACGAGCCGTCCGAGGTCGATCGGCGTGCCGGTCACGACGACGTCGCACTCGGCGGCGCGGACGGTCTGGCTGAGCTCGGCGATCTGCCGGTCGCCGTATCCCATGGCGGGCAGCACCGGCCCGATGTGGGGATACCGCTCGTAGGCGGCGGCGATCGACCCGACGGCGAACGGTCGAGGATCGACGATGGTCCCGGCGCCGGCCTGTCGCGCGGCGACCATGCCGGCGCCGTCGGGCATGCCGCCGTGCGTGATCGTCGGGCCGTCTTCGACGACCAGGACGCGACGTCCGGCGAGATCGGGTCCGGGGTCGAGCGTCACGGGCGAGGCCGCCAGGATCGTGACGGCGTCGGGGTTGACGCGGCGGGCGTCGGCGAGGACGGTCTCGACGGCCGCGGAGCTGGCCACATCGACCTTGTTGACCAGCACGACATCGGCCATCGTCAGATTCGTCTCACCCGGATGGAAGATCGTCCCGTCATGCGGCCGCAACGCGTCGAGGACGCAGATCGTGATCGTCGGCTCGACGAACGAGGCGTCGTTGTTGCCGCCATCCCAGACGAGCACGTCGGCCTCAGCCGCCGCCGCGTCGACGATGGCCCGGTAGTCGACACCGGCGAACATGACCATGCCCTGGCGCACGGGCTCTTCGTATTCCTCGCGCTCCTCGAGCGTCGGCGAGGCGGCGTCGATGTCGGACAAGCTGCCGAACCGCTGGACGCGCATGTTGGACAGATCGCCGTAGGGCATCGGGTGTCTGATCAGCGCGACGCGGAGGCCGGCGCCGGTCAGGAGTCGCCCGACTCGGCGGGTCGTGGGCGACTTGCCCGCACCGGTCCGGGTGGCGACGACCGCCACCACCGGGCGCGGGCTCGCCAACATGGAGCGTCGAGGGGACAGCAGCCGGAAGTGCGCGCCGGCGGCGAGGACCCGCGACGCCAGGTGCATCACGTCGGTGTGGGAGACGTCGGAGTACGAGAACACGACCTCGTCGACGTGCTCCTCGGCGATGATGTCGACCAGGTCGCGCTGAGGTCGGATCGGGATGCCCTGCGGGTAGTCGGGCCCGGCCAGTTCCGCCGGATAGCGACGGTCGTCGATCCCCGGGATCTGCGCCGCGGTGAACGCCACCACCCTGGTCGAGCGGTCGTCGCGGAACACCGTGTTGAAGTCGTGGAAATCACGCCCTCCGGCGCCGGCGATCACGACCCGGAGCGTCATCGCCGTGTACTCGTCCACCGGTTCATGCCGCGAGACTGCCAGGTTTCGCCGTCGGTCACGGTCGCCGGACGCCCGAAGCCATCTACCCTTGGTGTCCATGACAGAGGAAGAGGCGAGCGAGACGGTCCTGCTCGAGGGTCACATCGTCGACTCGTTGATCTTGCCCAAGGTGCTCGACCTGATCCTCGACGCCGGCGCCGACTACGAGATCGTCGAACTCGAGATGGGTCGCAACAAGCTCGACCCGAGCCGAGCGCTCATCCGCCTCGTGGCGAGCGACGCCGACGCGATCGAGTCGCTGCTCGAACAACTCCAGGTGCAGGGCGTGAACCGGCTCGACGCCGAGGACGCCTCGACCGTCGTCGCCGACCGCGACGGGGTGTTGCCCGCGGGGTTCTACTCGACGACCAACCTGCCCACCGAGATTCGCGTCGACGGTGGCTGGGGGGCGGTCGACAACCCCGAGATGGATTGCGCGATCGTCGTCGAGCCGCACGGCGCCCGCACGGCGCCGATGCACCAGGTGCGCGCCGGCGACCGGGTCGTGGTCGGCGGCAAGGGCGTTCGCGTGCAGCCGCTACCGCAGGCGCCGGCGGGAAGCGCCTTCGAGTTCATGGCGTCGGAGGTGTCGTCGGAGAAGCCCAAGACGTTGCTGATCGGCAAGGTCGCCGACCGGATCCGGGCCGAACGGGAAGCCGGCGGCAAGCTGCTCGCGGTGTGCGGCCCGGCAGTGGTGCACACCGGCGGGTCGCACCACGTCGCGCGGCTGGTGCGCGGCGGCTGGATCGACGTGCTGTTCGCCGGCAACGGCTTCGCCACACACGACATCGAGGCGAACGTGCTCGGCACGAGCCTCGGGGTCTCCGTCGAGCACGGGGCCCCGACCGAGGGCGGTCACAGCAACCACGTCAGGGTGATCAACGAGATCCGGCGGCACGGATCGATCGCCGACGCGGTCGAAGCGGGGTACCTGCGCGGCGGAGTCATGTATGAATGCGTCCAACGCGACGTGCCGTTCGTGCTCGGCGGGTCGATACGCGACGACGGGCCGTTGCCCGACACGATGACCGACGTCGTCGAGGCCGCCGACGCGATGCGCGCCCTGGTGCCCGGCGTGAGCGTGGCGTTGATGCTCGCGACGACCCTTCACGCCATCGCGACCGGCAACCTCTTGCCCGCGGGGGTGACGACGTTCTGTGTCGACATCAACCAAGCCGTGGTGACCAAGCTCGCCGACCGAGGCAGCCATCAGGCGATGGGGATCGTCACCGACGTCGGGCCGTTCCTCGAAGGCCTGGCCGACGAGCTCGGCGCCTGAACCCGGCTGACGTGCGCGGCGGCCGCGCCCGCAGTACGGTCGGAACGGAGATGAACCCCGCCCGTCTCCGCCGGCTCGCGTCGGCCGCGCTCCTCGCCGTCGGCGCCGGCTGTGGGTCGGCGTCGGGCGCCGGGCCCGCGCCGACCGCCCCGCCGGCGCTCACGACCAGCACCACGACGGCGCCGCCCGCCTCGACCACCTCCACGACGTCCACAACCTCCACGACGTCGACGACGACCACGACGTCCACGACGTCCACGACCACGACGACCACGACCATCGCCAGACCGACGTTCCTCCGCGCCGGCGACGAGGGGCCAAGTGTGAGCGAGGTCCAGGAGCTCCTGGCGAAGGCCGGGTACCTCGGCCCCGGGTACACCGACGGCGTGTTCGACAGGGCGACGAACGGCGCCGTCCTCCGGTTCCAGGGCGACTACGGGCTGATCGTCGACGGCGTCGTCGGACCGGAGACCAAGCGGTCGCTGCGCGCCGCGGCGGCGTCGATCGCCCAGCCGTAACGTCCCGCGGCCGCGAAGGTTGGAAGATCCAGCTGGTCCACGCGTCGGTCTTCGCCGCCGTCCGGGGCGGCGGCCGATCCATCGTGACCCATGTGCCTGCGGTACCGTCGCGGGCTCACGCACCGAGAGGAGATCGGCCATGCCCGAGTTCACATCCCACGCGCCCGGAACACCCTGCTGGGTCGACCTGATGAGCCCCGATGTCGACGGCGCCAAAGCGTTCTACACGTCGGTGTTCGGCTGGGCCGCCGACGACCAGCTCGACGACGACGGCAATCGGATCTACGTCATGTTCTCGCTCGGCGGGAAGAACGTCGCCGGACTCGGTGGCCAGCCGCCGGGCATGGGCGCGATGCCGCCGGTCTGGAACTCGTACATCTCGACGGCCGACGTGGCGGCCACGTCGGAGCGGGTGGCCGCGGCCGGGGGCTCGGTGATGATGCCGGCGATGCAGGTGATGGACGCCGGCGAGATGGCGATCTTCACCGACCCGGCCGGCGCCGCGTTCTCGGTGTGGAAAGCCGGCCAGCACATCGGCGCCGAGGTCGGCAACGAGCCGAACACCTACAGCTGGAACGAGCTGATGACCCGCGACATCGACGCGTCGCTGGCGTTCTACTCCGACGTCTTCGGCTGGACGTACGACCCGCAGGACATGGGCCCGATGGGGACCTACCACGTGATCGCCGGCGGCGAGAGCGGCGGGCTCGGCGGCCTCATGGCGATGCCGCCGGACCTGCCCGACCAAGTGCCCAACCACTGGGGCGTCTACTTCATGGTCGCCGACACCGCGGCCACGATCGAGGCGATCACGGGCGCCGGCGGGCAGATCGTCATGGGCCCGATGACGATCCCCGGCGTCGGCACGAGCGCCACCGCCCACGACCCGGCCGGCGGCAGCTTCTCGATCCTGCAACCGGAAGCGTAGGCGGGCTGGCGTGGCTGATCTCGAACTCCTCGACCGGGGGTACGCGGCGATCATGGGTCGCATCGTCGGCGCCGGTCGGGCCCCGCACTACACCGAGCTCGCGGCGGAGCTGGGCGTCGGGCTCGATGAGGGCAAGAGCCTCGTGCACGAGCTGGTCGCGGCCACGCCTGGGTGGACCCATCCCGGCACCGACTATCTCGCGTCGTTCCCGCCGTTCAACCTCCAGCCGACGCACTATCGGGTGAGCATCGACGGCCGGTCCGGCTGGTTCGCCCAGTGCGGGCTCGAGGCGACCGCCGTCCGTTGGACGGTTCCGGGAGCGACGGTCCGCATCGACGCCCCGTGCCTCTGTTGCGGCGAGCCGATGGTGATCGAGATGGTCGACGACGAGATCGTCGCCACGGAACCGGACGGCATCGTCGGCTACACCAGCGCCGAGATCGGGGGTGAGGCGGCCAGCCGGCCGTTCCGTTGAGCGAACATGAACCTCTTCCGGTCGGAAGAGCACGCACGAGACTGGGATGGCTACGACGAAGCGATGGCGGCGAGCCTGAAGCCGCTTGCCGAATGGGCCGAGATCTTCTCCAACCCGTTCTTCCGCGAGCGCGGGCGCGCCGACTACATCTCGTGGACCCGATCCGACGAAGGAGCGGCGGCGTTCGGGGAGCTGCGATCGCAGCTGCCGCGACGGATCGGGTAGTCACGCGCGCCGGGCCGACCGGTCGCCGACGTCGCCGACGAGGCCGACCGCGGCGGCGGCTGGCCTACGGCTGACGGCCGAGGTAGGCGAGCAGGCGGTCGGGCGCGCTCGCGTCGTCGGCGTCACGCCGACCGTGTGCTGCACCAGTTGGCGCACGTTCCACTTGTCGCACGGGGTCGCCGCCTCCCACTGGTCGTCACCGATGCCGGCGATCAGCCGTTGAACTCGCCCTGGACGTTGACGGTCACATTGATCTCGCTTTGTCGCCAGATCGGCGTGGTCACGCCGCCGAGCCCAAGCCACCCGAGGAGCGTCTCCTGATCGCGGACTTGGAGCCGCGCGCATCCCTTGCTCGCCGGCGATGCGGGAACGCTGTTCGCGCCGTGGATCGCCTGGCCGAGATCGAAATACAGCGGCTTGTACAGGTTCCCGTTGAGCGGGTTGTCGATGCCGACGGGGTACTCACTGCTGTTGTGCCAGCCGCCGTTCTCGAGTGCTGGGTCGAACCGGAACGCCGGCGTGCGATTCTGGTCGCGGGTCTCGAAACCCTCCGACCCGGTCGACGTCGGAAAGACGAATATCGTCGTGCGACCCTCGCCGATGAACATGATCTGGCACGTGCGATCGATGAGGATCCATCGCTCGGACTCGATTGCGGTGGACGCGGGGGTAGGGAGCGCGTCGGTGGTGAACAGGTTCAAGTGCTCGGCGGTTCCGGGCTGCATCTCCGCGGTCGACGCCGGGTGTCCCAACGCAAGGCGTGCAGCGCACAGCCGTTGGCGCGTGCGCGGGCCCGCAATCCCGTCGACGTCGAGATCCGCGATGCCGTAGCCGGCGAACAACTCGTTGAGCCGGCGTTGCTGGCCCTTGACGTCCTCGGCGCGGATCAACCCGACGAGCGGATCATCCCGCCCGACGCGCGGCTCGCCGGTGATGTCGTTGACGCCGTTCTCGACGCAGACGTCGACGAGGTCCCCCGCCACCAGCCCCCGGTCGGGGAAGTCGTTCTCCGCCCAGAGGTCGAACCCGGCGATGGGGGTGTTGCTCGCACCGGCGGCGACCACCTCGAGCGACCCTGCGGTCGCGGCTCGGATCACGCAGCTCGGGTCGTGGACGTCGAGCGGCGGGAGCGTCGTGGTGGTGGTGGTCGGGGTCGTGGTGGTGGTGGTCGTGGTGGTGGTGGTCGGGGTCGTGGTGGTCGGGGTCGTGGTGGCCGGCACGGTCGTCGTCGTGACGGGGGTGGTGGTCTCGGCGGGGGCGGCGGTGGCCCCGTCCGCGATGGTTTCCAGCACGGGGTCCGCCGCCTCGGTCGTCGACGTGCATGCCCCGACCGCGAGCCCACCGGCGAGGAGCCAGCGCGTCAACGGAGCGCGTCGTGTTGGCTCCCGGCTCGAATACGACACGACGTCGTAACGTAGCGGCGGTTCGCCGACGGGACCAGCCTCACCACGGAGTTTCGTGATTGGTTTCGACCCCGCGTTCAACAGTCGAACAGCTCGACGACCCGGCGCTCCGAGCCGGGAACCGTGCGACGGATCGGATCCCCACCGGCGAACTCGACGGTCACGTCGACGTCCGCGCCACGGGTCCCGACGATCGAGTCGGTCCCGTGCGCGCCGGCGTAGGTGTTCGGGGCCAGCAACAGCCGGGCGCGGGCGACCGGGCCGCGGACGTCGACAACCGCGCCCGGGAGCGGACACGACGAGTCGGCGCGGACCGTCACCGACGGGCCGGCGGCGTCGTTGCGCAGCGCGAGCAGCCGTCCGTCATGGGCCATCACCACGACGTCGTCATCGCCGTCGCGGTCGAGGTCGGCGATCGTCATCCCCCGGCCGACGACCTCGGCGCCGAGCCCGAGATCGGGCCAGATGTCGACGAAGTGGCCGGCGCCGTCGCCGAGGAAGACCGCCGGCGGTTCGGCGAGCGCGATCTCGGTTCCGGAGATCTTGTTCGGCACACCGCCGTCGGGGAACCCGCCGTTGGCGACGACGACGTCGAGGTGACCGTCGAGGTTGAGGTCGGCGGCGCCGGACGCCCACGAGCTCGACACGATCGATCGCCGCCCGCCCGGCGGCCGGATGCGCGCCGCGCCCGACTCGTCGAGATGCTCGAACACCGGTCCCCGGCGGACGAGGAGCTCGTTGTCGCCGTGCCCAGCTGGCCGGCGATGTCGACCCACGGGCCGGATGGGACACCCTGGCGGGAGAGGAGGGAGTCGCCGCCGGACTCCCAACCGATGTCGCGGGTCACCCAGATGTCGACCAAACCGTCGCCGTCGAGGTCGGCCAGCTCGCCGGCGAACGAGGGCCGGATCGGCGACGGCAGCACCAGCGCCTCGAACGCTCGCGGCCGTTCGGCGTCGGCCACCCAGATCACGTCGGGCTGCCCCTCGCCGGTGCCGAGCCCCAGGCGCAGGACGTCGACGCGCTCGTCGCCGCTCAGCTCGGCCGCGATGAGCGCGCTCGAACGGCTCGCGCTGCTCAGCGGCGTGACGTCGGGGGATGATCCGTCCTGCGTCCACGGGCCGCCCCAGACGATCGCGTCGTCCGTGTCCCGACGGGCGATCAGCGCGTCGATCCAGCCGTCCTGGTCGACGTCGGCCGTCGTGACAGCGACCGCGGCGGACAGCCCGAGGTCGCGCGGCGCGCCGAACGACTCGCCCTCCCACGGGATGAGCGTCGCCGAGCCGTTAGCGGCGATCAGGTCGAGATCGCCGTCGCGGTCCATGTCGGCGGTGGCGAGGCCTGCTCACCGCCTCGTCCTCGGTCAGACGGACGACGCCGAACACGGCGACCGCCACGGCGAACAGGGCGACCGCCGCCCAGACCGCGCGCGGGACGCCGCGGCGGTCGTCAGCGGCTCGGGGCAAACTCGAGGACCTGCTGGAACGTCGGCCGGTTGGTGGAGCGGAAGTCGTCGGGGATCAGCCCGGGCGTGAACGTCGATCGCTGACCCGGGCGCAGCCAGGTCGTCGGGTCGTCGCCGCGCTCGGCCGCGAGCTCCCCGACGACGCGGTCGACCACGGCCCACAACGACGCCCGGCAGTCGTCGAGATCCCCCGCGCCGCAGTAGGCGACGTTGAACGGTCCGTCGACCGGCTGCCCGAGCAGGGTCCGCAGATCCTTGTCGACGAGGCTCGGCGCGCCGACGCCCCGCAGCCGGACGCCGGCGTCGAGCAGCTCGCCGAGCACCGGTCGGGCGACCGCGTCGGCCAGCGGGTCGAAGAGCTCCTGGTAGATCAGGGCGCCGGCCCGGTCGTAGTCGCCGTCGTCGTCGGCGTCGAGCAGCGGCGCGTCGTCGGCCACCCACTCGTCGAGCAGCGTCACCACGGCGCCGGCCAGCTCCGACGGAGCTTCTCCGCCGGCGAGCACCTCGCTGATCACCGGCCACAGCGACGAGAGCGTGTCCTCGGTCGCCGCCCGGTTCATCACGCCGACCACGCCGGCGAGGTCGACCTCGTCGGGCCACTGGTCGAAGTTCTCGACCCGGTGCACCGAGCCGTACTGGTTGTCGTCAGCGTGCATGAACCCCGGCGCCGACTGGTTGTTCCAGTTGAGCAGCCGACCGGTCGGATGGCCGTCGGCGTGGGGGTGCTGGTCCTGGGTCAGGAAGCCCTGCCACTCGTAGTCGCCGGTGCCGAGCGTGGGCAGCCGCCGATCGAGGCCCTCGGCGCGCACGGGCAGCAGCCCGGAGGCGAAGTAGCCGATGCCCTCCCGATTGGCGTACCCCCAGTTGAACGTGAACCCGAACTTGTTCGCCGCCTCGAAGAACGCCTCCGGCGTGTCGGCGTCGCCCTCGGTCATGTCCCGCAGCGCGCCGAGGTTGAGCCCGTCGCGCCCGAACGTCGAGCGCTTGCTGGTCAGCGCGACCGGCGTGCCCTCCGACGTCGCCGTCCCGATCACCGGGCCGTGAACCGAGACCGGATAGCGGATCGGGACGTCGCCGAGCGTGCCGGCCTCGAACTCCTCGAACGGGACGCACTCGCCCTCGAACTCGTAGTAGCCCGAGGTGCGCGCCGGTTCGGCGCCGTCCGGCTCGCACAGCACCTCGACGAACACGTCGCGCACGTCCTGGGTGGCCGACGTCAGGCTCCAGGCGTAGTCCTCGGTCCTTCCGATCAGGATGTAGAGCGCCAGCCCCGGCACCGCCGCGCCCTGCGCCTCGATTCCGGGCCCGCTCAGATGGATCTGCTGGACGATCTCGGGGTAGTAGTAGCCGAGCTGCGGGCCCATCACGGCGAGCGTCGTGTCGTTGACCGACGAGTCGGGCTCGACGGTCAGCCAGTTCGACGCGGTCAGCGTCGGGGGCCCGTCGGCGGCCTCGTACACGATGCCGGCGTTGATCACCTGCGGCGCCGAACCCTCCAGCGGGGCACGGGGGTCGAGCGAGATGATCGAGCCCTCGTCGATGACCACCGACCCGGTGACGTCGCCGCCGGTGAACGTCCCGTACTCGAAGCGCTCCTCGATCGTGTGCGGCGCCTCCGGGTCGTCGTACTGCATGAGGTCGTCCCACACCAGCCGGCCCCGCTCGGCGCCGAGCCGGTTCTGGAGCGCGGCCAGGAACTCGGCGTTGCGCGCCTCGCCGCCGCCGCCGGCGCCGAAGATCGAGCCGATGAACGCGGTCGTCGCGATCACGTCGTTCACGGTCGCCGGCGGGCGGTCGATGTCGTTGGCCACCCAGTACGCGGTCAGCCCGTCGGCGTACGCCTGCGCCTCGGCGATGATCTCCTCGCCCTCGTCGCCGTACGTGTCGAGGATCACCTGGATCTGGTCGGTCACCAACTGCTCCGCAGCCGCGCTCGGGATGAACTCCTGGGCGCTGGTGACGAGCGAGAAGGCGTCGATGCCCGGCACGTCGGCGACCGCGGCGCGCGCCGGCCCCCGCCCGAAGTCGATCAGCAGGCCGCGGTCGCGGGCGGTGACCCACCCGGCGCCGAAGGCCAGGTCCTCCCTGGTCACACCGGTGATGTGGGCGACGCCGAACTCGTCGTACAGGATCGTGGTGCCAGGCCGCCCGGTCGGCTCCTCGACGGTCTCCCCGACGGGCTCGAAGTCCTGGGGGAGGAAGAACTCCTCGATGTCGGCGTCGGTCACATCCCCGCGCAGTGGCGTCAGTCCGTCGTAGAGCGCCAACTGGTCGAGCGAGTCGTCGTTGGTCGGCAGCCCGCCGTAGTTGCCCGGCGGGAGGATGTAGAAGGCGCGGTCGTCGGTGATCGCCGGCGCCGGCTCGGGGGGCGACGCCGGCGCGGCGGGAACGGTGGTTTCGGCCCGCGCCTCGGCGGGAGCGGTCGTCGTCGCGGCCGGCGCGTCGGTCGTCTCGGCGGCGATCGTGGCGTCGGTCGTCGCGCCGTTGTCGTCGGCGCCGGAGCACGCGGCCGCGACCAGTGCGGCGACCAGCCCAGCCGCCAGCGCCACACGGTGTCGCGGTCGATTCGAAGGTGTCGTCACGGGGCGCCTCTCATTCGACTCGCCGGCCCAGGAGACCGAGCTTTACAGAACGGGGCGCGGCGCGGCCAGCCCGACGCCTGGCAGCCGGTGCCGGCGATCGCCCTACGATCAACGACGTGACCGAAGTCGACGCCGCCGCCCCGACGGGCGTCGAACCGCGAGCGGCCGACGTCGTCATGCGTCCGGAGATCCTCGGCGCCGCGCGATCGACGCGCTACAGCTTCAGCCGCACGATGTTGCGCAGGGCGGCCGCCGACGGGTGGACGGCCCGCCGCGTGCGCCTCGACTTGGACGACCAGGGCCGCGGCGAGGCGGAGTACCGGGTCGACGCCGGCGGACACCAGCTCACGTTCCTGGCCTTCACGACGACGCTGGACGAGTCGGAGCACACCGACCGGGTCGTCGCCGAGCGGTGGGAGATCAGCGGGTGTCTGGTCGACGGTGTCGTCGACCGCCCGCTGATGACCGCGTTGCGCACCCAGGTTCCGCTCCAGGAGCGCGGCCGGCTCGACCCCCGCGTGCTCGTGCTGACCAGGGGCAACCGCAGTGTCCGGTTCTTCGACGAGCTCGTCGACGCGCTGGCGTCCGGGTCGCAGCCCGACCCCGATCGAGTCGCCGACGCCGGCTACATCATGCGCAGCACCGCCTTCTACGCCAACGGCAAGTTCGGCATGCGGGCGTTCGAGGGAATCGCCGACGACCACCCGCTGCGGGCGCCCTACCGGGCGCAGTTCGTGTGCGCCTGGCTGTTCCGCGAGCTGAGTTACGACGTGGTCGAGCATTGCGCCCGGCGGCGCGGTGGATCCGCCGCGGTGCGGTTCGGCCCGCAGTGGCGCTGTTACTTCGGGCTCGGCAACGCGACGGGGCTCGGCCTGGTGCCGTTCGCGTTCAAGCATCCGCTGGTCCTCGACGCGTGGGCCGGAATTCGGGAGCGGGCGCTGGCCGACGTGCGCGCCACGTGCGGTACGCCGTGGTTGCTGGCGCGGCTGCGGTGGTGGATCGCCCGCGCCGAACGCCACTTCGCCACCGGGGCGGACGACGACCGCACGCCGTTCCGCAACCAGCGCGAGACCGCGGCGGTCGCCCGCCGGGTCGCGGTGGCGCTCGACGAGGTCGAGGCGAGCGAGCGGCCGTTCGACGCGCTGTACCGCTGGGCCGCGGGACATGACCCGGAGACGGTCGAACTGGTGGTCTCGCTGCTGATCGAGCTCGATGACGCGGACGATCGGGTGATCGACGGCCATCTCGACGTCGACGAGCATGCGACGACGGACCCGCCGATGACCGTCGCCGAGGCGATCGCCGCGCTGGGCGACCGCTACCGCTGGCTGGACGAGCTCGACCTCGGCGCGGGCGACGCGGACGGTTTCTGCTGGGTCGTCAGCGACAACAACGAGGAGCCGCGGCGGGTGATGCGCTCCGCGCTCCTCGACGAGTTGCCCGACGCCGCGCGCCGCGAGGTCAGGATCGACGTCGCGTTGCAGATGTGGAGGTTGCGCCGAGCGCTCCGCGACGCCGACCCCGACGGAACTTTCGCCCAGTTCGTCCTGCGGAACCCGGAGCACCGGATGGCGGCATCCCGACTCGCGCGCGCCGTTCGGCCGTACTGCGAGCCCCGCGACAACGCCTGCGCGGGCCGGTTCCTGCCGCTCCAGTTGCAGCGCTTCCAGCTGGCGATGTACGGGATGGACAACTTCACGCCCAAGTCGACCGACTGGCTGCGGGTGACCCTGTTCCAAGGAGCGCCGCGCATCGACGATCTCCGCCCCGGCCTTCCCGACGAGTGGGTGTTCCCCGCCCGCCCGGAACGAGAGCGGGTGGGCGCCCGATGATCGTCGACGGGCTGCAGATCAACAACTGGACGCGTCCGGTGGTCGAGGAGGTGCGCGCCGGCGGGATCGATGTCGTGCACGCGACGGTCGGCGTGTGGGAGGACATGGCGGGGGCGATGACGCGGATCGGCGCCTTCCGCCACTTCTGCCGGGTCAACGCCGACCTCATCCGCATCGTGCTGACCGTCGACGACATGCGGGCGGCCGCCGACGACGGCGTGCTCGGGGTCGTCCTCGGCTTCCAGAACAGCTCGATGCTCGGCGACGACCCCGAGATGGCGTCGATCTTCGCCGACGTCGGCGTCCGCGTCGTCCAGCTCACGTACAACATCGCCAACCACCTCGGGTCGAGCTGCTGGGAGGCGACCGACGGCGGGCTCACCCGCGCCGGCCACAAGATGGTCGGCGCGCTCAACGCGGCCGGCGTGTTGATCGACATCTCCCACGTCGGGAACTCGACCGGCCTCGACGCCGTGCACGCCTCGGAACGACCGATCGCGGTCACCCACGGCAACCCGGCCTGGTTCTGCGAGTCGGCGCGCAACAAGCCCGACGAGGTGATCGACGCCGTCGCCGGGCGCGGGGGCGTGATCGGGTGCACGCTGTACCCGCTGTTCATGGGCGGCGCCGACGTCACGCGTGAGGCGTACTGCGCGATGCTCGCCCGGCTGGCGGACCAGGTCGGCGTCGAACACGTCGCGATCGGCTCGGACGCGGTGCTGGGGTGGCAGGCCGACGCGCTCGGCTGGATGCGCAGCGGGCGGTGGGACCGCCCGGACGGGCCCGACGAGGTTCCCGACTTCCCGGCCTGGCCGCACTGGTTCGAGGGCCCCAAGGACTTCGCCTCGCTGGCCGCCGGGCTCGACAGCGTCGGGTTCGCCCCCGCGGAGCGCGACGCGATCCTCGGTGACAACTGGCTGCGGCTGTTCGGCGAGGTCTTCAGGCCATGATCGCGGTCGGGCGATGAGCTCGCTCGTCACGGTCGCGCCGCGCGAGGTCCGAGATCTCGTCGAACGCTGTTGTCGCCTCGCCGGATGCGACCCGGGCACCGCGGCGATGGCCGCCGAGCGCGTGACCGCCGCCCAGATCGATTCCGGCGACGGGGTCGAGCGGTTCATGACGGCGTGCGACGACGGCGAGCTCGTGACCTCGCCCTGGGCGGCAGCGCGTCCGCTCGAGCGATCGCCCAGCCCGGATCGGGTGCTCGCCGTGCATCGCGCCGGGCTGTGCCTCGATCGATCGCTGTTCGCCCGGCTCGAGGAGCGCGCCCGCGGCTTCCTCGTCGCCGAGGCGCTGCTCGATCGGCTCCCGACGGGTCACTCCTGAGCGAGTCGGAGGATCGCGAACAGGCAGTAGTTCGCGGCGTCGAAGAGCTGGTCCTCGATCGCGCCGGCCCGCGCGCAGAGCTCGTCGTGGGAGACCAGCGACTCGATCCGGTACACGCGGGCCAGGATCTCGTCGAAGATCGTCTCGGGCGCCATCACCTTCCACGCCTCGCCGTAGTCGTGGTTCTTGCGGGCCATGATGTCCTGCGCCTCGGCGCACAGGGCACGGTACGTCGCGCCGAACGTCGCCGGGTCGGCGAGGTAGTCGGCGTCGGCGTCGGCGCCGCACTCGTGCCGGAGGCGCTGGATCGCGAAGAGGGCGTAGTTGTGGACGCCGACGATGTCCTCCTCGATCGAGTCGGGGACGGCCTGGACGCCGGCGTCGCGGATCTTCCGCACGCGCAGGATCTTGATGTGGATCTTGTCGAGCAGCGACGTGAAGCGGAACGCCCGGATGCTCGGGCCGTACGTGGCGACCTTCTGCTGCACGTCCGCCGCGAAATCGGCGCGGATCGTGCCGCAGCGCTCCAACGTCGGGTCGGGCGCCGGAGGGTCGACGTCGGCGGCCATACGGGCGAGAGTGTAGGCCCGGCCGCGCCGGCCCGGTCAGCCGCCGGGGATCTTGCGGAAGTCCCAGCTCACGATCTTGTCGGGGACGACGCGCATCCAGGCGTGGTAGCCGTCGGCGACGAACGCGCCGCCCGTGTACTTCTCGCCGAACAGGCGCTCGGGCTCGGCGACGGCCGGGTCCGGTTCGTTCGTCCGCGGCACCTCGCCGACGACCTCGGCGGCGCCGATCAGCTCGACCCCGCGCAGCTCCATGTAGGCCTCCCCGGAATCGACCACGATGCTGACCCGCGGGTCGCGGACGAGGTTCGCCCAGCGCTGGCTCCTCACGACCGAGTTGAGCCAGAGCGCCGTGCCGTCCCACGCGAACCAGAGCGGCGAGACGTGCGGCGCGCCGTCGCCGCCGACGGTCGCGACGCGGCACGTGTGCTGCGTGCGCAGGTAGGCGTCGATCTCCTCGGCCGTCATCGCGATCCGCCGGCTGCGCCGTTGCTCTCTCATGACGTGGCTCCCGGGGCCCGCCGGAGGTCGACCACGCTGCGGCCGGTCGCCCGCCCGGCGAGGATCTCGTCGAGCACACCGTCCAGCTCGTCGAGCCCGATGTCGTGCCCGATCCGGTCGAGGCCCGACGGCTTCAGGTCGTCGGCGATCCGCTCCCAGGTCGCGCGCCGGCGATCGGCCGGCATCTCGACCGAGTCGATGCCGAGGAGGTTCACGCCGCGCAGGATGAACGGCAGCACGGTCGTCGGCAACCCCGGCCCGCCGGTGAGGCCGCTCGCCGCGACCGACCCGCCGTAGTGGATCCGCTTCAGCACGTTGGCGAGCGTGACGCCTCCGACACAGTCGACGGCGCCGGCCCAGAGCGTCTTCTCCAGCGGGCGGCGACCCTCCTCGGAGAGCTCGGCGCGGTCGATGATCGAGCTCGCGCCGAGTGCCTTCAAGAACTCGGCCGCCTCCGGCTTCCCGGTGCTGGCGACGACGTCGTAGCCGAGGTTCGACAAGATGTCGACCGCGGTCGACCCGACCCCGCCGGTCGCCCCCGTGACGAGCACCGCCCCCGACCCCGGCGTCACGCCGTGCTCCTGCAGCGCGATCACCGACAGCGCGGCGGTGAAGCCGGCCGTGCCGACGACCATCGCGTCGCGGGCGGACAGGCCGGCCGGCAACGGCACGAGCCACTCGGCGGGGACTCTGGCGTACTCGGCGTATCCGCCGTGGCGGCCGGTGCCGATCTGGCGGCCGTGGGCGATCACCCCGGCGCCGGCGGCCATGTCGGGCGTGTCCTCGGCCAACACCCCGGCGAGGTCGATCCCCGGGATGAGCGGCGAGATCGTCGCCACCCTCCCGGTCGGCGTCGCGGCCAGACCGTCCTTGTAGTTGACACTCGACCAGTGCACCTCGACCAGCGCGCCGTCGTCGGGCAGGTCGCCGGCGGAGAGGGTGACCACGCCGCGGTCGACCTCGTCCCCCTCGGTCACCGCCCGGAACCCGCGAAACGAATCAGCCGTCATCAGCGGGCGACGTTACCGGCCGCCAGGTCGCGGCGAGAAGCGCGAGCGCGCCCCCGCCACCGGCCACCGCCGCGATCAGCAGCCCGGTCCATCCGACGAGATCGTCGTTGACCCCGAGCGCCTCGTCGAGCGACCAGCGGCCAGGCCCCAGCGCCCCGAGCGCGAGCCCCGTGACAAGCAGGATCATCACGTACTCCCAGCCTTCGCCGGGGCGGAAGATGAAGAACCCGTTGCCGCGGTGGTTGATGATCCACGCGACGGCCATCACGCCGACCACTCCCGCCGCCCCGAGCGGCGTCGCCAGGCCGAGGACGAGCGCGACCCCGGCGCCGATCTCGGTGACGCTGGCCATCCACGCCTGGAGCCGCGGATGCCTCATCCCCATCGACTCGAACCACCGCGCCGTCCCGGCGATCTTGCCGCCGCCGACGACGTGGTTGACCCCATGGGCGAGCATGACGGCGCCGACCGCGCACCGCAGGATGGCCAACGCGAGGTCGGCGGCGGTCTGGTCCGTCATGCCGCGGGAGGGAGTGCGCGGCTCAGAAGCCGGGCTTCCAGATCATCAGGTACAGCATCACGACCAGCAGCACGGTGACCGTCGCACCTCCGATGGCGAGGCGTTGTTGGGCGCGTTCGTCGCCGCCGGCCAGCGCTCGCTCGGCGGGCAGGATCACGGCGTGCACGATCCCGTTCATCGCGACCCAGATCAGCACGGCGAGGACGATCCACGTCTGCTCGAACTCCCACAGCCCGTCGGAGAGCCCCTGCAGCGCGAATCCGAGCACGCCGGTGACGATCAGCGCTGGGCCGTAGACCCGCCGCCCGTTCTGGGCCATGAACCCCAGCCACCGCGACCGCTCGGCGGCGTCGGCCGACGCGCCCTGGGCGTTGAGGATGGGGTGCACGAACGCCGGCGCGAAGGCGACGATCGCCGTCAGGATGTGTAGCAGGAGCACGATGTTGTAGGTGGTGTCACCGACGACTGCGAACAGCATGGGTTGAACGGTACTCGCGATGAACGGGGCAGCCGGCGAATGACATAGCTTCCTGTGTCGTGAGAAACAACATCGGACTCCACATGACGAAGCGGGCCCTGCTGAACCCGGCCCGCGAGGCGATCTTCGACGTCACCGCGGGCAAGCGGTTCACCTACGTCGAGGCCAACGCCCGCGCCAACCGGGTCGCCAACGCGATGACGTCGGCCGGGCTGGCCAAGGGCGATCGGGTCGCCATGCTGCTGATGAACGGCCACCAGTTCGTCGAGAGCTTCTACGGGCTCGGCAAGGTCGGCGGCGTGATCGTCGCGCTGAACTGGCGCCTCGTCGCCGACGAGCTGTCGTTCATCCTCGACGACAGCGGCGCCGAGACGATGCTGTTCGGCACGCAGTTCACCGAGGTCTGCGCCGAGCTGCACTCCCGCGGCGCCGAGGGCTCCAAGGTCACCCGCTGGATCCACGTCGGCGAGGCCGACGCCACGCCCGACTGGGCCGAGCACTACGAAACCGTGCTGGCCGCCGCCACCGACGACGAGCCCGAGGTGGCCGCCGCCGACGACGACCTGCTGTTCATCATGTACACCTCCGGCACGACCGGCCTCCCGAAGGGCGTCATGCACAGCCACTCGACGACGCTGTGGAGCCTTGTCACCGCCACCGCCACGGCCGAGCTGCGCAAGGGCGAGCGCTACCTGATCTGCCTCCCGCTGTTCCACGTCGGGGCGCTCAACCCGCTGATGACCACGTTCTACGCGGCGGGCACCTGCGTCATCATGAGCGAGTTCGACCCGGTCAGGATCTGGGAGCTGTTCGGCGAGGAGAAGGTCACCGTCACGCTCGCCGTACCGGCCGCGCTCCAGTTCATGCTGCTCACGCTCGACAAGGACAAGCACGACTACTCGACGTTGCGCTGGGTGATGAGCGGCGCGGCCCCGGTGCCGGTCAACCTGATCGAGGCCTACGCCGGCATGGGCATCGAGATCCACCAGGTGTACGGGCTGACCGAGACCGCGGGCCCGGCGTGCCTGATCGACCCCGACGACGCGATCGCCCGGGCCGGCTCGACGGGCAAGGCGTTCTTCCACACCGACGTGAAGATCGTCGACGAGGACGGCAACGAGTCCGCAGACGGCGAGCCGGGCGAGGTGTACGTCCGCGGGCCGCACATCATGGTCGGCTACTGGAATCGACCCGACGCGACCGCCGAGTCGATCGTCGACGGTTGGCTGAAGACCGGCGACATTGCGGTCTGCGACGCCGACGGGTTCGTCTACATCCAGGACCGCGTGAAGGACATGATCATCTCCGGCGGCGAGAACGTGTACCCGGCCGAGATCGAGAACGTGATCCTCGGCGTCGAGGGCGTGAAGGAGGTCGCGGTGATCGGCGTCCCGTCGGAAAAGTGGGGCGAGTCGCCGCTGGCGGTCGTCGTGCGGGCCGACGAGACGGTGACCGAGGACATGGTCTTCGAGGTCTGCCAGAAGAGCCTGGCCCGGTTCAAGCAGCCCGTGAAGGTCGAGTTCATCGACGCCATCCCGCGCAACCCGACCGGCAAGGCGCTCAAGCGGGTCCTGCGCGACCAGTTCCCCGATCCGGTGGCCTGACGCATACGGTTGGACTCCATGTCCGACGCACTCATCATCGACGCCTGCCGCACGCCGCGCGGCATCGGCAAACCCGGCAAGGGCGCCCTGGCCCACCTCCACCCGCAGCATCTCGCGGCGACCGTGCTGAAGGCGCTCGTCGACCGCAACGACTTCGACACCGCCGACGTCGACGACGTCGTGTGGGGGACGAGCTCGCAAGTGATGGAGCAGGGCGGCGACCTGGGCCGGATGGCCGCGCTCGACGCCGGTTACGACGTCACGTCGAGCGGCGCGACGCTCGACCGCTTCTGCGGGTCGGGGATCACCAGCGCCAACTACGCGGCCCACGCCGTGATGGCGGGCATGGAGGATCTCGTCGTGTCCGGCGGCACCGAGATGATGTCGCTGCCGAAGAAGGGCATGCTGCCGATCGGGGCGAACAACGCCCACCTGCAGGAGCTCCACCCGCAGTCGCACCAGGGGGTGTGCGCCGACGCGATCGCCACGCTCGAGGGCATCGCCCGCGAGGCGCTCGACGCCCACGCCGCGGAGTCGCAGGCCCGGGCGGCGACGGCGATCAAGGAGGGGCGTTTCGACAAGAGCCTGATCCCGGTGCTCAACCTCGACGGGTCGGTCGCCCTCGACCGCGAGGAGTTCCCGCGGCCCGGCACGACCGTCGAGTCGTTGGCGGCGCTGGCGCCGAGCTTCCCGCAGATCGCCGACTACCGGCACGCCGAGGACGCCAAGACGTTCCGCGAGCTGATCAACCAGCGGTACCCCGACCTCGACATCGAGCACGTCCACCACGCCGGCAACTCCTCCGGCGTCGTCGACGGCGCGGCGGCGCTGCTGTTCGCCAGCGAGGACTACGCCAAGGCCCACGGGCTCACCGCGCGGGCCCGCGTCGTCGCCACCGCCAACATGGGCGACGACCCGACGCTGATGCTCAACGCGCCGGTGCCGGCCGCGCGCAAGGTGCTGGAGAGGGCCGGCATGACCCTCGCCGACATCGACCTGTTCGAGATCAACGAGGCGTTCGCCGTCGTGTCCGAGAAGTTCCAGCGCGATCTGGATCTCGACCGGGACAGGGTCAACGTCAACGGCGGGGCGATGGCGCTCGGCCACCCGATCGGGGCGACGGGCGCGATCCTGATCGGCACGGTGCTCGACGAGCTCGAGCGCCGCGACATGCAGGTCGGCCTCGTCACGATGTGCGCGGGCGGCGGCATGGCCCCGGCGATCATCATCGAGCGGGTCTGAGCGAGCTGGTCAGGCCGGTCGCGGCCGGTCGGTGACCCGGGGCCATGACGTGCCCTGCGATCTTCGTCGAGTTCTGACGGATGGCATGCTGTGCCGATGACATCGCAGTTCACGTTCACCGGCGCCGACGGGCAGAAGATCGCGGCCTACTCGTGGGTTCCCGCCGATCCGGCGAAGGCCGTCGTCCAGATCGCACACGGCGCGTCGGAGCACGCGGCGCGCTACGGCCGGTTGGCCGACCGGCTGGTGGCGAGCGGGTACGCGGTGTACGCCCAGGACCATCGGGCCCATGGGCGCACCGCCGACGAGTACGGCCGGTTCGGCGTCGCCCGACCGGGTGGCTGGGAGGCGATCATCGACGACACCCACCGCCTGACCGAGCATGTCAAGGGGGAGCACCCCGGCGCGCCGATCGTCCTGTTCGGCCACAGCATGGGCTCCTTCATCGCGCAGGCCTATCTCCAGCGGTGGGGCGATGAGCTGGCCGGGCTCGTGCTCTCGGGCACCGCCGGCGGGCTCGGTCTCGACGACGCGATGATGGGCATGATCCTCGGGCTCGGGGAGGGCGACGGCGCCGACCAGCCGTCCGAGGTCTTCGGGGCGATGTTCGCCGGCTTCAACGAGCCGTTCCACGCCGACGGGGCGACCGGCTTCGAGTGGCTGAGCCGCGACGAGGCCGAGGTGCAGAAGTACGTCGCCGACCCGTGGTGCGGCTTCCCGCTGTCCAACGGCTACGTCGCGGACATGCTGGGCGGCACCGCGGCGATGTGGACCGACGAGGCCGAGTCGGCGATCCGTCGCGACCTGCCGATCTACGTGATGAGCGGCGAGCACGACCCGGTCGGAGGCGAGAACGTGCAATCGGTGCGCGACCTCGTCGCCCGCTACGAGGCGTTGGGCGCAGGGCCGATCTCGGTCAAGCTGTACCCGGACGGCCGCCACGAGATGCTCAACGAGCTCAACCGCGACGAGGTCGAGGCCGACCTGGTCGCCTGGATCGACTCGGTAATTCGCGAAACGTAGGGCTGCCGATCGCTACGGTCAGCACACGATGGCGAACATCACAAAGCGGACCAACAAACGGGTCGCCGCCCATCTCGCGCCGGAGCAGGCCGAGGTCGCGCTGCTGTGCGAGCTGAAGGGCGCGCTCGGAGTCGGCGCCGTGCCCGCCGCCCTCAGCGTCCTTACGACGAGGCGGGTGATGGAGAAGCGGGCCGGCCAGCGCCTGGAGGAGGAGGGTGGAACGGCCTCGTCGTTTCCCAACACCACGGTGGCGGTCGCCGTCACGCCGACCCGGGTGCTGGTGTTCCCCAGCAACGGGCTGAGCTTCAAGCCGCCGGCGCTCGTCCTCGACCGCGGCGAGGTGTGGGCCGAGCTCGGCGCCCGCCGCGGACTCGGCAAGCGGCTGGTGTTCACGTTCGCCGACGGTACGCAGGCCGAGGTCGACGTGATGGCCGGCCAACCGCTCCAGCAGTTCCTCGACCTGCTCAGCCCCGCGTAGCCGCCCGATCCGGTGGGATACGGTCGCGCCCATGGTGCACCGCTCGCCGTTCCACGACCGGGTCGCGGCGGCCAACGAGACGTCGCTGTGGAGCCACTGGTCGGGGCATCTCGTCGTCGAGAAGTACCAGATGGCCGAGAAATGGGAGTACGTCGCGATCCGCAACGCGGCCGGCGCGTTCGACTCGTCCCCGCTCTACAAGTACCGGGTCGCCGGACCGGACGCCGAGCGGTTCCTCGGGGGAGTGCTGACCCGCGACATCCGGACGTGCGCGCCCGGCCAGGCGCACTACACGATCTGGTGCGACGAGCGCGGCCATGTCAACGAGGACGGCGTCGTGTTCCGCCACAGCGCGGACGAGTTCCTGCTGACGGCGGCCGAGCCGAACCTGGCGTACTTCCGCGACCTGATCGGCCACGAGCGGGTCGAGATCACCGAGGTCACCGACGAGATCGGCACGCTCGCCATCCAGGGGCCCCGCAGCCACGCCATCCTGTCCCGGCTCGCCCCCGCGGTGAGCGCGCTCGGCTACTTCGAGCACACCCCGGCCAAGCTCGGCGCCTCCGCCGTCACCATCTCGCGCACCGGCTACACCGGCGACCTGGGGTACGAGGTGCTGTGCGACGCGCCCGACGCCGGGGCCGTCTGGGACGCGATCTTCGAGGCCGGCGCGCCGCACGGGTTGATCCCGTTTGGGCAGATCGCGCTGTTGATGGCGCGCATCGAGGCCGGGCTGCTCCTGATCCATGTCGACTTCGACGCCAGCCGCCTCGCCGAGAACGACGAGCACCGCTCGACGCCGGTCGAGCTCGGGCTGAGCTGGATGCTCAAGGGCGTCGACGACGATTCCCGCCCGTTCATCGGCCGGCGGGCGATCCGCCGTGAACTGGCCGACGGCACGTCGCGGTGGAAGATGATGGGCCTGATGGTCGACCCGTTCGACTACGACGCGAAGTACACCGCGGCCGGCATGGCCCCGCCCAAGGACCACATCCCGGTGCACGAGGACATGATGGTCTACGACGGCGACGCCCGGCGCGTCGGCTACGCGACGAGCTTCATGTACTCGCCGGTCCTCCAGCGGCACATCGCGCTGGCCCGGATCCGGCCGGAGCTGGCCGTCCCCGGCGCCCGCGTCAACCTCGAGTTCACCATCAACCACCGGTACGTGCAGGTTGCCGCCGACGTCGTCCGCAATCCGATGTTCGCCCCCGCCCGCAAGACCGCGGCGATGAACGGAGCAGAGTCATGACCAGCGAGTTCGACGCGATCGTCATCGGGGGCGGACACAACGGGCTGGTCAACGGCGCGTACCTGGCGCGGGCCGGCCTGCGGACGTTGATCCTCGAACGGCGCGAGCTCGTCGGGGGCGCGGCGATCACCGAGGAGCTCCGGCCGGGCTTCAAGTTCACGACGTTCTCGTACGCGCTCAGCCTGCTGCGGCCCGACATCGTCCACGAGCTCGACCTGGTGAGGCACGGGTTCATGCCGCTGCTGATGCCGTCGTCGTTCTGCCCGATGGACAACGGCGACTCGCTGGTGATGGGGCAGGACCGCGGCGAGAACATCAGGGAGATCGCCCGCCACTCCCAGCGTGACGCCGACGCGTACGACCAGTACCGCCATGACGTCGAGATGGTCGTCCGGGCCGTCAAGCCGCTGTTCGACAAGGCCCCGCCGAACCTGACCGACCTGTCGCCCGAGGGGTTGGCGGAGATGGCCGACCTCGCCGCCCATCTGCGCGGCGTCGACACCGGCGTGTTGCACAACCTCGTGCGCCTGCTCACCGGCAGCGCCGCCGACTTCCTCGACGACTACTTCGAGAGCGAGATCCTGAAGGGCTGGCTGTCGTCGTCGGGGATCATCGGCACCAAGGTCGGCCCGATGTCGCAGGGGTCGGGGCTCGTGCTGTTGTTCCACTCGATGGGCGAGCACGACGGGCATTTCGGCTCGTGGGCCTTCCACAAGGGCGGCAACGGCGGGTTCACGCAGGTGCTGGCGCGGGCCGCCGAGGCGTTCGGCGCCGAGATCAAGCTGCGCGCCGAGGTCGAGCGCGTGATCACCGCCAACGGCCGGGCGACCGGCGTGGCGCTCGCCGACGGGACCGAGCTGGCGGCCAAGGTCGTCGTCTCCGCGGCGGACCCCCGGCGGACGTTCACCACGTTCGTCGACCCGCGCGAGCTGCCCGCCGATCTCGTCGACAACCTGCGCCGGTACCGGTACCAGGGCACGTCGTCGAAGGTCAACTTCGCGCTCGACGGTCTCCCGGCCTACCCGTCGCTCGGCGACCGCGCCGACATGTTCCGCGGGTTCACCAACGTGGCGCCGTCGATGGAGTACCTCGAGCGGGCGTTCGACGAGGCGAAGTACGGTTGGTACTCCACCAAGCCGTACATCGACGCGGCGATCCAATCGACGATCGACCCCGACATGGCGCCGCCGGGCCAGCACGTGATGTCGTGCTTCGTCCACTACACGCCCTACGAACTGAAGGGTGGCGACTGGGCCAAGGAGCGCGAGCACATGGCCGACAACGTGCAGAACACCCTCGAGTCGCACTTCCCGGGGTTCTCCGACCTCGTGCTACAGCGGGAGATCGTGACGCCGCTCGACATCGAGCAGGTCGCCGGGCTCCCCGAGGGCAACATCTTTCACGGCGAGTTCCTCGCGCCGCAGATGTACTTCTTCCGCCCGGCGCCGGGCTGGAACCAGTACCGCACCCCGATCGAGGGCTACTACCAGTGCGGGTCGGGGACCCATCCCGGCGGCTGTGTCAGCGGCGGGCCGGGCAAGCTCGCCAGCCAACGGATCCTGGCCGACCTGACGCGGTGATCAGGCCGGAGCGCTCAGGCCGGGGCGAAGAAGGCGCCGAGCACCGACCGGGTGCGCGCTTCGGACACCGCGAGTTGTTGCCGCACCGACAGCGGGAGCGCGTGGTCGCTGGCCTCCGACGTCCGGCGGATCACGTAGCCGTGGTCGCGGTCGACCCAGGTCGGGTAGACGAGCGGCCGCCCGACCGACACCGCGCCACTCACGTCCTGGGTGAACGCGACGGTGGCCACCGCGCCGTCCTGGCTCGACGGCGGGAACGGGCCGGTCGGCATGTTCGACAGGATGTTGCCGAGCCCCCAGACCACCCACGTCCCGTTGACCTGTTCGATCGGCTGCAGCACGTGGGCGTGGTGCCCGACGATGAGGTCGATGTCGCCCGGCGCCGTGATCGCTTGAGCGACCTGGCGCTGGTAGGCACTCGGCGCCGACCGCGCCGAGTCGCCCCAATGGAGGCTGACGATCACGATGTCGGCGCCGCGGGTGCGCGCGTCTCGTGCGGCGGCGACGATCGCCGCGTTGTCGATGCGGTTCGCCCGCCATGACTCCCCCGGCGGAAGCGAGCCCCCGATCGAGTATGAGTAGCTGAGGTGGGCGGCGGCGATGCCGTTGACCTCGAACACTCGGGGGATCGCCTCGGCGGGGCTGCGCGCCAGCCCGGACTGCCCGACGCCGGCGGCGGTCAAGGCGGCGACCGTGGCGTCGATCCCCGCGATCCCCCGATCGAGGTTGTGGTTGGACGCCGTCGAGCAGCGCCGGTAGCCGGCCCCGCGGATCGCAACGCCGATCGACGCCGCGCTCGAATGGATGTCAGGGCCGACGATCACCGCCGTGCCCGGCGGGGCGACCGGCTGTTCGAGGTGGCAGACCGGGACGTCGAAGAAGGACAACAACGGCGCCAAGCGGTCGAACATCGGCGAGTAGTCGTACGTCCCGTCGGGCCGTCGCGCGGCGAAGTTGACCGGCCGGTGGGTGAGAATGTCGCCGGTGAAGGCGAACGAGGCCCGCCTCGCCGGCGGGGTCGTGCGGACGGCGGCGTGCAGTTCACCCGTCGCCCGATCGGTGAGCCCGGGCGACGCGCCGAGGCCGAGCGCCGCGACCACGACGGTCAGCAGCACCATGGCGCGGCGGGTGCGCGTCGACATACCCGCCAGCATCGCACCCCCGACGGTCGCCCCGATGGTCTTCGCGGTCGGCCGGCGGAAGCTTTGCGGGCGGTCCGGCGTTGAACCCGGCATCGCCTCGACCACGACCATTCATCGGGTCCGGCCGCGCCGCCGATCGTGGTGGATCGTCGCCTCGGCACTCGTCGCGGTCGCGCTCTCGGGGATCGTCGTCGTGCGCGTGGCGGCGGACCGGGCCCCCTCGGTCGGCGACCGCGGCCTGCGCCGGAGTCCCCAAGACGTCGCCGACCCGGTGGCGCTCGGCGCCGAGCTGCCGGCCGGCTTCTTCCAGATCCTGCCGCGCGACTTCATCGCCCCGGTCTACGACCCCGAGTTCGTGACGGCCGCGGCGAGCGGTTGGCCGGACGACGCCGATGTCATCGGTGTGGCGCTGGGCGACGAGGCCAAGGCGTATCCGGTGAGCCTGCTCAACTCGCGCGAGATGGTCGTCGACACGATCGGCGGGGTCCCGATCCTGGTCACGTGGTGCCCACTGTGCGGCACCGGGCTGGTCCATCGCCGAGTCGTCGGCGGGGAGACCCTCGTGTTCGGCGTTCAGGGCGCCCTCTGGAAGAACGCGATGACGTGGTGGGACCACGACAGCGGTTCGATCTGGAGCCAGCCGCTCGGGCAGGCGATCGCCGGTCCGCGCGCTGGGCAGACGGTCGAGCTGCTGCCGTCGGCGTTCACCTCGTGGGGCTCGTGGTCACGGGCTCATCCCGAGTCGCTGGCGCTCGACGCGCCGGCCATGCCGACCGGGTTCGATCTGGCCGACTTCTACGTCGTGGTCGACTTCGCGGCCGAGGTCCGGGCATATCCCGTGTCGGACCTACGGATGGTCGGCGTGGTCAACGACGTCGTCGCCGGTGTCGAGATCGCGGTCGTCAGCGACCCGGCCGATCCCGACGGGTGGGCGGTGTTCTCGCGCCGCGTCCGCGACGCCGTGGTCGAGTTGGAGGTCGACGGCGACGTGCTGCGGGACACGGTGGGTGGCACCACCTTCGACCCGGCGCGGGGATGGGGTTTGAACGGCCCGATGAGCGACGAGGTGCTGACCCGGCTCCCGGCGTTCGTGTCGCTGCCGGGCGGCGGACCGACCAAGGCCCCGGTGTTCGACGCGTTCTGGCCGGACGGCACGGTGTGGCGTCCCTGACGGGACACACTGGGGTCCGATCAGGAGGCATCGATGTCGAGCGAACCGGAGCGACCGACCACGTTGGCGGTGTTGACGAGCGGTGGTGACGCGGCCGGGATGAACCCCGCCGTGCGCGCCGTCGTACGCACCGCGCTCGACATGGGGCTCGAGATCTTCGCCGTGTACGAGGGACTGCAGGGGCTGGTCGACGGTGGCGATCGGATCCGGCCGGTGACGTCGCGCGACGTCGGCGGCATCCTCTATCGCGGCGGCACGGTGCTCGGCACGGCGCGCTGCCAGGAGTTCCGGACGCGTGAGGGCCGCCGTCGAGCGGCGCGCAACATGGTCGAGCGAGGCATCGACGCGCTTGTCGTCATCGGCGGCGACGGCAGCCTGACCGGCTGCAATCTGTTCTGCGAGGAGTGGCCCGCACTGCTCGACGAGCTGGTCGCCGCCGGTGAAATCGACAGGGAGCTCGCCGCCGCCCATCCCCGACTGGCGCTCGTCGGGATGGTCGGGTCGATCGACAACGACATGTTCGGCACCGACATGACGATCGGCGCCGACACCGCGCTGCACCGGATCACCGAGGTCGTCGACGCGATCCATAGCACGGCGTCGAGCCACCAACGCTCGTTCGTCATCGAGGTGATGGGGCGCAACTGCGGCTACCTCGCCCTGATGAGCGCGCTGGCGACGGGCTCCAACTTCGTGCTGATCCCGGAGAGCCCGCCCAACACCGCCGAGTGGACCGAGTCGATGTGCCGGGCGGTTCAAGCGGGAAGGGCGCTGGGCCGCCGATCGAACATCGTGATCATCGCCGAAGGAGCGCGCGACCTGAGCGGGAACCCGATCACCGCGGAGCACGTCAAGGACGCACTCGTCGAGCTGCTCGGCGAGGACACCCGGATCACGAGCCTCGGCCACGTCCAGCGCGGCGGCGCGCCGAGCGCGTTCGACCGCAACCTCGGCACGACGATGGGCTACTACGCCGTCCGGCAGCTGATCGACCGGCCCGACATGGCGCCGCAGCTGATCGGGATCCGAGGCCATCACGTCGTTCGCTCGCCGTTGATGGAGTGCGTGGCGAAGACCCGCGCCATCGGCGACGTCATCGCCGCCCGAGACTTCGAGGCCGCGACCGAGATGCGCGGCGGCAGCTTTCGCGAATCGCTCCGGATGATGCGCACCATGGTCCAGGCGAAGCCGCACGAGGCGTCGCCGGGCCAGCGCCGCCTCCGCCTTGCGATCCTCCACGGCGGCGGACCGGCCCCGGGCATGAACACCGCAGTGCGCTCAGCCGTGCGGGCCGCGCTCGATCTGGGCCACGACGTGTTGGGCGTCACCAACGGGTTCGGCGGCCTCGCCGCCGGCCAGGTACAGGAGATGAACTGGATGAGTGTGAACGGCTGGGTGTCGCGAGGTGGCGCCGAGCTGGGCACGAGCCGCACCGTCCCGAGCAGTGCGGACCTCGCCCAGATTGCCACGCAGATCGAGGCCGACCAGATCGACGGGCTCCTGATGATCGGGGGATGGGCCGGCTACGAGGCGGCGCACCTGCTCGACGCGTGGGTCGCCGAGCACCCCGGCCGCCCGCTGCCGATCGTGTGTGTCCCCGCATCGATCAACCACGATCTGCCGGGCACGGAGTTCAGCATCGGCGCCGACACCGCGCTCAACAGCATCGTGCGCGACGTCGACAAGATCAAGCAGTCGGCCGTCGCGTCGCGCCGGAGCTTCGTCGTCGAGGTGATGGGCCGCGATTGCGGCTACCTCGCCCTGCTCAGCGGGATGGCGAGTGGCGCCGAGCAGGTCTATCTCCCCGAGGACGGGATCTCCCTCGCCGACCTCCAGCGCGATCTCGAGGTGCTCAAGCACGGCTTCACACACGGCAAGCGAGTCGGTCTCGTCATCCGCGGGGAGCACGCCGATCACGTGTACACCACAGACTTCATCAAGTCGCTGTTCGAGCGCGAAGGCGAAGGACTCTTCGACGTTCGCGGCGCCATCCTCGGGCACGTGCAGCAGGGCGGCGATCCGTCACCGTTCGACCGGATCCAAGCGACGCGCGTCGCATCGGAGGGCGTGCGACGCCTGATCGACGAGGCCCTGTCGCCGATGCCGTCGAGTTCGTTCGTCGGCCTGCAGGGCGGCAAGATCCGGTTCACGCCGCTGACCGAGTTCCCGGCGTTGACCGAGGATGATGCGCACCGCCCGCTCGATCAGGACTGGCTGGCGCTGCGGATCGTCGCCGACGTGATGGCCCGGCCGGCGTAGGGCGGGGACCGGGTTGCGGCGATCGCCGACGTCGCCGGGCAGAATGGCCCGATGCGCATCGGAGTCCTGACCGGCGGCGGCGACGTCCCGGGCCTCAACGCCTGCATCAAGTCGGTCGTGTCCCGCGTGAGCGACCTCGGCCACGAGGTCGTCGGCGTCAGGCGCGGATGGGCCGGTCTGCTCAACACCCGGCCCGACGACCCGCACTCGATCGCCGAACACATCCACAAACTGGACCCCGCGTCGGTCCGGACGATCGATCGCAGCGGCGGCACGTTCCTCCACACGTCGCGCACCAATCCGGCGCGGGTGCCGACCGACGACGTCCCCGACTTCCTGGCCGACGGCATCAGGGGCGAGGGACCGCACGACTTCACCGCCCACGTGCTGCAGGTGATCGAGCGCCAGGGCATCGACGTGCTCATCCCGATCGGCGGTGACGACACGTTGTCGTACGCGCTGCGAATGCACGAGGAGGGCGTTCCCGTCATCGCGATCCCCAAGACGATGGACAACGACGTCCACGGGACCGACTACTGCATCGGGTTCTCGACCGCCGTGAGCCGGGGCGTCGAGTTCATCAACAACCTGCGCACGAGCACCGGCTCGCACGAGCGCATCGCGGTGGTCGAGCTGTTCGGCCGCTACAGCGGGGAGACGTCGTTGATCACCGCCTACCTCGGCGGTGTCGACCGGGCGTTGATCTCGGAGATCCCCTTCGACATCGACCGACTCGCCGAGATGGTGATGTCCGACAAGCGGGCCAACCCGTCGCACTACGCGATGGTCACGGTGTCGGAGGGCGCCACGATGCTCGGGGGCGAGATGAGCCTGAGCGGTGAGGCCGATCACTACGGCCACCGCAAGCTGGGCGGCATCGGCGTGGAGACCGGCGAGGCGCTGAAGAAGATCACCGGGGAGGGGATCATCAACCAGCAGGTCGGGTACCTCATGCGTTCCGGACGACCCGACTCGCTCGACCTGATGGTCGCCACGAACTTCGCGGTGATGGCGGCCGACCTGGCTCTCGACGGCTCGTCGGGCCGGATGGTCGCACTGCGCGGCGGAACGTACTCCAACGTGCCGATCAGCATCACCGGCGAGGGCGTCAAGCGGGTCGACGTCGACGAGCTGTACGACGCCGCGAACTACCAGCCCAAGGTGCGCCACGTCGGCGGCAAGCCGATGTTCCTCTACTGAGTGTGTTCGGGCGCGTATGGATCGAGGGCTGACCCGCCGCGACGCCCTCGTGGTCATCGGCGCGTTGGCCTCGACGATCTCCGTCGCCGGATGCGGGTCCGCCGCGTCGGCGCCCGCCGCGTCCGCCCGCCAACCGCCCGATCCGACCGGGTTTGCGATCACCCGTTGGCGGCGGGATCCGTTCGCCCGCGGGTCGTACTCCTACCTCGCGCGGGGCGCCGAGCCGGGAGATCGTGCGACGTTGGCCGAATCGATCGGCGGGCGGCTGTTCTTCGCCGGCGAGGCCACCCACCGCGTGTTCCCGGCGACCGTGCACGGGGCGCTGCTGTCCGGGCGTCGTGCGGCCGCCGAGGTGATCGGGGCAGGGGCGACGTCGGTCGTCGTGGTCGGCGCCGGCGCGGCCGGGCTCGGCGCCGCGGAACGGTTGCACGCGGCCGGCCTGACCGTGCGCGTCGTCGAGGGGCGCGATCGTGTCGGCGGCCGCGTCTGGACCGACGACTCCCTGGGCGTGGCGCTCGACCTCGGCGCGTCGTGGATTCACGGCGTGGCCGGAAACCCGCTGACCGAGATCGCCGACGACGCCGGCGCCGTCCGGGTCGCGACCGATTACGACAACGTCGTCGTGCGCGACGCGAGCGGCGCCGTGCTCGCCGACGATCAGGTGCCCGCCGAGCTCGAGGTGGTCACCGAGATCGAGCACGAGTACGCCGCCGACGCCGGCGACCTGTCACCGGAGGCGATCGAGGAGGGAGGCGGCGGGGCCGGGGGCGACGTGGTGTTCCCCGGCGGGTACGCGCAGATCCTGCCCGAACTGCAGACCGGCTACGACATCGCGCTCGGCGTCACGGTGTCGGCGATCGAGCACGGCGGCCGCGGCGTGGCGGTCACGACCGATTCGGGCTCGTTGGACGCCGACGCCGCGGTCGTCACCGTGCCGCTCGGCGTGCTCAAGGCGGGGGCGATCCGGTTCACCCCACCGCTTCCGGCGACGAAGCTCGGCGCCATCGACCGGCTCGGGATGGGGCTGCTCGACAAGGTCTACCTCCGGTTCGACGAGGTCTTCTGGGACGCCGACGCCGATTTCGTCGGCTATGCCGGGCCAGAGCGGGGCCGGTTCGCGTCGTGGGTCAACATCGCGAAGTACACCGGGGCGCCGATCCTGATGGCGTTCAACGCGGCGAGCGTCGCCGAGGAGATCGAACTGCTCACCGACGATGCGGTGGTGGCCGAGGCGATGGCGGCGCTGCGCGCGATGTATCAGGGCTGACGGCCGGTGTAGGCCACCACGCGGTCGAGCGCCGACGCGTCGTCGGGAACCGTGACGGCCGGGGCGAACCCGTCGCCGGTCCGGCCCTCGGCCGGAACCACCATCTGCCAGGTCTGGAGCGCGAACGTCGCCAACTCCTCGTCGACGTCGAGCTCCTGCCCGGTCGCCTGGGCCAGATCCCATGCGTGCACGAGGTGGTCGGCGGTGATCACCGACACGGCGACCTCGCCGGGCACCTCGCCGAACGGCATCTGATGATTGGAGGCGAGCGCCTCGGGCGTCGCCGCCGCGGACAACGCGGCGTAGGCGTTCGCCCATCCGTTCGCCGGACCGTCGGCGAGGAAGTCGGGCGCTTCGGCGGGCGGCGCCTGCCCCTGGAGGCCGCCGGCGATCATCTGGCCGCCCCCGCACATGTGGCCGATGAGATCGTGGACGGTCCACTTCTCACACGGCGTCGACATCTCCCGGTGCTCCGGGGTCAGGCCGGCGATGAGGCCGGTCACGATTTGGTTGGTCTGCTGCATTGCCGTCGTTGCGTCCATGACCGGCAGTCTGGTCGCGATCGCCGGCGCGGGCAATGGCCGACCGCGATCTCAGGCGACGTCGTAGCCGGCGTCGTCGATCGCCGCGACGATGTCCGGGTCGACGCCGCCGACGACCGTCACGGTCTTGGCGTCGATGTCGACGGTGACCGCGGCGACGCCGTCGACGGCGCCGACCGACGACTCGATCGCCTCTTTGCAGTGGCCACAGGAGATGGCGGGCACAGAGTAGACGCGTGCGCCGCTGGTCGTTTCGGACGTGGTCATGGTGAGACGGTCGCTTTCTGGTCTGGTTGCGCCGCTGGAGTTCCGAGCGACATGCCCGTTCGGTCGAAGTGGTCGGTGCGGTATCCGGCGAAGCGCCGGAGGCGGAGGCTGTTGGTGACGACGAACAGCGACGAGAATCCCATCGCGCCGGCGGCGATCATCGGGTTGAGCACGCCGAGGGCGGCAAGTGGGATCGCCGCCGCGTTGTAGGCGAAGGCCCAGAACAGGTTGCCCTTGATCGTCGTCAGGGTGCGACGCGACAGCGCGATCGCGTCGGCGACGGCTCGCAGGTCGCCGGCGACGATCGTGAGGTCGGAGGCCTCCATCGCGACGTCGGTGCCGGTGCCGACGGCGATGCCGAGGTCGGCTTGCGCCAGCGCGGGCGCGTCGTTGATGCCGTCGCCGACCATCGCGACGCGGTGTCCGGCCTCCTGGAGGCGCCGGACCTCGTCGACCTTGTCCCCGGGGAGCACCTCGGCGATGACGCGGTCGGCGCCGATCTCGGCGCCGACCCACTCCGCGGTGCGCCGGTTGTCGCCGGTCAGCAGCGTGACCTCGAGCCCTTGCTCGTGGAACGCGGTGATCGCCGCGGAGGAGGTCGGCTTGATCGTGTCGGCGACGGCGATCACCGCCTCGGCGCCGCCACCGCGTCCGACGAACACCGCCGTCTGGCCCTTGGCCTCCGCGGCGGCGGCGGCAGCTTCGACCGCTGGCGGAATCGTGTCGAACAACAGCCGCCGGCCGACGCGCACCTCGGCGCCGTCGACCGTGCCGATCACGCCGTGGCCCGGCTTGTTCTCGAAGTCGTCGACGGGGCGGTCGGCGCCGGCGAACGCGCCGATCGCCTGCGCGATCGGGTGCTCGGACAGCGATTCGACGGCGCCCGCGAGCTGGATCAACTCGCTCAGCTCATGTGCGCCGGCGTCGGGGGCGAACACGTCGGCCACGCTCATCCGGCCGGTCGTCACCGTGCCGGTCTTGTCGAGCACGATCACATCGACGTTGCGCGTGTCCTCCAGCACTTCGCCGCCCTTGATGATCACCCCGAGTTGGGCGCCCCGGCCGGTGCCGACCATGATCGCCATCGGGGTCGCCAGCCCGAGG